>DATBPE010000024.1:0-31603 GCA_036561505.1 Solirubrobacteraceae bacterium
GCCTTCGCGTTCGCTCTGGCCCGCCACATCACCTACCGCAACGGCGAACACCGAAACCGCCGACTGACCGCCGCCGAAAACCGACACCGCATCGCAGCATGAACTCAAAACCGGTCAAACCTTCCGAGAAGGCCCACTAGGCGACACACCAACCGACTCAGCAAAGCGACTGCTGAAGGTGCCCAGCGAGGAACAGCCAACCGCGAAACAGACCTCGGTGACACTCAGACAGGCCTCGATTGCCGGCGACGTCCAGGCCACCAGATCGATGGCCCAGACGCCTGCACGGCTGCACGGTTAGCCGATGAAGTCCGGTGAGCGCCTCGGCTAGCACCACCCGGACGACGGCGCGCGGTCGGGTGGCCCGGGGGAATCGCACCCCCAGGCTCCCACAGATCCCGGCGTGACAGTCTCCCATCACCGGGCTCTTCTCACCAGCACCTCAGTACACGTGGACCCACCGCCATTGGGCGAACAGGCCAGGCTCTCTGTCTTGCAGCCCGGTCCACCACCGCTTGAACCGCTTGAAGGCCCGCAACCGCTTGTACTTCTTCCCAGCCCAGCGCCTCAGGTAGGAGCTGACGCGCTGCAGAAGGGGATACAACGCCGACCTGTAATACCGGCCGTAGTAGTTCATCCACCCGCCGACGATGGGGTTCAGCCATCGCGCCAGGTCGTTCAGCGACAGGTTGGTGCGCGTGTGAATCCGCAATTCGCGGAGCCTGGCGCCCTTGGCCTTGAGCGCCTCGGGACTGATCGCGGGCGAGAACGAGGTGAACCGCACCCCAGTCTTGCCGTTGACCGCCCTCCGTGCCCGGAAGGCGAACCCGAGGAAGGTGAACGTGGTGTGCTCGTGCTCGCCCCGACGATTATCGTCCTTGCAATAGACGACCCTCGTCTTCTCAGGGTGCAGCCGCAGGCCCACCTCGCTCATCCGCGTGGTGATCCCATCAAGCACCGCTTCCGCCTGATGCTTGGTCGTGCAATGCACGACGGCATCATCGGCGTAGCGCTCAAATGGACAGTCCGGATAGTTCCGGGCCATCCACGAATCGAACGCAAAGTGCATGAATAGGTTCACCAGGATCGGCGAAACTGCCGACCCTTGCGGAGTTCCCTTCTCTCGCTCGATAAGCGTGCCATCCGGCTGCTGTGACGGGGCTGCAAGCCACCGTCTGACATACAGCAGCACCCAGCGGGTGTCGGTGACCGCTTCGACCGCCTTGACGATCAGGTCCCGCGGCACCTCATCGAAGAACTTCTGGATATCCATATCGATAATCCAGTCGTTCTCCCAGCACCGACGCCGGCACACCCCGACCGCTTCCTCGCCCGACTTGTGCGGCCGGTACCCATAGGAATCCGGGTGGAACCTCGGCTCCGCCCGCTCCTGCAAGTACATGGCGACAGTTGTCTGGGCGATTCTGTCCGCGATCGTGGGCACACCTAGCGTTCTGAGACCTCCGCCGTGCGGCTTGGGGATCACAACAGCCCGCACCGGAGGCGGAAACCAGGTCCCTGAGCTCATCCGATTCCAGATCCGGTACAGCTGATTCTTCAGATCGGCCTCGAACTCCTCCAGGGCCTGCCCATCCACTCCCGGGGCACCCTTGTTGGCCCTGACCTGCCTCCACGCCTCCCACACCAACTGCTTGGGAATCGTAAACGGCTTGTCCTTGGGCTTTGGCATGTTTCCTCGCTTCCTCCCAGGGCTTGCGCCCCGGTTGATCGAATCGACATTCCAGATGAGCCGGCCCCTTCACTCCACCCCCACCCCAGCGAGCAGGTGCTTCACAGCTACTACGAGCCGGTCCGCCAGCGAGCGCCGCATCGGTACTCAGTGCCTCCGGTTTCCACCGTTGGCACGCTCCCTTGCGCGACCTTTGGGGCCTACAACCCCGGACGTCGTATCGACGCTCGCCTTCTCACGTTCCGTGCAAGAGCCGCAGACCGGACTCACGCCGCCTCTACGCCGGACACCACCTGGCCAGGAACACGGGCACCCGCCAAGCTCATCCCGAGGGTAAATAGAGGACCCCCGGTTTCGATGCCATCTATAAAATTTCGACGCCTCAACGACGACGCCCAGCCGGACCTTGCCAGCCGAGCGCTTCTGGAACGTCTTCCCGGTCCCCACCTGACGCAGTCAAGCCACGCCTTTCCCCTGTCGCTCATCACGACGGTCTTCAGCCAACGCACCACAGGGTGGTTTAGCGCCCACCCCCGCAGGGCCAACGCTGGAGGGCCAACAAGCCTCCATCTCTCGCACAGTGCCGCCTATGAATAAAGACTCCTACATATCTTCTTCCTTTGGCGTTCGTGACGCACCTATTTCTTGACTTTGACTGGGGGAACGGTGTTGGTCTTGCTCGGCGCGGGTGCGACCGTCGGTACTGGCGTGGCTACCTTCGGAGCTTTGTAGCCCTTGCAGTTCATGATCACGTAGCCGGCACGGCATTCTGTGCGGCTTTCCCACGTCTTCTGGAACTTCTTGACGAATCCCGCGAACAACGTCTGCTGCTTTTCGGCGGTGATCGCCTGCGAGATCGAGGACTTGACCTGCGCGAGCTTCTGCTGGGTGGCGGCGGTGATGGTCTTGACCTTGAAGACATAGAAACCAAACGGGGTCTTCACCGGTCCGGAGAGCACACCCTGCTTGGCGGCGAATATGGCTGTGTCATACGGCTTGTCCTGTTGGCCTTTGATCACACCCGAGAGCAGGCCGCTGGTTTTCTTGCTGGAGGAGTCGATCGAGCGCTTCTTGACCACGCTGGCAAAGCTCTTGCCCGCTTGGATTTCCTTCATTGCGGCTTCTGCTTCGGGTTGCTTCTTGGTGAGGATCTGTTCGAGGTCGCGTCTTTCGGGCTGGCCGTACTGGGACTTGTGCTTTTCGTAGTAGGCGGTCAGTTCCTTCTGGGTGGGCTTCTTGGCGGCCTCTTCCTTGAACTTCTGCTCGATCTTCTGCGTGAGCAGACTGCGCTTGACCTGCAACAACAAGTCCGAGATCGTCTCGCCACCCGAGGCGAGGAACTTCTTGAACTTCGCTTCTTCGGAGAACTGCTGCTTCTTGAGTTCGTCGAACTTCTTGACGACTTCCTTGTCGGTGAGCTTGATGTGCAGGCCAGGGGCTTCGCCGATGATCCAGTCTGTTGTGATCAGGAAACCCAACGCCTGCTGCTTGAGCGCGGTGTATTGCTGTTCGCACTGAGACTTGAAAGCCGCTTCGGTGGGCTTGGGCTGGCCCTTGGTCGGCTTCGGGGTTGTGGCTGTGAGCTGCGCAATACAGACTTTGTAGGCGGGAGGGTCCGGTATGACTGTCTTTGGAACGGCCTGGCCGCTGATGGCGGCAGAGGCTGCGCCAGAGTCCGCGACGATCCCCATCCAATGGTTGAACGTCGCCTTTGAGACGGGCTTGCCGTCGATTTGGACAACCGCGTCGCCGGAAATCCCACCGCCGCCACAGGCGGACAGTCCGAGGGTGAGCGACACGCTGGCGCAGACCGCCACTACAGAACCTAGACGCTTAGACAAACCGTTCTCCATTTCATTTCGAGCAAATCTGTATCGAGCTCATCGGGGCCCGCGTCAGGATCGACGCGGCCTACTTTTTGACTTTGACGCCCGTCGTCGCGGTGGGTGACGTGGTTGTTTTCGCGGGCGGTGTTTTCGCGGGTGTAGCGGTCACCGTCGGCGCCGTGGTGCTCGCCGGGGCTTTCGGGGCTTTGTATCCCTTGCAGTGCATGACTACGTATCCCGAACGGCATTCCGTTTTGGCCGTCCACTTCTTTTCGAATTCCTTGACGAACTTAGCGAAGGCGGTCTGCTGCTTCTGGGGGCCCAGCTGCTGCTTGATCTGAGCCTTGACCTGCGCGATGCCCTGCTGAGTCGCCGGGGTGGTCGACTTCACTTCGAAGATGTAGAAGCCGGACGTTGTCTTGATCGGGCCGGAGAGCACCCCCTGTTTGGCGGTGAAGACGGCTTCGTCGAGCGGCTTGGGCTCCTGTCCTTTGACGACAGTGAGCGAGCCGCCGGTGCCCTTGCTCGACGGGTCGACCGAGCGCTTCTTGACGATGCTGGCAAAGCTCTTGCCCGAGGAGATTTCGCTCTTGGCCTGCTTGGCTTGCGCTTCGGTCTTGGTGAGCACTACCAGCAGAGAGCGTTTTTCGGCCTGTCCGTACTGGGACTTGTGCTGGTTGTAGTACTTGGCGACTTCGGCTTCGGTGATCTTGATCTTTCGTATCTTTTCCTCGATCTTCGTGACCAGTAGCTGGTACTTCACCCGCACCAGCAGATCCGACACGGTCTGTCCTGAGCTCGATAGGAATTTCTGGAACTGGGCTACCCCCTGCGGGAATTCCTGCTTTCGGATCTGGTTCAGCCGCTTGTCCACTTCCTTGTCGGAGACTTTCACACCCAGGTGTTCAGCTTCACCAAACACCCATTCCGTGGAGATAAAGAAGCCCACCACTCGCGGCAGCACCGCCTTGTACTGCTGTTCGCATTGTGTCTTCAGCTGCGCTTCGGTCTGTGGCTTCTGGCCCTTGGCGGGCTTCGGTTCGGCTGCTTTCAGGCTGGCGATGCAGGCCTTGTATGCCGGCGGTTCGGGTACCGCCGGCTTGGCGGTGGTGCTCTGTCCGGGCGTCGGGGAGCTCGCAGCCACCCGCATCCAGTGGTTGAAGGTGGCCTTGGAGATCGCTTTGCCGTTGATCTGCAAGACGGCGTCGCCGGGAATGCCGCCGCCGCAGGCGGATAGCCCGAGGGTCAGCGATACGCCGACACAGACCGCCATCACAGAACCTAGACGCTTAGACAAGCCGTTCTCCGTTTCGTTTCTACTGAAATCTCTCGCCGGGCCAGCCGCACCTGAGAGGCCGATATCCCAGGTGACACGTGGCACGGGCGCGCCACCGCCACGTCGTGGCGAGGTTGCTGGGGCGGGTAGGGACGGTGTAGCCGCGGCGTGCTGGCACCGATGTCCCAGCCACGGCTTTCCCGCGTGGGCAACGACACGCAGACAATCGACCGGTGGCTCTCCTCAATTCTCCAAACCTCATGTTCTCGTGGCCACGCTGTGCGAGGCTAGAAGCGCACAATAAAGCAAAGCTAACGATCCAACGCTGCCCGCGCGCGCTCGAACGCGCCGCCCACGACGGGCGGATCGCCTACTCGGCGGCGCCGCCCTGTAGCCACGCACGTGACGAGCAGGCAAGCGCGGTGGTCGTTCAGATTTTCTGAGGGTGCCTAGCGCGTCCGGGAAGACGCCTCACGACTTCGCATCTGACCTCAAAGCAGTGCACTTTCTGGCGCGAGGCGAGAGCTCTGGTCGCGGTCTTTGAGAGTCCCGGCAGCGGCGGAAACCCGTTCGGATACAGCCCCGTTCCGGCCGATATGTCGTACTTGCAGACACTGGGGAGGTTATCCGGGCTCATCAGCGGATAGCGGATGTCTGAAGAGGGATAGGAGGTCGAGTCGATGTATCCCTCGAAGTGGCCGAACTCGTGAACGATCATCTGGCAGAACTGCGGATAGGCTTCCACTGTGGCGGCGTAACTGGGCCACACGGCCGAGTTGATATTGATCGTGCAGCCGCTGTAGGTGGAGCTCGCGGCGGCGTAATCGAGCGGGCCGGAGGGAGTTTCGAAGTTCACCCAGGCCTCCACCACGGTGCCGGGGATCGAGGGCGCAAGCGTGCTCGTCCGCCAGTTCACCGCTATTTGACCGGCGCATGGGACGTTCCCCCAGTAACTTTCGGCCGCCCGCTCAGCCAAGGCCAGCGGGTTGGGAGGCGCCGCTAGCGCCGCCGACGCGGTCAGTGACTGGAGGATCACGGTCGCGCCGAGCACGATCAGGATCACGCCGCGCGTCCTGGCTGGTTGACCGCCAGCTTTCCGGTTACCAAACATCTCCCTACAGGTATCGGCCACCACTTTCAGCAGTCTGCACCGCCCCTCGGACGGTTCGACAAGGGTCCTAGCGACCTGCCCAACGCTCTCAGCGGCTACCCAGGCGACGTGCCTTCCTGCCAGACCGTTTGAGCACCTCAGCGGCTCCAGAGCGCCGGGGTGTCCCGCGATACACTTGGTGTGGGAGAGCTCGCTCGAGAGCGTGGCTGTTCACAGAGCTCGACCGCGACACCCAGCCGCCACCACAGCACGCAATCCAAAACCAAGGCGAACGTGCATCACTCACGAGAACATCGGCAAGAGCCCCTCTGAAAGCCCCTCGGGCTTGCCAGGCGCCTGCGCCTAGAGCCCGACTGTCAGCCGGTACCCCGGGACTTTCCGCGAGCGGCGCAGACCTCGAGGTTCCTCCCGAGCGCTCGGCCGGGAAGAGCCAGCCGACGGCGTCCGGTCGCCTGGCTGTAGCGAACCCGCCGAGCACGACCGATACCTAGACTCCACCTCCACCTCCAGCGAGACAGACGATGACAGAGCGGACAAACAGCGATTCGACTTTCAGCGGCTACCAGCCACAGGTGATCGAGCCACGCCGTCAGGCGGTGTGGCGTGAGCGCGAGGCGTTTAGGACGCTCATACCGGCCGAGGGCCAGCCGTCCAGATACATAAAGCCCTCGGCGCCGTTCACCTCGGGGAACATCCACATCGGGCATGTCCGCAGCTATTCGATCGGCGACGCATACGCTCGCTTCTGGCGAGCTCGCGGCGAGGCGGTGCTGTTCGCGTTCGGCTTCGACGCTTTTGGTTTGCCGGCTGAGCTGGGCGCAATCGCCAACCAGGAGTCTCCGAGCGAGTGGGTCAAGCGTTGCGCGCAGCACATGACCGGCCAGCTCAAGCGATTGGGGTTCTCCTTCGATTGGGAGCGCACGTTCATGAGCTCCGATGCTGTCATGTACCGGTGGTCGCAATGGCTGTTCTTGGCACTTTTGGATGCTGGTCTTGTGTATCGCGGGACGGGGAGCGTGGATTGGTGTGAGAACTGTCAGACCACGCTCGCGACGATCCAGGTGGAGAACGGCACGTGCTGGCGCTGCCACAACCCCGTGCGGCTGATCCAGCGTCCGCAGTGGTATCTGCGCATCAGCGCCTACCTGCAGGAGAACGACCAGCGCCTGTCCGAGCTCGCCGCCAACGGACGCTGGGATGAGAACGCGCTGTCCTCCCAGCGCTTCGTGCTCGGACGCGTCGACGGGGTCGAGTTTGACCTGCGCGCCGCCGACGGGACCACGCTCACCGTGTTCACCGCTCACCCCGAGGACCTAGCCGCCGCGCGCTTCGTCGCGATCTCCCCCAAGCACCCCGACGTAGAGCGCTGGACGGGTGAGGGCGAGGTGGGCGAGCGTCTGGAGGAGCTGCGCTCGGGGGGCCTGGATCGCGCCGACCGCGACGCCGAGGCGATGCCTCTGATCGACACCGGGCGCACTCTGCCATCGCCCGTTGGCGCAGCACAGCTGCCGGTGATCGTCTCGCCGATGGTCGACGGGCGCTTCGGCGCCACCGCGGTACTCGGGATCCCCGAGCGTGACCGCACCGACGCGGTGATCGCCGAGCGCCTGCTGGGAGCGTCGTTCGTGCAGGAGCAGATCGAGGACCCTCCGAACGTCCCGAGGATCCAGACACGCGCGGCGGTGCGCTATCGGGCCAACGACTTCACGATCTCCCGCCAGCGCTCGTGGGGCACCCCGATCCCGATCGTGTATTGCGAGAAGTGCGGGACAGTGCCGATCCCACGCGAGCAGCTACCGGTGATCCTCCCGCTGGAGATCCGTCCCACCGGCACCGGCAACCCTCTGGCCGAGCTGGATGAGTTCGTCCACACGAGCTGCCCGAATTGCGCCGGCAACGCGCGACGGGAGACCGACACGCTGGACTGCCACTTCGATGCGCTGTGGCTGTGGGTACCGGTATGCGTGCCACCGAACGAGCGCGAGCGGACACTCGAGGACATCCTCGCCTTGGATGATCTGCGTCGCTGGCTTCCCTGCGAGCGTGTCGTGGCTGGATCGGACAGCGGCAACTTCGTCTTCGATCAGCGCACCGTCACGAAGGCTCTGCGCGACATCGGCCCACTGGCGTTCCTTGCCGACGGCGAGCCGTTCGCGGGCTGCCTGTTCCACGAGATGGTGATCCGCGACGGGCGCAAGATGTCAAAGCACCTGGGCAACGTGGTCGACCCCGACGAGCTCATAGACAAGTACGGCGCGGACACGGTCAGGCTCGCCCTGATGTATGCCGCGCGCCCCCAGAAGTCGCTGAACTGGTCAGACAGCGCGGTGGCGCATTGCCACCGCTTCCTGGGTCAGCTGTGGCGCTACTCCCAGGCGAAGTTCGCCATCGACGCGGACGAGCTCGACGATTCCGACGCCGCCAACACCGAGCACCTGCGGCTGCGTCTGTCCAAGTGGTGCCAAGCGGGGTTGGAGAAGATCACCGAGGACATGGAGAGCCTCGAGGTGCACAGCGCGGTGCGTAACGTGATGCGCCTGTTCGAGCGCATCAAGGGCTTCGAGTCACGCGTGCTGTCAAAGCGCGCTCAACTGAGCGGCGAGGACCTCGAGGCGCTTCTGGAGGCCCTGGGACTCTTGATCAGGGTGCTGTCCCCGTTCGCCCCCCACATCGCCCAGGAGCTGTGGATCTGCTCCGGTGGCCAGGACACACAAACTGATCTGCCATGGCCGCGGCCCTCCGAGCTGCCGGCGTAGCCAGCGACACCCAACCGTCCGCGTGCGCTTTGAGAATCCTTGTCTGTAGCCCCACGTTTTACGCCCAGCAGCCGCCGGACTGGGACCCGTGTACAGGCGCTAAAGAGTTCGGCTGCTCACCGGATAGCAACACGATCTCCCTTGCCGACTTCTCGACCTGCGATTCTTTGTGCAGAGGAAGCTCATGAGCGGCCCAGGGGATCCCACACAGAGCGCGCGACGCACACGTTCCTGCGCGAGCGGCTTGGCCTGTCATCGCTGTGAGCACCACTATCCGCTGACGGAGAGGATCTTCGCCTGCCCCGATTGCGGCAAGGGCCTGGATGTGGTCTATGACTACGAGCTCGCCGCCAGTCTCTTTAAGGAAGTCGGCGAGACGCAGCGGCCCCGCAACATCTGGCACTTCGAGGAGCTCCTGCCGATCGTTGACGCCGCCGCGAAGGCGCGTGTCGGCCAGCACTCCGGTTACACCCCCCTGATTCGTGCGGAGCGCCTCGGCGCGGAGCTCGGTCTGTCAAACCTCTACCTCAAGGACGACTCGACCTCACGCCCCAGCCTCTCCTACAAGGACCGGGTGGTGTCGATGTCGATCGCCCGGCTGCTGGAGCTCGGCGAGCGCGAGGTGGGGTGTGTTTCCACCGGCAACGTCGGTACCGCGGTCGCCTCGCTGGCGGCCAAGGCCGCGGTTGACGCCTATGTGTTCTACCCCAACCGCCTGGAGGACATGAAGGCCCGCGCCTGCCGGGCGCTGGGCGCCAAGGTCTGTCAGGTGCAGGGCAACTACGACCAGGCCAACAGAGCCTGCCGAGAAGTCGCCCAAGCAACGGGCCTCGAGTTCGCGAACATCACGCTGCGCCCGTTCTACGCCGAGGGCGCCAAGACGGCGGCGTTTGAGATCGTCGAGCAGCTCGATTGGCGCTCGCCCGATCACATCATCACGGCGGCGGCCGGCGGGACGCTGTCCTCACGCATACACAAGGGGCTGGTCGAGCTGCAGCTGCTGGGGCTGGCACAGACGGACCCGACCAAGATCCACATCGCCCAGCCAAGCGGATGTAACCCGATCGCCTCGGCGATCCTGGCCGAGGAGGCCGAGGTCCACCCCGTCACTCCGGAGACAGCGGCGCACTCCTTGGCGATCGGCGCCCCCGGCGACGGCTACTTGGTGATAGACGCGGTGCGTAAACGCGGCGGGACAGGGGGATTCGCCACCGACCCGGAGATCTTCGCGGGCATCGACCTGCTGGCCGCCACCGAGGGTGTGCTGACCGAGCCGGCTGGCGGCACGACGATCGCGGTGCTCGAGAAACTGGCGGCCGCCGGACGCTTCTCCGCCGATGAGGTCGTCGTCGCGATCATCACCGGCAACGGCTTGAAGACGCTCGATGATCACCCGCAGAAGCCCTGGCCGGACAAGATCGACTGTGAGCGCGACGCGATGCTCGCCGCCCTCGAACGTCTGCGTCAAGGCGACCAACTCGCTCCGAGCCCAGAGTACGCATAGCCCTCCCCGGGCTTGCGCTGTTCCTGGCCGCGGGCGTTCCGATCGAGGTGTCGCTGGCGAGCTGATACACCGATGTGATGGGCAACGATGGTTCCCCGCGCTATATGAGGGCCGCTGTTTTGGGTGTTCTGGTCCTCGTGATCGCCGGTGTGCTGGTGCTGGCGCTGTTCAGTCTGGACCTTTCTCGCGTAGGTCATCTGCTGATCACGGCCGCCCCCGGATGGATCGCCCTGGCGTTGGCGCTGATGGCCTGCTCGCTGGTGCTGCGATCAGTCTCCTGGCATCAGACGCTGCGCGCGGCGCTACCCGATACGCCGATCGCGTTGGCGTGGGTGACGCGCGCGAGCATGATCGGGGTGATGACCTCAGCGCTCGTGCCCGGACGGATCGGTGAGCCCTCAAGAGTACTCGTGCTCTCGCGTCGACTGGACGGGCCGACCAGGAGCCTGCTGCCGGTGGTCGCCGGCACGGTCTTCTCCCAGACGCTGATCAATCTGCTCGCTCTCGCCGTCCTTGCGGCGGTGACGTTCACAAGCGTGCCGTTGCCCGAAGGTAATGTGACGGGGATCATCAGCGCCCTCGCCGTTCCGCTGATTGTGTGCGTGTTGGTGCTTGCCGGCCCGCGGCTGTTGGTACTCGCGCGCCGCTCGCGCTCGCGACGCGTCTCGCTTGCGGCCGCCGCTATCAGCCGGATGCTGCACCTGGCGCGGCGTGGGTTGAGGGTGTTCGCGCGACCGCGCTACGGCACGGCGGCTGTGGTCAGCCAGCTGCTGGCGTGGGTGCTGCAGTGGCTGGCCTGCTACACGGTGCTGCTGGCGCTCGGCTTGCAATCCGATGGCGGCCTCGTGGCGGCGGCGGCGATCCTGCTTGCCGTGAACGTAACCGCGGTACTACCCGCCACGCCGTCGAACGTGGGCGTTTTCCAGGCCGCCTGCCTGGTCGTGCTCGCCGCCTATGGTGTGGGCGCTGGCACGGGTCTTGCCTACGGGATCATCCTGCAGGCCGTCGAGGTGCTGACGGCGCTTGCGCTCGGCGTGCCCGCGCTGCTCGGCGAGGGCCTGACATGGCGCGAGGTCCGCGCCGCCTCGCAGTCCGAGCGAGAGCAGGCACAGGACGCGCCCGACACGGGCCGCGAGCTGGACGGGACCTCAGCCGGCCAGCGCTCTGAGTGACTGGCGCAGCGAGCTGGTCGTCTGCAGCACGGCCGTGGGCTCGTAGCCGCAGTGGGCCATGCAGTTCTCACAGCGCGGGTCTCTGCCGCGACCGTAGGAGCTCCAGTCGGTGCTCTCCAGCAGTTCTTTGTAGGTCTCCGCGTAGCCGTCAGCCATCAGGTAGCACGGCCGCTGCCAGCCGAGGAGCGAATAGCTGGGAATGCCCCAGGCGGTGCAGTCGAATTCCGCCTTGCCCTCGAGGAAGTCCAGGAACAGTGGGCTGTGGTTCAGCCGCCAGCGCTTGCGGCGGCCGTCGGCGAACGCCTCGCTGAACAGCTTGCGTGTCTGCGTCACCCCCAGGAAGTGCTCCTGGTCGGGTGCTTTCTCATACGCGTAGGCCGGCGAGATCATCATCTCGTCCACCTCTAGGTCGTCGTTGAGGAAGTCCAGCACCTCGCGCACCGTCTTGGGCGAGTCGTGGGTGAAGAAGGTGGTGTTGGTCGTCACTCGGAAGCCGGCCGCCTTGGCGGCCTTGATCGCCGACACCGCCTTCTCGAAGGTCCCCTCGCGCTCCACTGAGGCGTCGTGGCGCTCGCGCAGGCCATCGATGTGGATCGCCCAGGAGAAGTACGGGCTGGGCGTGAAGTTTTCGAGCTTCTTCTCCAACAGCAGCGCGTTTGTGCACAGGTACACGAACTTCTTGCGCTTCAGGAGCTCCGCGGCGATCACGTGGATCTCAGGGTGGATCAGCGGCTCGCCGCCGGCGATCGAGACCATCGGCGTGCCGCTCTCCTCGATCGCGCCGATCGCCTGCGCGACGGGCATCCGGCGGCGCAGCTCGTGCTCGGGGTGCTGGATCTTGCCGCAGCCCGAGCACGCCAGGTTGCACTGGAACAGCGGCTCGAGCTCCACGATCAGCGGGAACTTCTCGCGTTTAGCCAAGCGCTGGCGCAGCAGATACCAACCCATGCGCGTGCTCTGGCGAACCTGGACGGCCATCTGTAGCTCAGTATGACCGCTCGCGTGGCTGTCGTCGCGTGCGGCGGGAGGTGCCGCTCGTGCCCAGCAGTCCTTCAGAGAGCCAACCGGGGGCGCTCAGTCCTCGCCCAGGAGCGCGCCAAGACCCCCGTCGGTGGCGAGCTGTTGCAGTGCCGAGGCTGTGCGACGCAGCGCCAGCAGCGCGCTGACCCAGCTGCCGAGCGCCGCCAGCGGATTGCTCAGATCGTGGTTGGGAGTGTCGGCTACCACTCGGATCACCGCGAAACCTCGGCCGTTGGCGGCCTCGGCAAGCCAGGCGGACTCCATCTCCACGGCGTCCGCGCCACTGCGATTCAGCCGGCCGCGAGCCTCGCCGTGCACGATCCGCGAAGTACAGGCGATCGTGCCGCAGCGAGCGCGAAGACCACGATCGAGTAGTGCGCCGGCAAGCGCCCGGGGCTCTGAGCAGGGCGTCATGGGCCCCAACTCTCCGTTGTCCTCGACCGCGCTGACCCGCTCTGCGACGATCACCTCACCGGGCCGGTCGCCGTCGACCAGGCCGCCGCAGACACCGAGCACCACTAGCGCGCGTGCCGGGTCTCGGGCCAGCTTTGCCACGGCGGCGCTGGCGCGCTGGGGACCCATGCCGACACGCTGCACGCGCAGCCTCGGGGCGCCGGCGTTGATGGCCAGCGCCTCGAGTCGCAGCGGCGAGAGAATCAGCAGCCCACGGGTGTGATCGGTCTCTATCGGGCGCATGTTTCAGGGCGCGCTGTGCTGGTCGACGCCGTGACGTGGATCGTTCCGGTTGACCGAAGCGGACGGCGGTCTGTGAGTGCGCTCACCTCGCCTGGTCTCCCAGCAGCCGACCGAGAGCCATGACCGGGAACGTGAGCCGGTAGAGGTGATAGTTGATGTAGTAGTCGCGGGGGAAGCCTGTGCCCGTGTACTGCGGCTCGTGCCAGCTTCCGTTCTTCAGTTGAGTGGTGCAGAGCCAGTCGACGCCTCGCTCGAGTGAACCCGATTTCTCCCCGGCGGCGTGCAGAGCCAGCAGCGCCCACGCGGTCTGCGACGCGGTGCTGGCTCCTCGCCCGATCCATTCAGGGCTCTCGTAGGAGCGTGGATCCTCGCCCCAGCCGCCGTCCTGGTTCTGGTGGCGCTCGAGCCACCCGACGGCACGGCGCACCGCGGGGTGGGCGGGCTCTATTCCCATCGCGCTCAGCGCCGGCAGCGCCGCCCCGGTCCCGTAGATGTGGTTTACCCCCCAGCGCCCGAACCAGGAGCCGTCGGGCTCCTGCTGCTCCAGAAGCCAGCGCAGCCCCGCGCGGGCTTGCGGCCCATCGGCTCGCCCGAGCACGGCGAGCATCTCCAGAGCGTGCGCTGTGACATCGGCGCTGGGCTCGTCGATCACCTCACCGAAGTCCAGGAACGGCAACGCTCGCACCAACGAGCGTGTGTTGTCGGCGTCAAACGCCCCCCAGCCACCGCCGCGGCTCTGCATCCCCTGCACCCACCGTGTCGCACGGTCACGGGCCGCGTGGGTGGCGGTCTCCTCGGCGAATCCGATCCGCTCGAGCGCCAGCACGACCTCGGCGGTGTCGTCGACGTCGGGGTAGTTCTCGTTGTGAAACTCAAACGCCCAACCGCCCGCCTGCAGCTGCGGTCGGGTGCGCGCCCAATCGCCGCGGGCGGTGATCTCCTTCCCCAATAGCCACTCGCCGGCACGCACGAGCGCGGGATGTTCGCCTGGTACGCCGGCGTCGCTGAGCGCCACCACCGCCAGCGCGGTGTCCCACACCGGTGACTGGCAAGCCTCTAGGCGCCGGCTGGGACCGGACGGCGCACCGACTCGCCGCGGGTCGTCGCGCTCCTCGACGATGAACCCCTCGATGCCCTCCAGTCCACGACGTATCACTGGATGATCGATTGGGTAGCCACGCAGGTGAAGGGCGATCAGCGAATACACCCATGGCGGCTGGATACCGCCCCAGGATCCGTCGGCCTCTTGGCGGCGCACTATCCATCGCTCGGCGTATCCCAGCGCCGCTCTTCGCAGCGCTCTCAGCGGCCGGCGTTCGTAGAACCGCGCCGCGCGATCCAGGCGGCTGAGCCAAACTCCGCTTCTGGATTTCGCGACGGGGGGCTGCCACGGTCGCTGTCCGTGCAGCTCGCTCAGGTCGAACTGCAGGGCGCGTACGGGACGGTGTGCGATCACGACGGCGAGCGCGACGATCGTCTGGCGCGCCCAGCAGGCGAAGTCATAGATGTTCAGCGCCACCCAGCGCGGCAGCAGCACGATCTCTGGCGGTAGCGCGGGAACGCGATCCCATGGCCACAGGCCGAACAGCGCCAGCCACACATGGGTAAAGACGCGTGCCTGCTCGATCCCCCCGTGCCCGGTGACGAACTCGGCGGCTGCCCGCATGTGCTGCGCGTCGGGATGATCGCCGGCCAGACGCAGCGCCCAATAGGCCTCAATCGTGGTGGACAGGTCGCCGGGGCCGTCGTGAAAGTTCGCCCAGCTACCGTCAGCGCGTTGCTGGGAGCGGATCCAGGCTGCCGAGAGTTCCGTCTGGCGTGGGTCGCGGACTCCCAGGAACTCGCGCAGCAGCATGTCCTCGGCGTCCATTGTGACGTTCGTCTGAAGCTCCCCTCGCCACCATCCGTCGCGGTCCTGCAGGCTCAGCAGACGCTCGCGTGCTCGCGCAAGCGTCACGTGTGCCTGGCTGTGGGTCTCGGTGATCGTGGGTGAGCTGGACGCCAAGCTGGTTCCTTTATCCAAAGACGAGCATTTTATGCGCCTGGCACGAGTACCTCGGGGTGTTCAAGGGTGATCACGTGCCGACGCAGCGTTGCTTGGGAGACAGCGCGCGGGACGGGCGAGAGGAAGCGGTAGAGGATCAGACCGTGAATGTCGCGGCGCGCCACCAGGCGAAAGCCTGGGGCGGGCGGCAGTTCCGCACCGGCTCGCAGCGGCGCGTAGCCGGTCTCGTCGATTTCGGCGATGAGCGTCGTCGTGGCGTGGGCGAGGTTGTGCAGCGGTCCCAGGTAGTACTCCAGGGGAGCTGAGCCCAGCTCGACGGTGGTTATCGCGCGGGCTCGCGCCGGAGAAGACGAGGCCCGGATCGCTTCAGCCAGGCCCCGCCAGTCGCCGCGCTGCAGACGCGGGCTGAGGTTGGCATCGACTGTGACGGCGAGGAAGCCGAGCGCCGTGACCCCGGCAAGCATCACACCAATCCTGCGGGTGCGCTGCGCGAGCACCACCACCGCTAGCAGCGCGCTCAGCGGGATCATCGCCGCGACGAGGTTGCGCGGCGCGAGGTAGTCGGCACCGAAGGCCACGAGCAGGACGGGGATCAGCACGCCGCAGGCGGTGATCGCAAGCGCGAGCAGTGCCCCGCGCTCCTCTCGCCGGGTGAGGCCCTGCCAGAGACCGAACAGGACACCGGCGAGGATCGGGAGCGCCAGGAGTAGCTCCACGCCGTGCCCGAGCGCCGAACCGTAGTAGTCGGTGAGGTAGTACTGAGGGATCGCCTGTAGGCGACTAGACAGCGCCCAGCGGCCGATCCACTGGGTGCCATGGCCTCCCTGCGCGGAGATCAGGGGGACCAGCGCGAGGCCCACGAGAGCTATCGCCGCGACGGCGGGCGTCACGATCCGCCACCGCGAGCGGTGCTTGCAGAGAAGCCACAGGCACATCGGGGCCAGCAGGAATACCGCGAAGTAGTGGCTCAGCAGCGCCAGCGCGCCGCTCACCGCGAAGGCGACCAGGCGCCGCGGCGTGGCCTCGCGCAGAGCGCGAAGGAAGCACAGCAGCGCCAGCGTGGTGAGCAATACGAATAGGGCGTAGGCGCGAGCCTCCTGGGAGTACCAGACAAGCAGCGGATTGACGGCCACCAGCAGGGCGGTGCCGATCGCCGCGCGGCGTCCGGCCAGCTCACAGCCGACCGCCCACGCCACCGCGACGGTGGCCAGGCCCGCCAGCGCGGAGAGCGAGCGCAGCGCCACCTCCCCGGTGCCCAGCACCCGCGCCACGCCCCACTCCAGCACGTACCACAGCGGCGGCGTGTTCTCGGTGTGGGAGACCGCGTGCAGGGTGGACCCAAGGCTCGCGTGCAAGACGTGCACGGGAGTGAACGCCTCGTCATACCAGAAGCTCTGTGATCCGAGCGTGGGTAGACGCACCGCCGCCGCGAGCGCCAGCAGCCACAGCAGAGCTCGCCTCCCCGACCCGGGAGAAGTGTCGGTGCCCGCCAGGCTCGCCGGCGAGCACTGAGCCGCCGCGCTCATCAGCCGCCGCCGCTGGGCGGGGAGCCGAGGCCGCACAGACGAGCGCTGGCGGCGGTGCCGAAGCAGCCATAGCGGTTGGCCTTGATATCCAATTGGTAGGCGGGCAGGTAGTAGCCGCCGTGAACGGCGCGAGCGCCGGCGCGCAGCGGGCCGCTCATCACCAGGCACACCTGGTTGTGGGTGCCGGGCGCCCCGGGGCTCGTGTTGCCACAGACGACATCCCTGCTGCTGTAGGTCTTGACGTCCTGCTCGAGGGAGAGGTTGCGGTAGTCGTGGCCGGTGTAGTGACGCCACGTGTGCAGGTCGGCCTGCAGGCGGTGGTTGATGTGCACCTGACGCGTGAGATCGTTGACGGTCGCGATCGCCAGCAGGATCCCGACGAGCACCAGCACCGTGGTCTCGATCAGGCGCAGCTCACCGCGCCCGCGGCGTTCGGCCGGTAGTGGTCCCAGTCGCTGTGCCAATGCGGGCCATCGGGCTTTGGTGGGTGTGTCGTGTCCGCTGGTCATTTGACTTGTGCGAACAGCGGGCCGGTCTGGTGGACTATGAACAGTGCCTGGATGAACAGTGTCGCGTAGAGCAGCCGGCGATCGCGGGTTATGACCGCCAGCGGCAGGGACCAGAGTGTGTACCAGGCGAGCAGCCAGGTGCTTGTCACCGATATCGCCAGCAGCGTCCAGCCGGAAGCCGCGACCCAGTCATAGCCGCGCCAGGTGCGCCACAGCAGGTGCAGAACTATCAGCACGAGCCCCGCCTTGAGCAGGTCGTGGTCGATCGGGAAGACCCCCGGCTTGCCCACCAGGTGCGCGATCTCGGTCGGGAAACTGTCGGTGGAAACGAGCGCCGCGTCGCGGTTGAGCGCGGACAGCAGATCGACCCCATGAATCCCGAAGGCCAGATAGGCGATCGACAGGCCGACGCCGAGCGCGGCGATCACACCGGCGAAGCTGCTCATCTGCCGGCGCCCGATGATCATGAACGGCAACAGCGCCGCGACGGTCGCCTTCACCAGTGCACCGGTGATCACCATCGCCGCCGCGGCACCGTCGCGCTTGGCGAATGTCAGGCTGACCGCGCCCATCATCAGCACGATCATCAGCATGTCGTTGTGGGCTCCACCTAGGCCGTAGATGACATACAGCGGGTTCGCCCCGACGGCAAACACCGCCAGGCGCGGATCCAGTCCCCTGGCCTTGGCGACGCGCCAGGTCAGCCACAGCGTGCCGGCGCTCGCCACCAGCGCCTGCAACTTCATCGCCCACAGCGCACCGACCACGCCCAGTGCTGCCAGTGGATAGGACAGCAGGGTGTAGACGGGACCGTAGGCGGTCGCCACGTGCTTCCAGTCCAGCCCGACGTAGCGGTAGATCGCGTCGGAGTGGATCGCGAACGGCCCGTGTGTGTAGGGGTCCACGCCGTGCAGAACCCCCATACGGGCATATGCGATGTAGCTGAATACGTCGGTGGAGAGCAGGATCGGCCCGGCGAAGACGATCACGTGCAGCGCCACTATCAGCGTGATCAGCCAGCGCGCCGGCAGGCGGCGGGCGAGGATCAAGAGCGCGCCGTAGGCAGCGGTGAAGGCCAGCAGTGCGATCAAAAAGACCCTGTAGCCCAGGCGCTCGCCGGGCCCGGAAAGCCAGCCAGCGATCTGCGGTGATTTGGGGATCAGCGGCGAGTGACCGACCGAGCCGTCGATCACGATCTCCGCGGTAGCGCACAGAAGGATCAGAAAGAGCGCGGCGATCAGCGCGATCAGCGGCTGTGAAACGTGCGTGTCCGACCCGGCGCCCAGCGCGAATCGATGCTCGCCTGGCGGTGAGGTGCTGGGTGCGGGGGCCAGCCGGCCCATGTGAGTTACGCGGTTCATCTGCGGGTGTGCTCGTCGCGGGAGCCTAAAGGGAAGCGTGGCCCGTCGTTCCCGCTGGGGTCGGTGGGCTGGCGCTGATCAGCTCGAGTGCTCCCCAGATGGTGCGCATGCGCCTGTATGGAGTTGGCAGGGCAAACCCGCTGGCGGCGATCAGCTCAGGCAGTTCGCCGGCGGCATGCGCGCGTGTACGGTCAAAGCCGTCGAGCATCCTGATCGAAAGGAACGCGATCCTCATCAGCGGGTCCTGAGGTCTACCCCAGTCGGCTATGTGAAGGCGCCCGGTGGGACTCAGAACACGCAGACACTCGCGTAGCGCCTGCAGCTTCTCTGCTCGGCGCAGGTGGTGCAGCACCAGCGAGCAGGTGATCAGCGAGAAGCTGCCGTCGGCGAACGGGAGCGCCGTCGCGTCTGCCTTGACCCATTGAACCCGAGAGTCTGCACCGGCCTTGGCCTGGGCGCGGGCGAGCGCGCCGCTGTCCACGTCGGCGCCCACCACTCTCGCGTGAGGTGCCCTGCGCTCCAGCTCGATCGCCAGCGACCCGGTGCCGGTCCCGAGGTCGAGCGCCGCCGAGGGCTGGCCGTGGGCGAATGCCTGCGCGAGCAGCTCGCCGCGCAGTGCCCGCTCGGGCATGCTCAGGCCGAGTACCGGGTCATACAGTCCTGTCAGCCGTGCGCGTCCAGCCGCCGGCAGGTAGCTCTGCTTGAAAGGCGTAGCCCTAGCCTTCCGGGGCGTGTTCGAAGCGGAGCATGTCCGTCGCCCCGGTCACCTCGAAAACACGCTGCACCGATGGCTCACCGGGACGGAGCACCAGCTCGTAGCCGAGCTCGCGGGCGCGGGCGTCGGCTTGCAGAAGCACTCGCAGGCCGGTGGAGTCGATAAACGCCAGGCGGGCGAGGTCGACCACCACGCGGGCGGGAGCGCTGTCCCCGGCGGCCCGCAGATGCTCCTGCATCTGTGGTGCGCTGGCGAGATCGAGCTCCCCCTGCAGAGTGATGTGCACCGTGTCCTGGTCGGTCTCGCTGGAGATCGACAGGCTGCCGGGCACGGGTGTCCCTGCGTTCATGAGAGTGACTTTAGTGCACCCGCGCGCCTGCCTACAGCGCGGTCCACACAGTCTTTGTCTCCAGGTAGGCGCCGAGGCCCTCGTGGCCGTGCTCTCTGCCCACCCCAGAGGCCCGGAAGCCACCGAACGGTGCCGCCGGATCGCTGGCACTCCATGTGTTTATGTAAACCGAGCCGGCGCGCAGCAGGCTCGCTAGACGGTGCGCGTTTGAGACATCGCGCGTCCATACCCCTGCCGCCAGGCCGTATTCGCTTTCGTTGGCGCGGGCCGCGACCTCCTCGATCGACTCGTACGGCTGGGCGACGAGTACCGGGCCGAATATCTCCTCGCGCACGATCCGGGCCTGGTCGTCGGTGCTGGTGAACAGCGTGGGTGCCACGAAATAGCCTCCCGGATGCTCGGCCACGGGGTCGCTGGAGCCGCCCGCCACGAGCTCGGCTTCTGAGCGACCAGCTTCGATGTAGTCCTTTACGCGGGCGTGCTGCTCGGCGCTTACCAGCGGACCAACGAAGGTCTCAGGGTCGAGTCCCGGGCCGGGTACGGTAGCGGTGGCCTGCTCGGCCAGCGCACCGACCACCTCGTCGAATTGATCCTTGTGCACGAACAGACGCGAGGCGGCGTTGCATGCCTGGCCGGAGTTGAAGTAGATGCCCGTGTAGGACCCGCTGATCGCACTCGGCAAATCGGCGTCGGGGAGGATCACGTTGGGGGACTTGCCACCCAGCTCGAGCGTGACGCGCTTGAGCGCGCGACCGGCCTTGGAGCCGATCTCCCGTCCAACGGCGGTGGAGCCGGTGAAGGCGATCTTTGCGACCCCGGGATGATCGACCAGCGCCGCACCGGTCTCCCCGTCGCCGGTGAGGACGTTCAGAACCCCTGGCGGGATATCGGCCTCGAGTGCCAGTTCGCCTAGGCGCAGGGCGCTCAGCGGCGTCTGCTCGGCGGGCTTCAGCACGATCGTCGCGCCGGCGGCGAGCGCGGGCGCGATCTTCCAGGCTGCCATCAGCAGCGGGAAGTTCCAGGGGATGATCTGGCCGCACACCCCGATCGGTTCGCGCCGGGTGTAGCAGAGCATGTTGGGGGCGCCGACGGGGATCGTTGAGCCCTCGATCTTGCTGGGCCAGCCGGCGAAATAGTGCAGATGGGCGATCGCCCCGGCGAGGTCGACGTAGCGCGCGAACTTCACAGGCTTGCCGTTGTCGAGAGACTCGATCTGCGCCAGTTCATCGGCGTGGGACTCGAGCAGCCCGGCCAGTTTCGAGATCCTAAGCCCACGATCTGTGGCCGACATCGTCCTCCAGGGCGAGCCGTCCTTGAACGCCTCGCTGGCGGCGGTGACGGCCGCATCGACATCGACGCAACCGGCGTGAGCAACGCTCGCGATCACCTCGCCGGTGGACGGATCGAGCGTGTCGAAGGTCCGGCCGTCAGCGGCCTGGAGGCGCTCGGAGCCGATCAGCAGGCCGTGCTGGCTTGAGATGAACTGGCGGGCGGGCTCCCCGAGTGCGTCCGGGAGGGTGACGGTGGTCATGGCGGGCGGACTCCTTGCTGTGGGTTTCGCGTCTGTTTGGTGACTCGCGGGCTGCGGGCGAGGAGCCCTAGAGGATAGGGCCTTTGGCTGACCGGACCCAGATCCTCAGATTTGAGAAGGGACACTCGGTTTTTTCGTGCGCGGCACTTGCGTAACCCATATGCTGGCCGGAATGTCTGAGCCCTCCAGAGCCGTACTGATCACCGGATGCTCCTCGGGCATTGGGCGCGCCACCGCCCTGCGGCTCGCGCGCTCGGGCCGGACGGTCTATGCGAGCGCCCGGCGCCTGGAGTCGATCGCCGAGCTCGCACAGAACGGATGCCACACGCTCGAGCTCGACGTGACCGATGAGTCCTCGATGCGCGCGGCCGTCGAGCAGATCGAGCAGGCCGAGGGCGCGGTCGGAGTGCTCGTCAACAACGCCGGCTACAGCCAGAGCGGAGCGATCGAGACCGTTCCGCTTACGGCTGTGCGCCGCCAGTTCGAGACCAACGTCTTCGGTCTCATCGGTCTGACACAACTGGTGCTGCCGGGTATGCGCGAGCAGCGCTGGGGCAAGATCGTCAACGTCGGTTCGATGGGTGGCCGGCTCTCGTTCCCGGGCGGCGGGCACTATCACGCCACCAAGCACGCCCTGGAGGCGATCTCTGACGCGCTTCGCTTCGAGCTGCGCGGCTTCGGCATCGACGTGGTGCTGCTCGAGCCGGGGCTGATCGTGACCGATTTTGGTGTGGCCGCGACCAGCGCGATGACGCAGGCCACCGGCGAGGCGCAGGATGGCCCGTATGCGCGTTTCAACGCGGCTGTGGGGGCGCTCACCACCGGCGCCTATGAGGGCCCGATGCGCCGATTGGGTGCCGGGCCCGAGCGCGTCGCGAAGGTCATCGAGCGTGCGATCACCCGGCGGCGAGCGCCGGCGCGGATCACGATCACCCCGTCGGCGAAGCTGACGCTCGCGATGCGCGCTGTGATGAGCGACCGTCTGTGGGACGCGGCTATGCGCAGCCAGTATCCCCAGCCGCGTTAGCGCCGCTCACGCCGCCAGCGCGAACATCTCAAGCGGCGCCGGCGCCCCGATCTGAAATCCCTGCGCGTAGTCGACGCCGTAGTCGCCCAACAGCGCAAGTGTCTCGGCGCTTGTGACGTACTCCGCGATCGTCTGCTTGCCCATGCCGCGGGCGAGCGCGACGAGCGCCTTGACCACCAGCTGGTCCTTGGCGGAGCCGGTCAGGTTCTGGATGAAGTCGCCGTCGATCTTCAGGTAGTCGAACGGCAGGTGCTTGAGGTAGTGAAAGGAGCCGAAGCCCGCCCCGAAGTCATCGAGCGCCACCGCGCAGCCAAGAGCACGCACGTTGTGGCAGAACGCCTTGGCGCGGTCCATCTCGCGGATCGCGGCTGTCTCGGTCACCTCGAGAACCAGGGCGCGGGGATCCACACCCCACCGTGCCAGTTCGCGGCGGATGTGTGTGAGCATCCCCGGGTCGGTGATCGATAGCGCTGAGAGGTTGACCGCGATGCTCACCGCGGTGTGCCGGGCGTCTGCTTGATGGCGGGCCAGCTCGGCGATGGCTTTGGCGATTACCAGCCGGTCGAGCTGGGCCACCAGGCCGTAACGCTCCGCGGTGGGGATAAAGTTCCCGGGCGCCAGCAGGCTTCCGTCGGGCTGGTCGGCCAGACGCACAAGCGCCTCGTAATGGGAGATCTCCGAGTTCTCGATCGAGACGATCGGCTGGTAGTGCAGCACCAGCAGATCCTCACGCAGCGCTCGGCGCAGGCGATCTAGCCATCGCCGATGGTGTAGGCCCGCGGGCGAGGAGCGCCTGCCCAGGTGCGCCTGGTAGCGGCTGCCATCTTGACGCTGACGGGTCCTCAGCAGGAAGTGTGGTTGGGCGGCGATCGTGCAGCTCGGCATCTCGCGGTGATTTTCGCCGGCGCGGTGCCGTGGCCTTCCGAATGTTCAGCTTTGTGGAGGTTTGGCGGGGAAAACCAAACACAAACCGGTCAAAACCTCCTATTCGGGGCGCCGTGCACGCTCGGAGACGACCAACAGCAGGGCGAGCAGCACGAAGTTCATCACTACCGAGGAGCCGCCGTAGGCTACAAACGGCAGCGTTACCCCGGTCAGCGGGATCACGCGTGTGACGCCCCCGACGATCACGAACACCTGCATCGCAACGATGAACGAGAGGCCGGTGGCGAGCAGCTTGGAGAACGAGTCGCGGGCCAGCACGGCGACCTTCAAGCCGCGGGCGACGAACACCAGGTAGGTGAGCAGCAGCCCCACAGCACCCGCCAGTCCGAGCTCGTTGGTGATCACCGCGTAGATGAAGTCGCTTTCCGGGACGGGCAAGATCGAGCGGCGCACCACGTGATGGTTGGCCAGTTCCACCGGGTACTGCAGCAGCGACTGGTCAAACCCGGTGCCCAATAGTCCGCCGTCGGCCTGCGCGAACAGCGACTGCCCGAGTTGGTAGCTGGTGCCGTTGTTGAACAGCTTCGGATTTAGCGTGTCTTCCCAGGCGATCACACGCGCGTGCACGTGCCCGACGTGCCCGACGACGAACCACGCCCCCGCCGCGAACAGCACGAGGCCGATCAGCGGAAAGGAAAAGCGTCCGGTGGCGACATACAACAGCGCCAGGAACGCGCCGTAGAACATCAACGATGTCCCGAGCTCGCGGGTGAGCAGCAGTGTCGCCATCGCTGCGCCCCACACCATGAGCATCGGGCCGAACTGCTTCATCGGGGGGAGGGTGAGGCCGAGCACACGCCGGCCCGCCGTCACGAGGATCTGGCGGTTGTCGCGCAGGTAGCTGGCCAAAAAGATGACGATCGCGATCTTCGCGAACTCGGCCGGCTGGAAGGAGACGCCGCCGAAATGGATGTCCAGGTAGGCGCCGTTGACCTGCTCGCCGATCAGCGGTACTCGCGGCAGCACCGCCATCCCGATCCCCGCCAGCGCGATCGTGTAGCGGTAGCGCTCCAGGACACCCAGCCCTTCGCGGCGCAGCGCGATGATGGTGGCGGCGAACAGGCCGATGCCCACGACCATCCACTGCGCCTGCTGACGTGCGAGCGTCGGGTTGATCCGGTAGACCATCACGATCCCCACGCTCGCGAGTACCGTCGCAAGCGGAAACAGGTAGGGATCGGCGTTGGGTAGCGCCATGCGGATCACCAGGTGAGCGACGATGCACAGCCCCAGAAAGATCGCGCCATAGGTCAGCGACACGCTGGAGGCGTGGCTGAGCACCACGTTGGTGGAGGAGCGCGGCGCGTTGTTCTGCTGCTGGATGAAGATCGCGGTGAACCCGGCAGTGACGAGCAGCGCGGCGGGCAGCAGAGCAAAGAGCTCACGATTGCGGGGGCTGAGCATGTTGGCGAGGCTACCTGCAGCAGCGGCGTGGGACCAGCGCAGAACGCTTTTGGATACCGACGGGGATGGCCGCCGCGCCCACTATCCTATGTCGCTCGGCGGCTGCTTGGTGGGGGTGTCATCTTGTCTTTACTCCCCGCTCGCCGATCCGTTTAGCCCATGAGCTTTCCGCCAACGCCACAGGAGGAGCGTCCGCCCGCGCCTTGGAAGCGCATGTGGAAGCGATTCGCGATCGCCGCCGTTCTGATCGTCGCGCTCAGCGGGGCGACCACGGCAACCGTGGCTCTGAACGAAGTCACCAACATCGCCAAGGAGGTCTTCCCGAAAATCAACGAAGTGACCGTGCCCAAAGAAGTGGTTACTCCGGAATACAATGGCGGCCCCCAGACGTTTCTGGTCCTCGGCTCGGATCGCCGCGCACAGTCCAAGGACGCCGAAGATCGTGCCAACCCGCCTCACTCAGACACGATCCTGCTGGTGCGCTTCGACCCCGAACAGGGCCAGACTTCGATGCTTTCGATTCCGCGCGATCTGATGGTCAACATCACCGCTCCCCACGGCGAACTCTACGTCCACGAAAAGATCAACGCGGCCTACACGATCGGCAACAAACTGGGAGGTGTCAGAGGAGGGATGCTCCTGGCGGCCCAGACGATCGAGCACGAAGTCTTTCCCGAACTCAAAGAAAAGATCAACGGCATCGTCGACGTCAGTTTCAGCGGCTTCATTCGCGTCGTCGACGCGCTCGGCTGCGCCTATGTCAACGTCGATCACCGCTACTACCACCTAAACACCGGCACCCCCGAAGAAAACTACTCGGAAATCAACCTCCAGCCCGGCTACCAGAAGCTCTGCTACGAACATGCGCTGGAGTACGTGCGCTACCGCCACGGCGACTCGGATTTCGTGCGCGTAGCGCGCCAGCAGGACTTTCTGCGTGACCTGCGAGAGCAGGCCAAGCCCGGTATCGGCCAGATCGACGCTGTCGCCAAAGCGGTCGGGCACGCGATTGTGCAGGCGGGCTTTCACGGCTCCGCGGAAGAGCTGATCGAACTCGCCAAGCTGATCGCCTTCTCCCAAGACAAGCCGCTGCGCCAGGTCAAGTTCCAAACCTCAAACGTCAATTTCAAACTCGGCGAAGGTTCCTATGTGACCTCGACTCCCAGTGAGGAGACGGCCACCCTGAAAGAATTCCTGCACGGTGGCCAGCGTGTACATGTCAGCTCCCATAGCTCCTCCCACCCCTCCCACCACCGACACCATCGCTCCACGAGCGTCTCCCCCGCCTCGATCGGCCTGTATCCAACCCCTTCCGGCAACGTGCGCGAAGTCGCCGCCGCCGCCGTGGGCATCCCCTTCCCGGTCGCCTACCCGGCTCTACAGACCGGCCCGGCCACACTGCAGACCGTTCGCCCCTACACGATCGAAGACGCCCAGAAACACCCGCACCACGCTTATGTGATGGTGCTCCAGCAGAACAGTCTCGGCGGTTATTACGACTTCGAGGGCACCGACTGGAGCTCGCCTCCGATCTTCGATCACGCAACCACGCAGAAGATCGGCTCGCGCACCTACATGATCGTCGAGGACGGCGAACACATCCATGTGATCGGCTGGCATTCGGGCAGGGTGTTGTACTGGCTGACCAACACGCTGCTCGAGGATCTCTCAAACGAGCAGATGATCGCGCTCGCGCGCTCGGCGCAGACGCTGCGCTAGTCAGCGCGCGCCGGCGAGACGCTGCTGATCGAGAGTCGCGTTCACGAGTGCGTCGGCGTGGGAGTTCTGCTCGCGCGGCACGGTCCGAATCGACCACTGCTCGAAGTTCTCCAGCACCCCCCGTGCCTCGCGGTGAAGTCGCTGCATCGCCTCGTGCTTGACCCGGTAGATCCCCTTCAGCTGCTTGGCCACGAGCTCGGAGTCGTTGATCACCTGCACTTCGGTGGCACCGAGTGCCAGCGCCCGCTCGAGCCCCAGCAAGAGACCCTTGTACTCGGCCACATTGTTCGTGACCGCTCCCAGGTAGCGCGATGACTCGTCCAGCACCTCTCCCTCGGTGGAGGACACCACGGCGGCCGCGGCGGCCGGGCCGGGGTTGCCGCGGGCGCCGCCGTCGACGTGCACGAGAACCTTCATGAGAGCAGGGAGATTCTGATCATTGCATCGGCGCGAGTGGGCTTCGGGCGGGTCACTCGGCTGGCGTGGCCAGGCTCGAGAACTCACCGGGAACGCGCGCGCGGCGGCGATCACGAACCTCCCGACGCTTCATGTCAGCCGACCCGTCGGGTTGGCGGCCACGTCTATCAGACTTGCGCCGATCGACGATCACCGTCACGTTCTCATCGTCGGCGTAGTGCTTCACGAGCTTGTCGTAGAGCTCGTCAACCAGTGCCTCCGGAACCACGCAGTAGATCATGGTTTCTTGAATGCTATCCCGCTAGAGGCGAAATGAAAAGGAGGACCCGGGCGGCGTGGTGTCACGCGGCGAGGGCGACCAGCTCGCCGTGCTCGCCGACGGTGGCGTTCGGCTCGAGCTCCTGCGCCGGAAGTTCCTCGAGCTCCATGCCCTGCGCCAGGACGCTCACACCGGTCGGGTCGTGCGGCTCCACCGCGTAGCGATACCAGCAGAGCTCCCAGGCGACGGTGATCAGGATACGGCTGTCGGGGTCATCCGCACGCCTGACGTTGACGGTGGGAGTGCCGAGCGAGCGGGTCACTCCGGCGACACGGCGCTTGTGCTCGGAGATGTTGAAGGTGTCGATCGCGAGCAGCAGCCGCTGATCGTGGTCGGGTGGGGGCGTGTACTGGAGATCGTCGCCGTGCGGCGGGGCGCTGAGGTCCCCGAGCTCGCCGAAGGACTCGGTCAAGAAGGAGGCCTGGTTTGTCGAGGCGCCCAGCGGCGGTGCCTCTAGGAACTGAAAGGGCTCGGGCTCGGGCTGCTCCTCACCGGTGCCCTGGGCGTGTCGTGAGCCACCGGGGCTTCGCGCCGGTTCGCGTAGCTGACGCAGACGATCAAGCAGCGTGCGTCCGCGTCTGCCGCGCGGCGCGCGGTGGGAGAGCGCCTGTCCGGCGCTCTCTCGCAGCCAGCCTTCGTGGGTGGCGCGCGGGGCACACAGATCGCAGACCGTGCGCCGCCCGGCGCCCGCCAGGAACACCTCGGGCTGCTCCCCGCGCAAAAGACGTCTGGCGCACACGTCGCAGGCGACGTCGGGTTGGGAGGTGACGATCGATCGGGTGGCCATACTCCTTCAGGGTAGCCGGGCGTGGCACGCCGCGCGTTTTGGCTACTCAGGCGTGCGCGGCAGCGTGCTCGGTGCTGGCCTGCTCGACGATCTTCTGGGCGAGGTGCGCGGGAACCTCCTCGTAGCGCAGAAACTCAAGCGTATAGTCGCCCTGCCCGCCGGTGATCGAGCGTAGATCGGGGGCGTAGGTGAGCATCTCAGCCATCGGCACCTCGGCTTTCAGCACGGTCATCGATCCGGTCGGCTCCATGCCCTGAGGTCGACCGCGGCGGCCGTTGAGGTCGCCGATCACGTCCCCCACGCACTCCTCGGGCATTGAAATGCTGACCAGCATGATCGGCTCCAGCAGCACCGGGTCGGCGTGCTGCAGGGCATCTCTCATCGCCTGGGCCCCGGCGAGCTTGAAGGCGATCTCCGAGGAGTCCACAGCGTGGTAGGAGCCGTCGAACAGCCGTACGCGCACGTCCTTGACCGGATAGCCGGCGAGCACCCCGGCGTCCATTGCCGCACGCACACCCTTCTCGACCGCCGGAATGAAGGAGCTGGGGATCACCCCGCCCTTGATCTGGTTGACGAATTCGAATCCCATGCCCGCTCGCAGGGGTTCGATCTCGATGTGGCAGTCGCCGAACTGTCCGCGACCGCCAGACTGCTTCTTGTGCCGTCCGTGAGCGGTTGCCGCGCAGCGAATCGTTTCCTGGTAGGGCACGCGTGGCGGCTTGAGGCTCACCTGCACCCCGAAGCGAGAGCGCAGACGGTCGACGGTCACTTCGACGTGTACCTGGGAGAGCCCGGCGACTATCTGCTCCCCAGTCTGTGGGTCGCGGTGCAGGTCGATCAGCGGGTCCTCCTCCTGCAGGCGGCGCAGCGAGGCGAACACCTTGTCCTCCTCTCCCCTGCTGACGGGCTCGATCGCGAACGCCATCACTGCCGCGGGAAGCCCCAAATCCGGCATCTCGATCGCCGTCTCGGTGCTTGTCAGCCAGTCGCCGGCGTGGGTCTCCTTGAGCTTGGCGACCGCACCGATATCGCCGGGGCCGAACTCCTGCACGTGCTCGACCTCTTTGCCGGCGAACAGGAGCAGCTGCCCGATGCGCTCCTTGACCCGGGCGCGGGGACTGTGCACCTGGGTGTCGTGGCCGATCACCCCCTGGTAGACACGGAACAGGTTGATGCGCCCGGCGAACGGGTCGGCGCGGGTCTTGAATACGTAGGCGAACAGCTCGTGCTCGGGCGAAGGTGAGAGCTCTAGATCGCCGAGCGTGAGCGAGCCGTGCTTGACCGGTGAGGGCAGGTCCTCGACGATCGCGTCCAACAGCCGCGAGGTCCCCAGGTTGCCGGCGGCGACACCGCACACCACGGGGAAGATGCGACCGTGGTTGGTGCCCTCCTTGAGCGCTTCCACGATCTCGATGTGGGAGATCTCCTCACCTTCCAGGTAGCGCTCCATCAGCGTGTCGGACACCTCGCAGACCTCGTCCATCAGCTTCTCGCGGTATTCGGTTGCCCGCTCGGCCTCGCTTTCGGGGATCGGGATCTCCGTGAAGGCTCCGCGCTCGGCTGTGTCCTGGCGAAAGGCCTTCATGTCGACGAGGTCGATGACGCCGCTTATCTCGTGCTCTGAGCCGATCGGTATCTCGGTGGCCACGACGTGCTGACCGAAGGACTCCTTGAGCTGATCCAGTGTCCGAAAGAAGTCCGCGCGCTCACGGTCGAGCATGTTCACGAACAGCATCCGCGCGAGGTCCAGCTCGGCCGCGCGCTCCCACAGCCGGACGGTGGACACCTCCACGCCCATCACGGCGTTGATCACGAATACCGCCGACTCGCAGACACGCAGGGCCCCGAGCGCGTCGGCCATGAAACTCGGCTCGCCGGGGGTGTCGATCAGGTTGATCTTGCGCCCGGACCACTGCAAGGAGCTGAGCGCCAGAGAGATCGACATCTGCCGTGACTGCTCGTCGGGGTCGGAATCAGAGACCGTGCTTCGGTCCGCCACCGAGCCCATGCGCCCGATCACACCCGCCTCGAATAGCAGCGCCTCGTGCAGCGAGGTCTTCCCGGCCCCGCGGTGACCGGCGAGGGCGACGTTGCGGATCCGATCCGCCGCTGCACGCATGCGTATCTCCTTCCCTTCTGTCAGGGGGCACGATAGCGCGAGGCGCCTGTCTGCGCTAGGGCGATTTGTGCCTTCTAATCGAAGGAATCGCCCTGCATGCGTGAGCGCAGGCGCATCACGGCCTTGGTGTGCAGCTGAGATACGCGCGACTCGGTCACGCCCAGCACCTCGCCGATCTCTCGCAGCGTCAGGTTCTCGTAGTAGTACAGGGCGATCACGAGCTTCTCCCGCTCGGGTAGCCGCGCGATCGCGTCGGCGATCCGGTCCTTGAGATCGCCGACGTCGAGTACCTGGGAGGGATCGGGGGCGCCGGGGTCCTCGAGCGTGTCAAGCAGCGACACCTGATCGCCGCTTGAGTCTGAGACGCTCCACAGCTCGTCCAGCGCCGCCACCGAGGAGTGCGAGATCGCGATCAGCGAGTCCTGCAGTTCGTCAGTTGAGATACCGAGCTCATCGGCGAGCTCCTGATCGGTCGCGGCACGCTGCAGGCGGTGCTCGAGCTTGGAGTTGGCGCGCTCGATTTCCCTGGCGCGGGCGCGCACGCTGCGCGGCACCCAGTCCAGAGAGCGCAGCTCGTCGATGATCGCGCCCTTGATGCGGGTGATCGCGTAGGTCTCGAACTTGATCTCGCGGGTGATGTCGAAGCGCTCGATAGCGGCGATCAGCCCACCCAGCCCGTAGGAGATCAAATCGGCCTCGTCGACGTGCGGCGGCAGGCCGGAGGCCATGCGCCCCGCGACGTACTTGACCAGCGGCGAGTACGCCACCACGAGGCGCTCCCTTGCCTTGCTGTCGCTGTCAGACTTGTAGCGTCGCCACAGGTCGCGCAGCTCAATCGCTTTGACGTTCGTATCCAGGGTCCTCTCCCGCCGATCAGGCCCGAGGGTGAGAGCGCGCGTAGGCGCTTTTGAGTCTCGCGGACTCTACCCGAGTGTAGAGTTGGGTGGTCGATATGCTCGCATGACCGAGGAGCTCTTGGATCGTGCGCAGGTCGGCTCCGCCGTCCAACATGTGGGTCGCGTAGCTGTGGCGCAGCGCGTGCGGGGAGATCCCGCGGTCCAGGCCGGCGCGTCGCGAGTGGATCCCCAGACGGCGGCGTATGTCGCTGGTGGACAGCGCGCGCCCGGACTTGCTCAGAAACAGTGCGTCCTCGCCGTCGCCGCCTTGCAGCGCGCCGCGGGCACGCTCTAGATAGTCCCGTAGCGCTGCCAGGGCGAGCTCACCGATCGGCAGTATGCGGGTCTTTGACCCCTTGCCGTGCACGCGCAGCTGCTCTGAGTCGTGTTCGACGTCGGTGACCGTCAGCTTGACGATCTCCTCGGCGCGCAGTCCGCAGGCGTAGGCGAGCTCGAAGATCGCCCGGTCGCGCAGATTCAGTGGCCCGCCCACCCCGTCGGTGGGGATGCTTCCAAGTAGCGTGCTGGTTTCGCTGCGCTTCAGTACACGCGGTAGTCGCGCCGCGCGCTTTGGTGCGCTGATCAGCTCGGCGGGGCTCCCGGCGAGTTGGCCGTGTTCACGCTGGCTGGAGAAGAAGGCGCGCAGCGCATCGATCTTGCGGTCGATCGTGGCTGGTGCCAGCCGGCGCGCCGAGAGCGTCGCGACGTACCGGCGCAGATCGCGCGGGGTGAGCTGCGCTGGTGTGAGGTGCTGGGCGTCTGACCAGTCGGCTAGTTGAGTGACATCGACGCGGTAGGCGTGGCGGGTCTTCTCGGCGAGGGCTCTGGTGCACAGGTCGGCGTCCAGCAGCTCCAGCGCCTGCCTCCAGGAGTGATCGAGTCCTTGGCGTTGGGGTTGACTGGTAGTGCTCATCGGGGGATTC
>DATBPE010000025.1:0-15239 GCA_036561505.1 Solirubrobacteraceae bacterium
CTCGGCCCGACCCTATCCTCAGAGCAAGCGACCGCCATCAGTGCATCCCTGACTCATTTGCGCAAACCGGCTCGTGTTCTGCAGGGGAGAGCAGCCTGTCGTGCAGGAAGTGTCGATGAACCGCACATTGAGGTGCCAGTACTGCAAAGACGTGATCGGAGTCTATGAGCCGATGATCGTCCGCGCAGACGGAGAGGCCCGCAAGACCTCCAGAGCCACCGAGCCAGACAACACAGGGCCGATCGGCCAGTGCTATCACGACGCCTGCTATGTGCGGGCTCGCGAGCAGGAGCAGATCCTCGAGTAGCCCCGCATCCGAGGAAATCCACACCAGCTCAGGGTCTATTGCGGATGGCGCGGCGAGTGAGCGGTGAGAGGCTCAGTAGGAGCAAACCAGCCAGCGGGTGCTCGTCTGAGGAAGCGCCCTGGCGGACATGCCCAGAGCTCTATCCCAGGAGGGAAGGCCATGACACTCCCACTCAGCCTCGGTTCCAGAACTATCCTCGTCAGTGAAGTTATGCACGCCGGGGTCATCAACTGTCCTCCACAGACTCCGCTTCGTGAGATCGCTGGGTTGATGGCAGAGCACAGCGCTCACTGCGTGGTCCTAGACGGGCTGGCGCACTCCCGCAACGGCACCGAGCGGCTGGTGTGGGGCCTCGTCTCCGATGTTGATCTCATGCGCGCCGCTGGCTCGGGGCGTCTTGACTCAGAAAGCGCGGAGATCGCGACTGGGAAGATCCTCACCATCGATCTCGAGGAGGACATCGAGCATGCGGCGCAGATCATGGGCGAGAACGGCTGCTCACATTTGATCGTCCTCGCAGACACGGGGCAGCCCGTCGGGGTGATCTCGAGCCTCGACGTCGCTAGAGGCATAGCGTGGGGCCCGCGCACCTGAGCCCCGCATCCGGTTACGTAGTTTCCCGCTGTCAATGACGGCTTTTCTCGGCTGCCAAGAGGATCCCGGGGGCCTAGCCTCAAAGTCATGACTACAGAAACCTCGCATCCCGAGAAGCTCCGTGTGATCATCGTCGGTGGAGGAGTCGCCGCCCTGGAGACGGCATTGGCACTGGGCGAGCTCGCGCCCGAGTACACCGACGTGACCGTGCTCGCCCCCAACTCAGAGTTCGTCTACCGCCCGATGGCCGTCCGCGAGCCGTTTGCCTATGGGTCCGTACAGCGTTACCCACTCGCGCCGATCGTTGACGACGCCGGCGCCAAGCTGCTCAGCGATGAGCTCGTGCGGCTCGACCCGAAAGGACAGATCGTCCACACCGAGAGCGGTGAGGAGATCTCCTACGACGCACTCGTGCTGGCACTCGGAGCCAAGGCTCATCCCCGCTACCAGCATGCCTTGACAATCGACGACCGTCGCTTGGACGAGACGCTTCACGGTCTGATCCAGGACATCGAGGGAGGCTACATCTCAAGCCTCGCGTTCGTGGCTCCAGGACGGATGCCCTGGCAGCTGCCGTTGTATGAGATCGCGCTGATGAGTGCTGGGCGCGCGTTTGACATGAACATCGAGCTCGCCGTGACGATCATCACGCCCGAGGAGGCGCCGTTGGCGGTCTTCGGTTCGGGTGCGAGCAGTGCCGTGGCAAAGCTGCTCGAGAAGGCGCGCATCCAGACGATCAATTCGGCATACGCGGAGGTCCCACGATCCGGAGAAGTCGTGATCAACCCTGGCGACCGTTGCCTGCAAGTGGACCGTGTCGTCGCGCTGCCCGAACTACGCGGGCCTTCGATTCGTGGCATACCACTCGCAGAGCACGGCTTCATTCGCGTGGATCCCTACGGGCAAGTGCCCGACGTAGGGCCGATCTACGCCGCCGGCGACGCGACCACGTTCGCGATCAAGCACGGCGGGATCGCCTCCCAGCAGGCCGACACCGTTGCGCAGTCGATCGCGGCGCTCGCCGGCGCGCCAGTCACACCCGAGAAGTTCAATCCCGTGATCCACGGCATGCTGCTCACCGACTCAAAGCCTGTGTATCTCAGCGCCCGGCTCGCCGGTGGGCACGGGTTCAGCTCGGAGGTCACCGACACCCCCACCTGGTCGCCACCCGCGAAGATAGCTGCGAAGTACCTCGCGCCCTATCTGGATACGCATAGCCCTGCGACGGCCGTGAGGTGAAGCCCCGCAAGGACGCTGACGGGGCGTGCCTGGTTCTTGGGTATGACCGAACCGACAGTTCTCGCCGTGCGGTGAGGTGGGCGGCAAACGAGCTGCCCGCCAACGGGAAGCTCGTGATCGTGCATGCCTGCCGAGCGTTGCATGCTCCGCCGGCGCCACTGTCAACCCCCAAGGAGCGGGAGCGCATCGGCTGGGCAGTGATCGACGAGCTGTTGATGGAGGGCGAGGATTCGCTGTTGGATGTGGACATCGCCACCGAGGTCTCAGATGAGGATCCCGTAACCGCGTTGACCGAGGCCGCACAACGTCACAAAGCGCGTGCCATCGTCGTCGGCTGCGAGCAGCACTCCCGCCTGCACAAGGCGCTGGGTACCGTCACCAGCGAGCTCTTGAAGAGCTCACCGGTACCAGTCACGATTGTGCCGAGCACAGATGCGGTCGATGTCACCCGGTCCGTCGACGCAGCGTGAGCGCTCCCAGCCCGAGCGCCACAACCGTGGTGCCGACAATTACGCAAATATCGGCCGCCATTGCGCTGCTCAGCGAGCCGGAGCGAGTCGCGCGCGCGAGTGCGTCATAGGCGTAGGTCAGCGGCAGCGCCAACGACCCGGCGTGCAGCACCCCGGCCATCTCGCCGCGGTCGACGAACAGTCCGCACAACAGTAGCTGAGGAAAGATGATCGCGGGCATGAACTGCACCGCCTGAAACTCAGTCCGCGCAAACGCGCTCACGAACAGGCCCAGCGCCATCCCAAGCACGGCGTTGCCGACCGCGAGCAGCCCTACGAGCCACGCACCGTGCGACGCAGAGAGCCCCAGCGCCAGAAACCCCACGAGGCATACGACAGCCGCTTGGAGCGCGGCCAGCAGACCGAACGCGATGCCGTAGCCGGCCAACAGGTCGACCTTGGCGATCGGCAGGGACATCAGCCTCTCGAGAGTGCCGCTCGTGCGCTCGCGCAGCATCGCGATCGAGGTGATTAGGAACATGATGATGAACGGAAACAGCCCGCACATCGGCGCACCTATCGCCTGAAAGGTTTGTGGTTGATGATCGAAGACGTAGCGCATCAGGACGAGCAGCCCGACAGGTACCGCGAGCAACAGGGCAATGGTTCGCGGGTCGCGGCGGATCTGCCACAGGACGCGCTTGGCCGTGGCTAGAGTCACGCGCGCACTCACGAGAGCACCCGCTCGATGACCGCGAGAAACGCTCGGCCTAGATCCTGCTCGCCTGTCTGCTCCCGCAACCGCCCAGGGGTCGTCTGCTCGAGCAGGGCTCCCTCACGAATGAGCAACAGCTCATCGCACTCGCTCGCCTCGTCCATCACGTGGCTGGAGATCAGCAACGTGGTCCCGGCGCTGGCCAGCTCGTGAAAGGTGCTCCACAGCTCTGAGCGCAGCACAGGATCCAAGCCGACGGTGGGCTCGTCGAGCACCAGCAGATCTGGATCTCCCAGCAAGGCACTCGCGAGCGATACGCGTGAGCGCTCGCCACCCGAAAGCGACCCGACGACACGATCCTCGTGTCCATCCAAGCCCACGGTCTGGATCACCTGGGAGATCCGCTGAGCGCCCACATCCACGAGCGCCGCGAAATAGCGAAGGTTCTCTTCGACGCTCAGATCCCAGTAGACCGAAGGCGCCTGCGTCACATACCCGACCCGCCGACGCAGCTCGGGGGAGCCGGCTTGGTCGCCGAGCACGGTGACTTGACCGCCGGCAACTACCTGCACGCCGACGATCGCTCGCATCAAGGTTGACTTACCGCAACCACTCGGGCCGAGTAGGCCGGTTACTGATCCGCTAGGAACTTGCAGCGAGATGCCGCGAAGTACTGGGTGTCCGCCACGCAGGACATGCAGATCCTCGATTTCGATCGCCGCGTTAGCCACCTGGCCGCACAAGTTATCGCTGAGAGCCTTCCTCGTTTGAACGGCTAGTGCTGCGGTTGCTTCTAGCAGCTGCGGTGTGTGATGAACACGACGTCATCGAGATGGTGGATCAGTCCTTGGCCATCCAGTCTCTCTAAGGCATCGATGAGCGCGACGGGCCGATTTCGCACTCGAGCTGGCACCGTGGAGAACCCGCATGTGGATGTGGTCAACTGCCGGGCGCGCACATCTGGTGTGAGGCATAGAGCGGCAATCCGGCCGGATCCCTCATGTCACAGACAGCCGGCTCGCTACCGAGGCGCCCTCCGCGCCACACGCGGGAGAGAAAAAGCGTGTGAGCGGAGGGCGCGTGCCTCGTAGAGGTACTTCGCCGCGAACGCCGGACTGGGGTAGTACCGGCGGCGCGTGCACGTACAGACTATGCTCGCATCCTCGTGCGGTGATCCGTGCTTTACCGCGCTTGACGCAGTGAAAACCACGGGATCTTCACTCAGCGAGCCTCTGATCTTCCTGTTTGCCTGGCCACCGGGCTTCTGCGAAGCGGGTGAGGGCGGGTAGCACCCGCAGTACTCGAGGATTATTCGCATTGCAGTTCCGCCGGTCCGCGGGACGGCCCAGCGGTTGTGGTAAGCGCCTGTCTGAGATCGCCGGAGGAGCTACATCAAGCAAAGGACCGGTTGCATCCTGAAACCCGATCACCATCCCTCGGTCTTGGCGTGAAGGAGACGATCTCAATTCGGGATCAACTGATGCTCATGCTGCTACTGATCGCCGTCATACCGCGATCGCGGTAGCAACGCCGTCGGGATGAGGGCCAGGCGTCCGGCTAGAGAGACGGGTTGTCGCGTGTACCGGGCTTGGGGCAGACTTGTACTAACAGCAATCCAAGGCTTGTGAAGACGCATCCAGTGATAGTTGAGCGGTTGTGGGCGATGCTCCCGAGCGTGCTCGGCAGTCTGCGTGTGTACTCAAGCGGCTGAGCCGGACCAGGTTGTCGAGACCGCCTGCGGGAAGTTCTACGCCAGCCTCCGAGAACGTTTCGGTGTAAAACTTCTCGGTCGACGTGGTAGCCGCGAACTTGTCGAGAAACTCCGCCTCGACTGCCTCAATTTCGCTAAGTATTAGGAAATGCGAGCCTCGCATCCGCCGAGTTCTCGGTCATGGCGTTGGCCAGAAGGTTCGCCCAGCACTCGTGCATGCTCTCGTTGTCCTCCACTGAGCCACCCGCGGTCTTCGCCTTGGCCTTGAGCTCCTCGATCACAGGCAGCAGGATCCACGGGTCGGTGCGCGCAAACAGCTCGCGGTGATAGGGCTCCTCGCTTCAGGAGGATCTCCTGCTCCTGAAAGACGGCCAGCTTCAACAGCTCCTCGGCGCGGGCTGAGTGCTCGAAGTCCATTGCTCACGGCTCCAGTCTGGGGAAGGAGAAGGCGCGCCTACCGCTTGTGCCTGCGGGACCTGCAGGGAAGAGGTTCGTCGAAGAACCTGAGGGCGTCTGCGGTGCGTCACCGCGTTTGCGGTGTGGAGAAACACTGAGCGAGCACGCGGGTGTTCTACCGATGCGCCTGCTCGGCGCAGGGGCGAGGCTGCATATCGAGCATCGTTACCCGATCGGGGAGTCTGTGGATGTCGGTGATAGAAGGGGCCAGCGGCGTGAGCGTCGTGCCCGCAGGCAAATGGTCGGTCGAGACCTCGCGCTCGAGTGTCACATTTGCGTTGAGGCACATGATGCTCGCGACGGTAAATGGTCGTTTCCGCGAGTTCGATGGGATGCTGGAGATCGGGTCAGGCATACCACTGGCGACGGGAGTGGTCAAGGTCGCCTCGATCGACACGAACGACCCCGTACGCGACGAGCACCTGCAGCGTTCGCCGGACTTCTTCGACGGCGAGCACCATCCGGAGATCGGTTTCAGCTCGACTCGGATCGACTACCTCGAGGGTGGGCGGTTGCGGATTTTGGGCAATCTGAGGATACGTGGCGTCACCGTCGAGATCGAGCTCGATGGGAATCTCAACGACAGCCGACGCGAGGCGGGCGAGAACGAGCGAATTGAGCTCGAGCTGCGCGGAGAGCTCAGCCGCAGGGACTTCGGACTCACCTGGAACCAGGCGCTCGATACCGGAGGGGCGCTCCTCGGCGACAAAGTGAAGATCGCCCTGCAGATCTCCGCGGTCAACAGCGAACCGGTGCGATCGAAGGGTTAGCCACGTTGAGCTGGCGCAGGTAGCGCATGCATGCTGCGGGTTCACTGGCACTCAGCGCTGGAGATCCTCGACCGGCGTGAGCGCGCCTATCTTCATCGGTGGTTCCTACCGACGTCTCATCGGTGGCAGGTACGGACAAAGCCGACAATCATTTGAGATAGTGTATGCTATTCAAATAAGGATCATTATCTGAAATAAGAGCAGGATCTCCCCGGGGAGTAGGGATCTTGTTGTGGGCCGGCGTCTCGTCGAAGAGCGCTCCACATCCGGAGGGGCCCACCACGACCAAGGAGCGGCGCATGCCAGGCGCGTGGAGATCTAAGGAACAGTCCGAGCCGCGAGGATCGCCAGCAGCGCCGCAGCGTAGGGCGGCGTTGCAACGGTCGTGGCGCATACTCGGGCTGTGGGGGATCGTGATCGCCGTCCTCGGTGTACTCGGTGCGGGGGTCGCGGGGCGGCTGACGCCGATGTCGCTGTCGGTCGCGGGTACGCCGTCTGCGCGGGCCGACGCGATCCTCAAGCAGCGGTTCGGCAACTCCATTCCGATCGCCGTGCTGCTGCAGGGTCCGCCGGGCATCCTCGACACGCAGGGGCCGGCGCTCGCCCGCGCGTTCCGGGATCTGCCTGAAGTCCAGGTGCTCTCGCCGTGGGACGGGCCCTCCGCGCTGCGCTCCACGCTACACACGCTGCGACCCAGGCCAGGCGCGGCACTGATCCTCGTCAGCTACATCCGCCCGGAATCGCAGGCGATGAGCGTTGTCGTACCGAGCGCGGAACGGGTGATCTCCCGGAGTGTTCGTGTCCCCGTTCACGCCAGCATCTCGGGGCTTGCGGTGGTCGGCCGCGCGATCCAGAACGCAACACTGGCGGACACTCACCGGGCGGAGCTGATCGCGCTGCCGATCCTCATCATCGTCCTGCTGATCGTGTTTCACACGCCGGTCGCCGCAGCGGTGCCGCTTGCTGTCGGAGGCGCGACTGTGCTGGCAGGCCGAGGACTGCTGTGGCTGGTGACATTTGTGACGCCGGTCAACGCGTTGGGCGTGTCGATCGCCGCGATGATGGGTCTCGCGCTGGGGGTTGACTACGCCCTGCTGATGGTCTCGCGACTGCGCCAAGAGCTCTCTGGCGGCGCGGAGCACGAAGCAGCGGTGCTCACCGCCACCCGCGCCGCCGGGCGCACGATCGTGTTTGCTGGTGGCACGCTTGTGCTGGCGATGTTGACCGCGACCGCGGTCGCGGCGGGCGGGCTGCTCTCCTCGGTAGCGCTTGGCGTTGTGTTTTCCGGGTTGCTGAGCGTCACTCTTGCGCTGTCGGCGATGCCGGCTCTGCTACGCATCCTCGGGCCGAACCTGGACCGCTGGCGGCTGCCGATCCCAACCTGGAGGCGGCGCTCGGTGCGGCCGATCGGCCACCCGGCGATCGCGATCCCGCTGATCTTGCTGGCGCTGTTTGCCTTGGCGAGCCCCGCCGGGGCGCTTCGTATGGGGCCGCCGGATGTCACCCAGCTACCTCACTCAGACCCCGCGCGCCAGAGCTTCGAAGCGGTGCAGCGCGCGATCAGCCCCGGCTGGTCGGCTCCGTTCGTGGTCGTGGCGAGTGCCCATCAGGGCGTGATCTCCACTTCGGCGCGCCTTGCGGCAATCTCACACTGGCAGGACCAGGTTGCTCGCGAACCAGATGTCGCAGCCGTGATCGGACCCGGGTCGCTCCCGGGGGAGCAGCGCGACCTCGCGACCGTTCACCGGGAACTCGTGGGGATACCGTCCCGGCTGAGCTCAAGCCAGCGCGGGATCGCGGCGTTGCGAGGGGGCCTTCACCGCTTCGCAGCCGGAGTCGGGGCTGTGCGCCGCGGCATGGGCATCGCCTCGGGTGGCGCCGCGAAGATGGGGGCGGGCGCGCAAGCAGCCCAGCACGGAGCAATGCAGCTGCACGCAGGCCTTGGGCGAGCTTTGACTGGCGCAAGGCGACTATCCAAAGGGTTGGCTGACGCCAAGAGCGGCTCCGGGCGACTCTTCAATGGATTGATCGGCGCCAAGCGCGGAGCCAGTCGACTCGCGAGCGGGCTGGACAGGGCCAACAGCGCGAGCGGGGAACTCGCCGGTGGACTGGACAGCGCCAGCGGCGGAGCGGATCGCCTCGTCGCCGCCGATCACAGTCTGAGCGTCGGCGCGGCACAGCTTGCGCAGGGCATGGACACCCTGGACGCCTCTGCGCACCGCTCGCTCGCTCCGATCGACACACTCGCCGGGAAGCTGCGAGAACTGGCCCAGTGGATCGCCGCTCTCCCCGCCCCCACACGACTGATCTCCCAGCAGCTCGCCTCCGCGACCAAGTCGCTTGACTCGATGACGGTCGGGCGCAACGACCCCTACTACCTTCAGGCGCAGCAGGCGCTCGCCCAGACGCAGACCGAGCTGAGCTCGGTCCCAGTGCCCCTGTTCGTCCGTGTCCAGGGTCAGATCGTCTCTGGCCTGAACAAGCTGGTCGCCCTGGCCGCGGAAATGGACGAGCTCGTGGCAGGGATCGACCAGCTCACGGCGGGGGCTCACACGCTCGCCGCCGGCACGCTCGCCTCAGAGCAGGCAGCGAGCAGTCTGCGCGCGGGACTCGTCAGCCTCGATGCCGGTGCGCACGGCCTGAACAGCGGGCTGCATCGTCTCGCCATCGGCGGACAGCGCCTGGATACGGGGCTTGGGCGCCTGGCTGGGGGAGGACAGCGCATGGACACCGGGCTGGAGCGCCTGCAGGCCGGGGAGCACCGGCTGGGCTCTGGGCTGGAACCTCTGCGCGCCGGCTCCACGCGGCTTGACAACGGGCTCGGTTCGCTTGCTGGCGGCGGAGTAGACCTTGCGCGGGCACTGTCCGCTGGTGCCAGCCGCGCCGCTCGGCTGCAGAGCGGAGTCGCCGCGGCGCAGAAGCCACTTGCGGGCTACGCAGTAGTGCTGCATGGCTACCAGCAGGACGACAGGCTGCTGGCATCCCGCTCGCCCAACGCGCTGGACTCCGGCTATCTGCTACTGACGGCGCTGGACGGGACCGTGTCACCTCTGCACGACGAGATCGCCCAGGCCATCAACGTGGGCTCCGGTGGCCAGGCGGCGCGCGTGATCATCATCGCTTCCAGCCCACCGAACACGCCAGCGACAGCCGCTCTCAGTCGGCGCCTGCAAGGCAGGCTCGCGTCGCTTGCCGCAACGACCGGGACGACAGTCGGGATCGGCCAGGGCGCCCAGTATCTCATCGACTACACGCACGCGACGAGCGAGCGCTTCCCCTGGCTGGTGTTGGCACTGGCGATAGTCGCGACACTCGCACTGATCTTGGTGCTCCACGCGCTGCTGTTGCCGCTGATTTCCGTCGCCCTGAACCTCGCAACGATCGCCGTTGCCTTTGGGGCGCTGCAACTGCTCACCGCGCTACACGTCTTCGGCGGTCCCGGCTACATCGACGCGGTGTCCGCGGCTGGGATCCTCGCGATCATGTTCGTGTTGTCGATCGACTATGAGGTGTTTTTGCTGACGCGGATACGCGAGTCCTGGGTTGCTCACGGGGACGCCGATGAGGCCATCGCTCACGGCCTGCGTCACACCGCTGGGGTGATCACGGGTGCGGCCGCGATCATGACCGGCGTATTTCTGGCGTTCGCGAGCGCCGAAGTAGTCTCGCTGCGCCAGTTCGGTGCAGGGCTCGCGCTCGCGGTCCTGCTCGATGCGACTGTCGTACGGCTGATCGTGTTGCCGGCGATCATGCGGGTCCTCGGATCGCGGGTCTGGTGGCTGCCCGACTGGCTGGACCGCATGCTGCCCATGCCCGAGCAGGCATCGCCACGCCAGTCCCGGCCGCCAGTCCCGGCGGGGGCCACGAATTGACCGAGCTGTGTCTATCCGTAGCAAGTACCTGCGCCGAAGCGTAGCCACCACGCTGGGCAGCCGAGACGGTTGGTGGTTGGGTGATCGTATGAACCGCCCTCGACCCGGTTCTGCTGCGAGGGGCTTGCGGCGTTTTAGTGCAACCGGCAGTGGCGTCAGATCAAGGCGGCATCAGCACGAAAGCAGGAGTGCGATGGTAAGTGCCCCGGAAGGCCTAGGCTACTCTGCCGTTGCCCGTCACTGCGCGCGGCTCACGGCCGTTGGGTTCATGGGTATCGCCGTCCTGCACCTGATCGATGGTCCCGGCTCGCTGACCTACGAGCTTTACATAAGTGTCCTCGAGTTGGCCCTAGCCGCGGCGTCCGTACCAGTCGCGATCGCTCTGGTCATCCGGCCCGTTCGCGATCTGTGGATCGCAGCAACTGCGTTCGTGTGGCTGGCAGTGGGGTTTTACCTCTCAAGCCGCGGCATCGGGCTCGCGCGCCCCGTCACGGACATGGGGAACTGGGGCCAGACACTCGGCTTTACGAACATGGCTACCGAGATCGCCGCCATCGTCCTGGCCGCATGGGCTCTACGCCACCGGCACGCTGAGCAACCGCGGCAGCGAGAGTGATAGAGCAAGGATTTCCCGGGAGATTTCCTCACATCGATTGCCGAAAAATACGGATGTGCACAGACCTTGCATGCTCATAGACTCGCCAGCAGATGGTGGCAAAGCCGATCAGAGGAGGCTCCTCTTGGGTCCTGTGGGTGTGATGGGCGCGGTCTTCAATCTGAGTCACCCGGCACACGTGGTGAAGTGGCACTTCATCCAGCTGTCTGTATCGAACCTCGTGGTGATCGCACTGATGCTGGTCGTGTTTGCTCTGGCGATCGCGCTGCCGTTTCCCGGCGCGAGGCGCCGGGCAGGGGGCTCGTCGTGAGGACCGTCGAGAGCCCAGGGTCCTCATGGACTGGTCGTGTCCGTGAAGCCGCTGTGGAGGCGTTGCCGCCGGAGAAGCTCCTGCCGGACAGCCAGCCGACCTATGTCGCTTCCTGGATCTACGTGTTCGGGGTCGCGAGCATCGCTTCGCTGGTGGTGATCATCGCCTCTGGCTCGATCCTCGCGCTGAAGGGTCCCGCCTGGTGGCACTACACGACCGTAGGGCATTTCTTCAACAGCATCCACCTGTGGGCGGTGGAGCTGTTCTTCTTCGTAATGGTCGTTCATCTGTGGGGCAAGTATTGGATGGCCGCCTGGCGCGGTGGGCGCACGCGTGTGTGGATGACGGGTGCGGTCACTTTCCTGGTCGCGGTGCCCACGGCGCTGACGGGATACGTCTCTCAGCAGAACTTCGACGCGCAGTGGATCGCCACGCAGGCCAAGGATGGTCTGAACTCAGTTGGGGTCGGGGCGTTCTTCAACGTGACCAACTTTGGGCAGATGTATAGCTACCACGTGTTGCTGCTACCGGCGGCGGTGATCGCTCTGGTGATCGCGCATGTGTTGCTCGTGCGTCGTCATGGTGTGGTCCCGCCGTTTACGCTCGAGCAGCGGATGGCGCCCTCGCGGGTCGCCTCCACCGAGCCGGAGCGTGCTCTCCGGGCTGCGGAGAGTCCTTCCTCCCTCGCCGATGGAGGACAGTCGTGAGCTTCCTGCGCTCCAAGGACAGCACCAAGCCGTGGGCGGGCGGCTACGCACCGTATGACCTCGTCAAGGAGGCGTGCGTCGCCGTGGGTGTGATCACGCTGCTTGCGATCCTGCTCGCAGTTCTGTTCTCCTCGCCGGACGTGAAGCCGAGCACGATCGCGCAGTGGTCGCGCCAGCAGCCGGTCAACTTCCTCACCGCCGGGGCGCAGGAGCTTGCCGAAACGAGCGGCACCGCGACCTACGGTCCTCCGTACAACCACAACGGCGACGGCCAGCACGCCGCCTTCCTCTATCCGCAGAAGTGGCTGGGAGTGAGCCATCCGATCAATACCGCCAACGACTTCGTGATCGACCCGCTCAAGACGGTCCCGGATAACCCCACACTGCGGAGCGCCCTAGCCCAATTCCAGGCCGCGCCGGAAAAGACGCGGAAGGCTTGGGCGGAAGCCTACGCCAAGCCGCTTGAAGAACACGAAGCGGCGCTGGAAGAAAAGAAGGCACCGAGTAAGGCGGTGTCGCTGGACCGGAACACCGGTACGGTGAATGTCCAGGCCGCAGAAGCCGGCCCGGTCCCGGCGATGATGAGCGGGTTGCTGGCACTCGCCAAGAGCGGGGGGTTGGACGGCAGCCTGCTGACAAGTAAGCAGTTCTTTCAGACCGATTACACCAAGCCGCTGTTGTTCATGGCCGACGGCGGGTTGCTCGCAGAACGCGCCGAAGGACAGCACCTGCTCGGCGAGCAGTGGGGCATGATGAACGAGACCGGCAGCTACCCGGGACAGACCTGGCTGTGGCTTTACACCCTGTGGTACCAGGTCGAACCGTTCAAGGCTTCTGAAAACGCTGACATCCTCGTGATGATGATCATGGGTGCTCTCAGCCTGGCGTTGGTCTGCATTCCGTTTCTGCCGGGCGTCCGCAGCCTTCCCCGCAAGATCCCTATCTACAGGTTGATCTGGAAAGAGCACTACCGCTGACAGCAAGGCGCGTAGGCAGGCGGTGCGCTGGCGTCGGATTCCCGGGCCAGGCTCACTCGCCGATGTCGATCAGTTTGCGCTTCAGCGCGTAGTCAACGAGCTCGGCGCGGGTGGAGAGCCTGAGCTTTTGCTGAATGTGCGAGCGGTGCGTCTCGACGGTGCGCACCGACAGGAACAGTTGCTCGGCGATCTCGGCGTTGGTGTGTCCGCGCGCGATCAGCCGCAACACGTCGACCTCGCGCTCTGATAGATCGTCCGGTGGACCGGGGGGCGGCTCGGAGGCTATGCGGGCGCCAAGCGCCGGGTTGAGGTAGCTCTCCCCGCTGGCGGCACGCCGAACGGCCTCCACCAGCTCGGCGTCGGCGGCCTCCTTCAGGACGTAGCCAAGGGCTCCGGCGCCGAGTGCCTCGCGGGCGAACGCGGGCTCCTGCTGCATCGTCAGCACGACGATCTGTGTGTCGGGGGACTCCTCGCGGATGACAGGAATCGCCTCCAGGCTCGAGCCGCCCGGCATGTTCAGATCGAGCACGAGCACCCTGGGATGATGGCCGCGCACATAGCGTCTGGCGCTCTGGACATCGCTGGCCTCCGCGACAACCTCGAAGTCCGGCTCACTGTCGAGCAGCATCCGCAGGCCGCTGCGCACGACCGAGTGATCGTCGGCGAGTACCAGCCGGATCCTCGCCGAGGAGGCAGCCCCCTCGCCCGCGTTGGTCTCGAGCCCCGCATCGTCGTCGTCGCTCATGGCGATGACGGTATCGGAGTTGGGCCGCCGAGCGGTCCGGCAAACTTCCGATAGACCGACCGCAGTCCCCACATGTCCGGCCGAACCCACCGCCGGGTTGTAACCGTAACCGCGGCGTTACCTCAGGGCGATGGGTAAGAAGCCAAAGGAGAATCTCGATGTCCAGCGGCCCCTGCGCTCTCACGAGAGCGCAATCACTCACATCGCCGATGTCGTGAGATCAACCGCCTGACCCTCCCCAGGAGCTCAAAAACAGCGCTGTCCTTGGCGAGCGCGAGATGAAGTCAGACAGCTGCGCCTGCTGGGATCTCGGTGTGGAGTTCGCTGGAACTCATGGAGCTCTCACCGGCACCCGTGAGGGTGTGCGGCAGCACGAGCAGCGAGCAGCGTCCGTGGCGCGCGAGGAAGACAGAGGTGCTTCCGAGCACCAGACGCCGCACCGGTCCATACCCGCGCGAGGCGACAATGAGGACGTCAACGTCCTCGCCAAAGCCGGCGAGCTCCTCTCCAGTGAGGCCGTAAACGGCGTGTCCCTCGACATCGGGCAGCGCCTTCATTCTGTCGTTGGCGTCCCGGAGCAACAGGTCGACGCTCTCACCGACGACGGGAGGCATTATGCCGCTGTAGGCGACGGTCGGTATCGATACGACTTGGAGGGCGTGAACGGACGCCCCGGTCTCCTTCGCCAGCTTCCGGGCGACCGCCAGCGCAGCCTCGCTCTCGGGCGAGCCGTTGTAGCCAACACCGACCTTGCTGATTGCGCTGGGGTGCTCGGCGTAGCCATGGGAGGCGACCGCGACCGCGCACGGGGCGCCGTTCAGCGCGTCGCGCGTGTCGTCGCCGAGCATCGCGCGACCGAGCGCGCCACGAGCACATGAGCCGACCACGATCAACTCGACGTTCTGCTCCTCGGCCTGCTCGTGCAGACCGCGACCGGGGCTGGTAGAAACGATGCTGAGCAACTCGGCTTTGATGCCAGTCGCGGCGCGCTCGTCTTCGAGCAGCTTGTGGGAGCGCTTGCGCTCCTCGACTAGGAGGCCGGGGGTTATCGCGTGCGATGGGCTCAGCACATCGACATGGACATGGGCCAGGGTCAGGGTCACATCCGGGTCTGTGAGACGAGCGGCAAGGGCGATTGCGTCGCGGCCACCTTGGCGGCCGTCGACTCCCACGAGCACATTCTTGAACATCGCTGGTCTCCTTGTTGGGATAGCTAGCACGCTAGATCGCCTAGGTCCCGGTCGCATCCGGGGTTGCTCGCTGAATCCGCCGCGGTTTTCTACTGAGCGCGGCTCGATCAAGACATGGGTCAAGTCCCCGACGCGTAGCATTGGCCTGGATGCCCAATCAATCGCCAGAGGAGTCTGATCGCCAACGCCTCAACAAGGCCAGCACGCATCCTTCGATGCCGCGCGACAAGCGGGGTTGGCACGTCTCCCCCGCGCCGGACGGACGTGGCATGCCCGAGCAGGCGCCGACGAGACCGCCGGCGCACCGCAGACCCGGCTTTCTCTGGTTCGTGTTGGTGCTGATCACGCTGAACTGGATCCCGGTGTTGTTGTTTCACCCCTCCTCTAGTCCGCCGCGGGTGACGGTTTCGTTCAGCCCTTTCTTTTTGGAACAGGTGCAAGACGGCCGGGTGAAGTCGATCTCCTCCAAGGGAGACACCATCCAGGGAACCTTCAAAGCCAAGTTGCGCTACCCGCCTAAGAACAAGAAGGCGACGCCCTCCACACTGTTTGCGACCGAGGTGCCGAGCTTCTGGAACGGC
>DATBPE010000026.1:0-9206 GCA_036561505.1 Solirubrobacteraceae bacterium
CAGCACCGGCCGGCGTCCGAGCTCGATTGCGGCGGCGCCCAGCGTGCCGCTGCCGGCAAAGAAGTCAAGACACCAGTCCCCCGGTCTGGTGGAGGCCTGCACTATGCGGCGAACCACACCTTCTGGCTTTTGTGTCGGATAACCGGTCTTCTCAGCCCCGTTGGTCGGGACGATCGTGTGCCACCAGACATCCGTCGGCAACTTGCCCCGGGCGGCCTTCTCGGCCGTGACGAGCCCTGGTGCCATGTAGGGCTCGCGATCCACCGCCTCACTGTCAAAGAAGTACTCGCGTCGATCGCGGACATAGACGAGGATCGTGTCGTGCTTGGCCGGCCAGCGCCGTCGCGATCGGGCACCGTAGTCGTACGCCCAGATGATCTCGTTCAGAAAGCACTCGCGGCCGAAGATCTCATCCAGCAGCAGCTTGCAGTAGTGCGCCTCCCGGTAGTCGATGTGAAAGTACAGAGTCCCTTCGTTGCCGAGCAGCCGATGGGCGTGCTGCAGTCGTGGCGCCAAGAAATCCAGATAGTCCTCAAAGACGTCCTTGTATGAACTCTCGGCTAGCAGCCGAGTGCGATAGCGCCGGCCATGAAAACCTCTGCGGTCGCCGTCGGTGGCACCGACCGTTTGCAGGGTTATCCGTGTCTGCTCCTTGCCGGTGTTGAAGGGCGGATCGATGTAGATCAGCTGGAAAGACCCGTCGGCGAACTGCGGCAACACCTGCAGGTTCTCGCCGAGCAGCACTTCGTCGGCCTTCGGTGCTCGGGTCGCGTCGCTCACTGGAAGCGCAGGCTATGTCCCCGAGCCGATGGAGCGACGGGGCGGGAGAAGCATCTAGCGACCCAGAGTCCGTACAAACTCGCGAGCGCGCCCGCGAAGGCCGTCAATCAGTCCGCGGATATCGGCGATCCCGGCTCGTAGCTGTGCGTCGCCGACCTCTACCGGAAGCATCGAATCCTGTAGCTCGGCCAGCTGCGAGTTGGCCATCTCGACCGCTGCGATCGCGCTGTCGATGAAGCTCTTGATCGCGCCCGAAGGAGCACCTGCAGGACGTGGTTGGATCACCCGGGTTTCCAGTCCGCTGCGATCGGCGAAGTCGGAATAGGTGCGCTGTGCGCGACCGTAGGCCAGCTGGACGGAACGAAACAGGTCGCCTTCCAGACGTTCAGCGGAGTGGTCGTCCAATCGTTCATGTGCCTCACTCAGGGACGCGAGCGCTGAGGCGATCTCCTCGGCGGCGCCGGCCAGCACCTGGAGTATCTGCTCTCTGCCTTGCGCGGCGGTGTAGGACATGACCGCGCTCAGGTTAGCCGCCATCAGCCCGACTGACCGGGCGGGCCGATCAGCCGAGGGTGCTTTCGGGCACTTTCAACACCATTGCATCGCCCGGGCATGACACGGGATCAGCACAGTGGACACGACCCCCGGGCATCGCAAAGCGAGCCTCAGAAGGGCGTCTGCCTGAAGGCAAGCTCACTTGCCGGCGAACACAGCCGGACGGCGTTCCAGGAAGGAGAGCATGCCCTCCTTCCCATCCTCTGAGTCGATCAGGCCGAGGACATCGGTGCGCAAGCGCGCGCCAGCCTCGCGCTCGCCTTCTGGAAGCGCTCGATACGCCGAGGCGATGATTTCTCTAACCCCCAGAGGTGCCTGTGCGCTGATGCGCTTGGCGATCGAGACTGCACGGTCAAGAAGCTCTCCGGGCTCCGTGATTTCCTGGATCAGCCCGAGCCGCAGCGCCTGCTCGGCGTTGAACTGATCACCGGTCAACAGCCAGCGCATGGCGTTTCCCCAACCGGCCTCGCGCGGAAGCCGGTAGGTAGCTCCGCCAAGCGGGAAGATGCCCCGCTGCACCTCGAGTTGAGCGAACCGAGCATCGGATGCCCCGAGGCGAATATCAGCGGCCAAAAGCAACTCGATCCCGATCGTCATGCACCAGCCGTGGGCGGCAGCGACCACCGGTGTGGTTCGCAGCGGTCCGGTGGTCGCGAGTGGGTTCAGCTCCCGCTCCTGCCACTGAAGGGATTGCTCAGCCATGCGCGGCAGGACCTCTGCGAGGTCCAGTCCCCCTGTGAAGTGCTCGCCGTGGGCAAACAGCACACCGCAGCGCAGATCGTCGTCTCGATCGAGTTCGTGGTAGGCGCCTCCGAGCGCCTGAAGCAATTCCACGTTGAACGCGTTGCGCTTCTGCGGACGGTTCAGTCCCATCATCAACACGTGCCCGTCACGCTCGACTGTCAAGACCGGAGCGTCGGTCATACCTGCTGTCCCGCTTGCTCGAGACGCAGCGGCGAACGGCGCTCGACGAGCTCGGCACGACCGCTATGAACGTCGTAGACGACTCCGCTGACCGACAGTGACGCGGGGATCACAGGGCTGGCTGCCAACCACTCGATATCGCTACGGACTGCGCCGTATGGATCCCCGACCGACTTTCCATCGAGCTCCTCAACGGTGCAGCCGAGGAACGCTGCGAGCCCATCGCGGTGCTCGGGACCCTGCAGATGCGTGATCCCGCAGTCGGTGTGCGTCATCAGCACGAGCTCCAACCCGAGGTCTCCCTGGCCCGCTGCCGCACCGGCTGCCCTGAGGAAGAGCAGCTGCTGCAGGACGATCGGTGAAATGCGCCCGGCGGCGGCACGGATCACCGCCGCATCGCCGAGCTGTAGGCCTAGGATCTGGGCGGGGTCGACCCGCGGATCTGGGCAGGTCAGCACACACATGCCCAGTCGTGGCAGGAACCCAAGCTCCTCGTGGTCATGCTCGGCAAACCGCCTGTTGCGCTCGAGCAAGTCATCGATGACACCCATGGTGCCTCCCCTGTGCCTGGTGTGCGACGTCGCCCACCGGCACTGATTGAAATCGCCGTGTCGTGTACTTGCGAAAGGCTAAGGTGCCCGATCTAGCTGAATGCGACCAATCCAATATCGTTTGCGACACAATGCGCGTTGGTGTTGCGGTCGTTCCTGGCTGCTTTGACTCTGGACTGGCCGTCTTGCTGGACGTGATGCGCACGGCCGAGGGTCTGCGCCAGCAAGTCGACCCGGCGATCGACCCGATCGACGTGGCGCTGATCGCAACTGAGAAGAACGTCTCGACGGCGGCCGGACTGTCACTTGAAGTTGACCGGCGGATAGGTGAGGAGACCTCGCTTGAGGATCTCGACGTGCTCACGATCCCGGGGATCGGTGTCGCGACCCCTTCTGCCCTTCAGGACGCGCTCGCTAGTGCACCCGTTCGTGCGCTGCGCTCCTGGCTTGCCGGCCGTGAGCATCGCTTCAGGCTGGCGGCCGCGTGCACCGGCACGTTCGTCCTCGCCGAGGCGGGACTGCTGGATGGCCACACCGCGACGACGAGCTGGTGGCTCTCGAGCGAGTTCCGCAGACGCTACAAGCGCGTGGAGCTCGACATGTCGCGCATGGTCGTTCACAGCGGGTCGGTGACGACGGCGGGCGCCGCCTTGGCGCACATCGATCTCGCGATGTCGCTCGTCTCCCGCGCGAGCCCACGATTGGCGGACACGGTTGCTCGCTTCCTGCTAGTGGACGAGCGTCCTGCGCTGAGCGTCGACGCGGCGATCGGTCACCTCGCGGATGCCGACGCGCTCGTGAGCGACTTCGAGGAATGGGTTCGCGAGCACCTCGATGGCGACCTCAGTATCGCGGCTGCGGCGAAGGCAATAGGGACAACGCGCCGCACGCTGGAGCGAAGAACCCGGCTGCGTACCGGTCACTCTCCGCATCAGCTGATCCAGCGCTTGCGGGTGGAGCGAGCCAACCATCTGCGGCGCACAACCGGGATGAGCATCGACCAGATTGCGCCTCTCGTCGGTTATCGCAACGGCTCGACGTTGCATACGTTGCTGCGCCGGCCCACGTAAGTCAGATCGTAAAACCCGTAAGCCAGAACGGACGCCCGGATGTACGTATGTGGAGGTGTCTCTATACAAGGCGCGGTTCTGAGACCGGTAGATAGTGAACCTTGGCTAGTTGTCCTTGTGATGCCCACTGACGCTTGGTCGGCAAACGGGCTTGTGCGCGGGATAATTAGCTGATGGCATACGACGAAGATCTCGCAAATCGGATCCGGGAGCTGGTCTCGGCGGAGGACGGCCTCAGCGAGCAGCGCATGTTCGGCGGCTTGGCGTTTTTGATCAACGGCAACATGTCTGTGAGCGCCAGCGGACAAGGCGGCTTGCTGCTGCGTGTCGACCCCACAGAAACCGATGCCCTGTTGGGCGAGCGATACGCGCACCCATTTCAGATGCGCGGCCGTGTGATGCAGGGATGGCTTCGCGTCGACGAGCAGGGACTACAAACCAAGCTTCAACTCCAACGATGGGTGGCTCGCGGTACCGCCTACGCGCGCTCGCTGCCAAACAAACGGTAGCTCCTCTCGGAGAGGCAGTTCACGGCCAGAATGGAGCCCGCGCGAGTGCCCACCGTGGGCTTCTGATCCTGTCGCTTGTAAGCTGGCCAACGGATGGTGGGCAAGGCTAACTCGTGACGAGTACTGCATCCACGTATGACCGCATCGGCATTGGCTACCACGGGGTGCGGTGCACGGACCCGGTGCTCGCGAGCCGCATCTGGGCTGCGCTTGGGGATGCGCGCACTGTCCTGAACGTGGGGGCCGGCACCGGCTCTTACGAGCCCTCAGATCGGTGGGTGCTGGCACTCGAGCCGTCTAGCGTGATGATCGCCCAGCGCCCGCACGACGCCGCACCGGTCATCCAGGCGTCGGTCGAAGAGCTGCCGTTGGCTGACCGGACGGTCGATGCCGCGATGGGGGTCCTGACGGTCCATCACTGGCGCAGTGTCGAGACCGGACTGCGCGAGCTCATCAGGGTTGTGCGAGATCGTGTCGTGATCGTGACGATGGACGTTGACGCGATTGCGCAGCTATGGGTCGTGCGAGACTATTTTCCCGAGTTGCTAGGCCAGCACGCCGAGCGTTTCCCGAGCATCGATCGCCTGTGTGAGCTGCTCCCCAACGCAGAATCGGAAGTGCTCCCGGTCCCGCGCGACTGCCGGGACGGTTTCATGGCGGCGTTCTGGGCACGTCCAGAGGCCTATCTCGATCCCGCGGCACGCGTAGCGACCTCTCCGTGGCACGACCTACCCGCTCCAGTCGTCGATCGTGGCCTCACGCAACTGCGCAAGGACCTCGACAGCGGCGACTGGCGCCGGCGCTACGGCCACCTGCTCGCCCTCGATGAGCTCGACGTCGGCCTGCGCCTGATCACCGCTGAGCCTGATGCCTGCAGGTAAGCGGTGAGCGCTGCGATGTGCGAAATCCTGAATCGCCGCCTCACGAGCTGGGGGAAGAAGACCGAAGCCCGTGAAGCCGGTAGACGCACTTCGTTGAGCTCTTGCCGCACGCGTCCACCCGGCGTAGGCGCAGTGGGATCGACGCGCCTCAGTCATACAAGCAACAGCGCCCGCCTCACGCCCTCATCTCCGGGGAGACTCAATTTCAGATGAATCGCTTTTCGCGTCGTCCAGCACGAACCTGACTGGGTGCCGGAGGCCCGCCGGCATTCGCCCACTGCCGCTCAACATAAGCTGCAGCGCTAACCCCTCGACGGTCAGTGATCCCCTCCTCCAGCGCGACACGAGCACAGGCATCACGAAGCGTCACCCCTTGCGCTAGCAGCTCATCCACCCGGCGACTAAGAACGTCCCGCACGCGCATCACAAGACCCTACCCGACGCATGAGAGCGTTCCGAGCACCGAGGACAATGGGAGAACCCGGGTTCGACCTTCCGCTAGATGGGTGGAGAGGGTGGAAATCGAACCCCTTACGTTCCCGCCGTGGATGCACGCCGAGTTGCCTTAGGCGTCCGGAACCGGAACGGCGATCACGTCCAGGCCGTCGATGTCGGCAAAGTCCGCAGGGTTGCAGGTGTACAGCGGCAAGCCGCTAGCCAGCGCCGTGGCAGCGATCATGGCATCATAGGCGCGCGCGGGGCTCTTGCGACCAGCACGACGCAACGACGCGGCGACGCGTCCAAAAGCCCGCGCAGCCTCAGCATCGAACGGCAGCGGCCTGAAGTCGGCCTCGGCTTGCTGTAGGTGCGCCTGTCGTGCCGCCCGCTCCTCTCCGTCGGCGAGCAAGGGCCCGACGGATAGCTCCGCGAGCGTCACCGCGCTGATCAGCGGCTCACTCGGCAGAACCGTCGCATCGGCAAGACGGCTGAGCAGGATGACGGTCGAGGTGTCCAGAAGACCGCGGGCTCGACGAGCGGCCGCACTCAAAGACTGGGATCCAAGGCCTGATCGATGTCCCCGCGCAGCGCCGCGGGATCGAGCCTCGGCAGCCGGTGCCAGCGATCAACCAGCGTCTCAGCCGAAAGTGCCGACTGCGGCAGAGCACGCAACTCGGCAACTGGCTTCCCTGCACGTGTAATCGTGATCTGCTCGCCGCGCGCCGCGCGCTCAACCACGTCTCCGCCCCGATTGCGCAGATCGCGGATGGTGACATCTGCCATGCAGCCCACTGTATCACGCGTGAGACATTGGAAATGGCGGGAATCGACCTCGCAGCCGGCCCGCCGAGGCCCAGGACGGGCACAATCGTTGCTGATGCAATCGTCGATTTGCAGGTATTCCTGGTAGTGGAGACGGTGTATAGGGTCGATCGCGGCCGTTTCCCCGTCTCGCAGCCACATCGGTTCTATCGGCGGCTGACCACCTGCTCGCGGGCAGGTCACCGTGCTGCCGGTATCGGATCGTCGATGACCTACAGCACGTTCCGTAGCTCGGCCAAGCGCCCGAGCACGTTGTTGAAGTCGGCGTGCGGCGCGGGAAGCTCGGATGGCGGCCGCCGCAGACCAACCCGGCCACACATGACATGCCCGCGGGCTCTGGTTCGAGCTAGCGTCGGTTGTGGTGCCAGCGTGCACCGGAACCCTTGCCGGTGGAGGCGATCTCCCCAGCGTCACGGAGTTCGTTGAGCACAAGCCGAACGGTAGCCGGACTCACGCCTGGAAGTGCGCGCTGAATGTCGCGCGTGCGGAATTCGGCGGGTGCGTCACGCACGATGCGCTCGCGGACGCGGTCCTGCTTTGAGCCTGTATCGGTAACGGCGACGACACGCTGCTCTCAGGTGGAACCGGAGGCGGCCTGCGTGGCCGCTAGGGCAGCGATCGTGTCCTTGGCCGCGAAGCTGCCCGTAGGCAGCGGATCGAGATCAACCTGACGGTGACTCACCATGAGCTCATAAGCAGAGACAGCGTCGAGCGTCCGGGCGCTCGCGGTCACTTGGACGGAGAGACCGGCTGAGCCGAGCGCTTTGTGCACGGGCTTGAGCAGCTCCTCGACCGCCTTCTCGGCGTCGATGTCGACTCCCCGCCTGCGAAGGAGGTTCTGATCAACGATGAAGTAAATCGTCACGCCCGCGGCCCACTCAGTCGAGCTCCAGACGCCAAGTAGTGCGTCGGCAAGGAACCCGGCCTGCGAGGTCTTCCCCATGCTTTTGATGAGCTTCTCACGGAGCGGTGCGAGCACGTGCTGCTCGAGCTCGTCCGGGAACGCGTGGCGGCCGACACGACGCATCAGCCAGTGCGAGAGCAGGATGCGCGACGCGGGGTCCAGGGGCGTGGAGAGCGTGTTGACCTCCCCGTGGGCTAGCGCGGCCTTCGCAACCGGAAAGCAGATCGCGCAGTCCACAGCGGGAAACTCGATATCGAGGCCATCAGCGCTGGGCAGAGAGAAGAGCGTCCCACGACGTCCGTTCAAAGCCTCATTCCACTCCTGCTCCGAAAGCGCCACCACCGGCATGACCTGGAGGTGTTCGACCTGCTCAAGGCCCCGCACCACGTCGCACGTCTGGGTGACGATGACCGTCCAACCCGAGTCGATCTCTAGTGGCGCAGGCGCCCACACGCCGGCACTGTCGACGGGCTCGAGCTCCTGCGCGCCCTCGAGCAGACTGCTCTCCGGCGCCTCGAGGGCGACGGCGACGGGCGTCGCGAGGAGATCACCCTGCCAGAGCGAGCCCGCGATCTCCTCGGCGCGTTGGCGCCCTTGCTCGTCGAGACGACTCACACCGCGACGCCGCTACGGGCCCTGAGCAAACGCCCGCCCCAGCGGGGAAGCCCTGCGTCCTGCGGGACGAAAGCGTCTTGAGCCTCGCGCCGACCTAGCGCTGCCACCTCAGGCGAGAGCACTCCCCAGCGAGCCGAAGAGCGCAGATCGTGCTGACCAGCAGGGGCGAAACGCTCACGCTCCATCCCTATGACACGAGCGTCCCGGCCCGACCCCATCGCAACAGCGAGGCCCGTACCAGGCTCACCGAGCACCGACACCACATCGACGACGGTGTAGCGGGCATGCCCGCCCGGAGTCTTGCGGCTAGGGACCAGTCGTCCAGAGGCACGGTAGTGGCGGACAGTGCTGTCCGCCAGGCCGTACATCTGCGCGATCTCGGAGGTGGTCAGGAACTTTGCCATCGCTAGGACCCTACTCTCGGTACTGCCGCCTGTCAACGGTTTCCACGGTTTTATCGGTTCCCACGGTTTTCACTTTAGCCCGCCGCCTTGACGGCCTAGCCTTGCCGATCGCCTAAGGAACTCCAGGGAGCCTTGATGGGTCCAAAGACCGCATCTCCGCGAACCCCCGCGGGCGCAGCCTAGATCGCTTGTCCCGCACCGGCCCAGCTCGGATCTATGAATGCCGGCCCACCCGGTCACGAACCCGAGAGCGCCGTCGGCAGAGGAACCAAATGCCGAGCCCAATCAAGCGCCCACAAGAGGCCCCAAAAAACCAGTAACCGTTCAGTTGTGGGTTTCCATGACAAGGGTGGTTTGCGGCTGCGGCGAATCTTGGGGGTGTGGAGCTCAGTGAGGCGGAGGCGGTCTACGAGGCTGGCAAAGAGTGCTGCGTGGAGTTCGTCCTTGAGCTGGCGGGGGCGCTTGAGCGGTTGGCTGTTGCCAATGCGCGGCTTGAGGAGCGGGTAGGCAAGCTCGAGGAGCAGACGCGTGAGAGCTCACGCAATAGCTCAAAGCCTCCATCGCAGGATCCACCGGCAACACGCCAGCAGCGCCGCGCGGAGGCTCGGGTGAAGGCGAAGGAGATGCTGCGAGCGGCGGGCGGACAGCCTGGTCATCGTGGTTCTGGTCGAAAGCTCGCGCCGGAGGACCAGGTCGATGAGATCGTCGATCACTATCCAGACTCCTGCCATGGGTGCGGGCACGAGTTCGGCA
>DATBPE010000027.1:0-39125 GCA_036561505.1 Solirubrobacteraceae bacterium
AGGGCACACAGACGATCCTCGTCGTCGGTGAAGCGCACGTCCCAAACCCAGGTGGTGCGTCCACGATGCAGCCGCTGTGCTTCAGCGTGCACTGTGCCGGCTGTTATAGGCCGCAGAAAGCTCGTGCTGTTGGCCAGACCCATCGCGGTCTGACCCTGCTCGAGAACCGCCATCCCGGTCGCCAGCGAGGTCATCGACTCCGCGATCGACGCGTACACACCGCCGTGGATCAGCCCGGCGGGCTGCTTGAGATCCTCGCGGACAGGCACCTGCGCGCGCACCCGCTCCTCAGAGCAATCCAGCAGCTGCAGCCCGTAGAGGCGGTCGAATCCGTGCAGCACTTCGTTGATTTGCTCTGCGCTCGGTATGGGCATCGCGCGGCCACGATAGCCTACAGACGCCGTTTTCGCCCCGCGCGGAGCACACCGAGATGAACCGATCCACAGACCTCACACCTGACCAGAGCGCAGTGCTGTCGCTGCTGTTGCGCCAGCACAAGAGCTATGCCGAGGTCGCGAGGCTGCTTTCGATCGAAGAGAGCGCGGTCCGTGACCGCGCGTATGCGGCGATCGCCACGCTGGGCAGCGGCGAAGGTACGAGCCTGATGCGAGCCCACCGCGAGGAGATCGGTGACTACCTGCTCTCCCAGCGCTCCGATCTGAGTCCTAGGACCCGCAGCTATCTGCTCACGCTGGCAAACGCCCGCGGTTGGGCGCAAGCGCTGCGCGAGGAACTGCAGCAGATTTCACCCGAAGCGTTGCCGCCGATCCCCACCGAGGCTCCGCGCCCGCCCCGCCCCCCGGCCCCCGAGCGCCTGACCGTCGCCGACCTGAGCGAGGCCGAGCCGGCCGAGGCTGCTCCCCTAGCCGCTGCCGGTCCGCCACTGCCGGCCTCCAGACGCGCCGGAGCGCTGCTATTGGGGGTGATCCTCATCGGTGTCATCGTCGCGGTCGTGTTGATCGTCAACGGTGGTGGCGGCGGAGGCAAAGCAAACAGCCCGGCGGCGAGCGCTTCTGCGAGCACCACCACGACCGCCAGCTCCTCCGCCAAACCCACACTTCGCATCGACAATCAGATCAACATCGATCCCCCCGAAGGCTCGAGCGGCGCAAAGGGGGTCGTGTATGTCGTCTCCGAGAGCGGCCAGCGGGCCTTCTATGTGGTCGCGGAAGGCCTCCCGCCATCCCACGGCTTCCTGTATGTCGCCTGGCTCTACAACTCCCAGAGCGACGCCAAGGCGTTGGGCAAGGCTCCGGCGGTCAAATCCAACGGCCGTCTGCGGGGAGTTGCCTCCCTGCCTTCGGACGCCAGCAAATTTCACCGGTTCATTCTCACCAGAGAGACCAGCGAACACTCCGCCGAACCCGGCCCGATCGTGCTGAGCGGCCCCTTCGCGTTGAAATCCAAGCATCCGCCTCGCACCCTTTCGGGCGGCTCCCCGATCGAAGAACAGACCTCGACCGGCTGAGAGAGCCCGCTCTACGGCAGGAGCTTGCCGGGGTTCATGATCCCGGCGGGATCGAGCTCGACCTTCAGTGCCCGCAGTGTGTCCACTCCCCGCTGGCCGATCTCATCGCCCATCCAGCGAGCGTGGTCGGTGCCGACCGCGTGGTGGTGGGTGATGGTCGCGCCGCTGTCGATCATCGCCTCGGCGGCGGCCTGCTTGAGCGTCTGCCACTGCTCGAGCTCCGCTCCCTCTCGCTGGCGGGTGATGACGGTGAAATACAGAGACGCGCCGGTCTCATACACGTGCGACACGTGGCAGAGCACCAGAACCGGCGACTGCGGATGCCCGAGCGCCAAGCGGACAGACTCGCTGATGTTGCGGTGCGCTCGCGCCAGGTTCGACCACTTGGTCGCCGTCTCGAATGTCTCCACCATCACACCGTGGGTGAGTAGATCGTCGCGCAGATAGGGCCCGGAAAAGCGCTGGCGGGCCCACGCCCTCCCGGGTTTGCCTCCAAGCGCCAGCGCCCCATGGCGGCGTACCAGCTCGAGCACACGCTTGCGCTGAACATCGACCTGCACCTCGGACCCGGCGAAACCGAGGATCGCCAGTGCTCCGTCGCGGTGGCCACGAGCGCCCAGATAGATCCCGGTGAGCGCGCTCTTGAGCGCTCCGCCGCCGGCGAGCACCATCGAGAGCCGAGTCTCCTGGAGGTCTGAGAGGCGCAGCACCGTGGGCGCCGTGTGTTCCTGGGCGAGTTCCCGTAGCGCCTGGCAACCGGCGGGGAAGTCCTCGAACAGCACAGCCTCATACAGCTGCTGTTGTGGTGCGTGACGGACCCTCAGTTCCAGCTCGCAGATCACACCCAGCGTGCCCTCCGATCCGAGGATGAGCTCGCGCAGGTCCGGTCCAGCGGCGCTAGCCGGATACCCCGCCAGATTCAAGTTCCCGGTCGGTGTGATCATTCCCAGCCCCAGCACCATGTCCTCAAAGGGTCCGTACCCGGTGGATGCCTGGCCGGCGGAGCGGGTGGCGGCGCAACCGCCGAGCGACACGTACTCAAAGGACTGCGGAAAGTGCCCGAGCGTGAGCCCTTCTGGGGCTAGCTGGCGCTCCAGCTCGACCGCGCGCATCCCGGCTTGCGCGGTGATCATCAGCGACTGGCGGTCAATTCGGGTGATCTGCCCAAGGCCAGTCAGGTCCAGGGCCGCCACAGCGGCGTGTTCGCCGCTGAGTGGTGTGAGCCCTCCGACCACGCTCGTGCCTCCGCCGAAGGGCACCACGGCGATCGACTCGCGTTCGCAGAGCGCCAGTATCGAGCGCAGCTGATCCTCACTTGACGGGTAGAGCACCGCGTCGGGCGACAGCTGGGGTTCGCCGGCGCGCAGCCGTAGGAGGTCTGGATAGCCCTTGCCGGCGGCATGCAGGACCCGGGCGAGGTGGTCGGTGCGTACCCCTCCCGCGGGCAGGATCAGCGCCAGAGCGTCCAGAGCACGCCGGTGCACTCTGCAGGGCGCCAGCCGGACGGCGGCGAGTGCCACCGGAGGACGTGGCCGATCGCTGACACCGACGGTGGCGCGCAGGTGCCCCAGTATGTGTTCGTCCAGGGCGCTGAGATGATTTGGATCGCCCCATCCCCACCAGCGCATCGTGGCTGGGCTGGATCGAGCCTCAGCCAACGATCCGCTCCAAGCCGTCCAGTGCCTCCTCGATCGTGGCGCTCGCGGCACGGCGGATCATGCGTCCTCCCAGGCGCGAGAACGGGCCGCGCGGGGTTTGGCGCAGCTCGATCAGCACTTCGGTGCTGTGGCCGACGGTTGAGCCCACGGCGGGAGCGGCTTGCAGACGCACCTCCGTTTCCGCGGACTTCAGTACCCGCGCGAAGGGTGTTCCCTCGATGTGCTGGGCCCACTTCAACAGCCGTGCCTGCTCGTCGGCGGCGAGCAGCTTGAAGTCAGCGCGCACAACCTTTCCGCTGGAGGCGATCAGCACCTCGGTGAAGGCGTCGGCCTCGACGCTCTCCACGCGGGTGACGCGTGGCCACCAGCGCGGCAGGTGGTGGGGGTCTACGATCAGCTCCCACAGATCCTGCGGCGAGGCCGAGATCGTGCGGCTGGCACGGGTGGTGGGCATGCGAATCTAAGCCTCTGGGCTCTCAGACCGGCGGGCTGCCGGGCTGCTCGGCGCGGTCACACCGATCGATCGTAGGAGAGCAGCGAGTACACCTCATACCCGGCCAGGCGCTCGCGCCCGCCGAGGTATCCGAGCTCCACCAGAAAGCCGCATCCAGCTACCTCGCCGCCCAGCTCCCCCACCAGCTCACACAGCGCCAGCGCCGTGCCGCCGGTGGCCAGCAGATCGTCGTGCACCAACACCCGGGTCCCCTCGCCAATCGCGTCGGTATGCAACTCCAGGCGGCTGGTGCCGTACTCGAGGGGATACTCCACGCTGATCGTCTCATGGGGCAGCTTGCCATGCTTGCGGGCGAGCACGAATCCGGCGCCGAGCTCGAGTGCGACGGCGGGACCGAGCAGAAAGCCGCGTGCCTCAGCGGCCACGACACACCCCACATTGAGTGTCCGTGCGTACTGCGCAAGCCCCTTGACCGCGTCCTTGAGAGCGGCGGGGTCGGCCATCAGCGGTGTGATGTCCTTGAAGGCGATTCCCGGCTTGGGGAAGTCTGGGATCTCCCGGATCAGCGCCCGCAGGTCACTTCGCGGCTCAGCGATGTCCATCAGCGCGCGATCTTGCGCAGATCGCGAACGAGCAGCAGATGCTTCAGATGGGTGGTGACGGTCGCGAGGTTCTCAAGGGCCTCGAGCGCCTCTTTGCGTCGCTGCGAGTTACGCGAGCGCAACGCCGGCGCCAGCATCTGCTGCAGGAGGCTCGCCTCGCGCTCGGCTGAGGAGCGAAAGACCCGCAGGTTGCGTCCGCCGACTCCGTAGCGGGCGAGCTCCGCGACGGCACCGATGATCTCCCGCTCGGTCTCGTCGTAGTAGCGCACACCGCCGCGCTGCTCGCCCTTGACCACACCGTATTCTTCGAGCTCTGCCACGAGCTTGCCGGTGGTCTGGGTCTCCTCGAGGACATCCTCGAGCGAATACAGCGCGCCGCCGCCGTCGCGTACGCTGACGCTGGTGCGCCACGAGCGGCGGCTGGGCTCGCGCGCTGTGCCGGTAGCTACCACCTGCTCTCCAACCCGTCCAGAGGCGAGCTCCTGGCGGATCACGCGCAGCGGCAGAAACTCGTCGCGTTGCATGCGCAGGATCGTGCGCAGCCGCGCCACCTCCGCCGGCGTGTAGAGACGGTAGCCGCCGGGTGTGCGCCTGGGCGAAATCAGCTTTTGGTCCTCCAGATAGCGGATCTTGGAGATCGAGATATCGGGGAACTCCTGCACGAGCGACTTGCAGACAGCGCCGATCGTGATCGCTTTCTGGCGCGGGGTGAGCTTCGGCTCGGTCTCGAGGTCGACCTCGAGATCCGGCACCTGGGCGGCTGGGGAGGATCCGGCCATCAGCGTGCGTGAAAGGTCAGCTTGTACTTGCCGATTTGCACTTCGTCGCCCTCCTCCAACCGGCGCGACTCGATCCGGGAGCGGTTGACGTAGGTGCCGTTCAGGGAGCCGCAGTCATCCAGATGCCACTCGTCGCCGCGCTTGATCAGCATCGCGTGGTCGCGGGAGACGGTCACGTCGTCGAGGAACACCGCGGCGTCGGGGCGCCGGCCGATACTCATCCGCTCACTGTCGACCGGGAAGCTCTCCCCCGCCCGCCCGCCGCCGGCGCGTATCACCAGAGCCGGTCCGTGGGCGGTCACCTCGCCGAGCTCGACCGGGATCAGCTCTCCACTCTCGTCGATGCGATAGGTGGCGGTGACCGGATCCTCTGAGGAGCCGTCGCCGCGTGGAAGCAGAGCACCGCAGCGCTGGCAGTAGTTGGCGCCTTCGGTGTTCAAAAACCCGCACTCAGAGCAATGCACGGACATGCAACTCAGCTCCTGGAGATGGCCCGGTGCACGACCCTGTCCTGGGCCATCGCTAGCCGACGTCGGTCGGCTCGCCGACTCGACGGCCGGCGAGGATGTCGGTCAGTCGCTGCACGTCAGCGCCGGAGATCACCTCTTCACCGCCATCGTGCTTACGGCGCAGGCGACCCACGAGCTCAGCACGCAGAATGTCGATCTTGCCATGCAGGATCCGCCGCTGGTAAGAGATGTCGACCTCTTGCTTGGTGAGCTCTTGAATCAGATCCTTCAGCTCGGAGTCGTTCAGCGAGCCGAGGTCGGGGAAGGTGTCCATACGGGCAATTCTCCTCTCGCGGGGGAGCACCAGACACACCGCTGACTATGGTCAGGCGCGGCTGGTCGGAGCGTCAGTATAGAGCCAGCCACGCCAAAAGGTAAGGCTGAGCTTTAGAGTAGGCCTTACTCTCCCTCACGGCCCTTTCCGGAGCGCAGTCCCTGCACTCCGGCGCGCATGTACAACACGGTGGCGCTGAACACCAGCACCAGGCCGATGTAGAGAAGCACTTCCGCGAAACCGCCCAGCCCCACCATCGCGAAAAAGAACGAGCCCATCACCGGCGCCACCGACAGACGGCCGGGCCAGTTGATCCGCAGATCCACCCCGCGGCTGAGACCGTAACGGCCGAGCCCGAGCATCAACAGCTCGCGCGCGATCAGTGCCGCAAGCGCCCACCGTGGCAGCAGACTGAAGTCCCAACAGACCACCACACCGCAGATGATCAGCAGCCGGTCGGTGACGGGGTCCATCAGGGCCCCCAGGCGGCTGTACTGGCGCGTCACGCGGGCGGCTATCCCGTCGGCGTAGTCGCCCCACCCGATCACCGCGAACAGTGTGGCGGCGAGCGCGTCCGTGCCGTCGTTGCCGGACAGCGCGACCACCAAAAAGACGGGTATCAGTGCCAGGCGCGCGAAGCCGATCGCGTTTGGGATCGTCCACGGGCGAAGCGGCGCTCCGGCCAGCGTCTCTGCCGGCGGCGGGCCGGAGCGGTCAAGGCCGAATAGACGTCGCGCGGTCAGGCGTCTGCGCTCGGCGGAGATCCGCGAAGCTATGGGATCTCTCGGCACAGCTCGTCCAACGCCCGGATGAGCGTGGCTCCTTGGTCATCGAGCCCCAGGCCCGGGAGGCTCTCGCGTCCGCGTCGCATCTGGACCTCGGCTTCACCGGACTCCACGGCGCGCTTGCCGACGGTTAGCCGCAGTGGGCATCCGAGCAGCTCGGCGTCGGCGAACTTCTCCCCCGGGCCGGTGTCGCGATCGTCATAGAGAACATCCACGCCGGCTTCGCGCAAGCTCCCATACAGCTTCTGCGCCGCCTGGCGCTCCGGTGAGTCGGGCTTTCCGATTCCCACCAGGTGGACCGCAAACGGCGCCAGCGAGCGTGGCCAGCTGATTCCGTGCTCGTCGGCGAACTGCTCCACCGCCGCCGCGGCGATGCGTGCCGGGCCGATCCCGTAGGAGCCCATCCAGATCGCCTGCTCGCGTCCGCTGTCGTCCAGGTAGGTCGCGCTCAGCGGCTCGGAATAGCGAGTTCCGAGCTTGAAGATGTTTCCGACCTCGATCGCCGGCTCTATCGCGATCGGGTGTCCGTTGACGGTGTCGCCCCTCGCCACGGTACGCACATCCGCTCGGCGGCAGGAGAAGTCACGGCCTGGCTGGACACCCCTCAGGTGAGTATCGGGCCGGTTGGCGCCGGTGACATAGCCGCCGTCGGTGACGGCCTCGTCGAGCAGGATCTCGATCTTGCCCTCCAGGCCGACCGGGCCGATGAAGCCCGGCGGACCGATCTGACTTTCGATCTCCTGCGGGTTGGCGGGGCGACTGTGTGCGCCGAGCGCGCCCGCGAGCTTGAGCTCGTTGACGCGGTGATCGCCGCGCACGAGCACCAGCACGAGCCGCTCTGAGTCCTCGTTGAGCACAACCGGGTAGGCCTTCAACAGTGCGCCCGGCGCGACGCCCAGGGCACCGGCGACCTGCGCAACCGTGGTCAGGCCCGGAGTCGGCACCTCCCGCGGCGCGGCGAGCGCCGGCTCCAACGCCACCGGTTGCGGTTTGGCTCGTGCTATCTCGACGTTGGCCGCGTACCCGGGAGCGAGGGCAACCTCGTTCTCCCCGGCGGGACAGGGCGCCATGTACTCGTGCGCCCCCAGCCCGCCCATCATTCCCACATCGGACTCCACGCGATAGAAGCGCAATCCGGTGCGCTGCATGATGCGGTCATAGGCGCCCACGTGCAGCTCATAGCGCTCCTCCAGGCCCTCGGCGTCGCGGTCGAAGGTGTAGGAGTCCTTCATGATGAACTCGCGAGTGCGCAACACCCCGGCGCGCGGGCGCGGCTCGTCGCGCTCCTTGACCTGGAAGTGATAGAGGATCAGCGGCAGGTCGCGGTAGGAGCGCACGACCTGGGCGACGTGTGTGGTGACTGCCTCCTCGTGGGTCATCGCGAGCACCAGCTCGGAGCCCTTGCGGTCCTGGAGCTTGAACAGCTCGTCGATCTCAAAGCGTCCGCTCTTGCGCCACGGCTCGGCCGGCTGCAGCACCGGCATCAGCATCTCCTGGCCGCCGATCGCGTTCATCTCCTCACGAATGATCGATACGGCACGTTGATGCACACGCCACCCCGCGGGCAGCCAACTCCACATGCCGGCGCCGAGCTGGCGGATCAGTCCCGCCCTGACCATCAGCTTGTGTGAGACCGCCTCGGCATCCGCGGGCGCCTGCTTCTCGGTCGGCAGTAGGTATTCGCTCAGTCGCGTCATGCCGGGCGACATCCTATGCGGGTGGCAACTCCCTCACACCTTGGGTGCCGCGCAGCACCCCTCGCCGGCCGGATAGCGGTGAGCCGACCCGTGCTCGACACGGCGCCCGCGAGCTGCAGCCCGGACAGGCGGCCGCCGCTGGCGGCCTGAACGATGGGGTGCTCGATGCCAAACCGGTCGAGCGGGTCCATGCACAGACCCTACTCCCGCGCAGCTGGGACGGGCGAAGCGCTTCAGTGAGGCGGCGCGGAAGAGAGGATTGGACTGGCGCGGGGCGGGCAGAGCACCGAGCACGCTATGAATAGGGTCCAATCCTCCACCTGACAAGGAGCTCAAATGGCCTACTCAGTACCGCCGCTTCCCTACGCTTACGACGCGCTGGAGCCGCACATCGACAAGCAGACGATGGAAATCCATCACGACAAGCACCATCAGGCCTACGTTGACAAGGCAAACGCGGCCCTGGAGGGCACGCCGCTCGCCGACGCGGCGATCGAGGACGTGCTCAAGGACCTCTCACAGGTGCCTGAGGACAAGCGCGGCGCTGTTCGCAACAACGGCGGCGGCCACTACAACCATTCGCTGTTCTGGGAGTCGATGTCCGCCAGCGGCGGTGGCGAGCCCGACGGCGCACTCGGTGAGGCGATCGCATCCGCGTTCGGTTCGTTCGGCGACTTTCAGACCGCGCTGAAGACAGCCGGGGTCAACCAGTTCGGCTCGGGTTGGTCGTGGCTGGTGCACGACGGTTCGGGCTTGGCGGTGCTCGGCACCCCCAACCAGGACAACCCCATCTCCTCGGGCAAGACACCGCTGCTCGGCGTCGATGTCTGGGAGCACGCCTACTACCTGAAGTATCAGAACCGCCGCCCCGACTATCTGGACGCCTGGTGGAACACAGTCGACTGGGGCAAGGTGGCCGAGCGCTTCAGCGCGGTCAGCTAGAACCGTACTTCGCAGTGCGCGCGGGCCAGCCGATGCCGGGTCCGCGCGCTGGCGCTGTCCACTAGGGTTTGTCTGTGCCCGCGATTGAGCTCGACACGCTCACCTGGCCGCAGGTGCAGGCCGAGATGGACGCCGGGCGTGACACCGTGATCGTGGCTCTCGGTGCCACCGAGCAGCACGGGCGTCATCTTCCGCTGGCCACCGACGCGCTACTCGGTGACCACCTCGCCCGGCTGCTCGCCGATCGACTCGACGCATTCGTGGCTCCCACGTTGCGCATCGGTTGCTCGGAGCATCACGTCGGCTTCCCGGGAACGATCTCGCTGGCGGAGACGACCTTCCATGCCGTTGTCGGGGATCTCGTGCGCTCGCTCGCCCGCGGAGGCTTTCGCCGGATCGTGCTGCTACCCACTCACGGCGGCAACTTTGCCCCACTGGCCGTCGCTGTGGGGCAGCTCGGTGAGCTCGAGGAGGTAGACGTGGTCGCACTGAGCGATCTCGGCGTGCTATTTGAAATCGCTCAGATCGGCGAGCGCGAGTATGGGGTGCCGCTCGCCGAGGGCGGCTTGCACGCCGGTGAGTGGGAGACCTCGCTGCTGCTCGCGATCCGTCCCGACCTCGCGCGTATGCAGGACGCCGAAGCCGGTTTCACAGGAGAGCTGCAAGAGGCCCTGCAAGGAATGTTCACCGGCGGCGTGGCCGCGCTTTCACAGAACGGCGCCATCGGTGACCCGACGCGTGCGAGCGTCGAGCACGGCCAGCGCTATTGGGCCGCCGCGGTCGAGCTCGCCCTGGAGCAGATCGAGCAGGCGGGCACTTCCGGTGCTAGCGGCTGAAGCGCCGTCCCGCGACCGGCGAGGCGGCTTCGTCGAGCACAACGCCTGAGGAGACCGCCGCGGTAGGCTCGAGCATCGACTCGAGCACCTCGTCGGCCTGCGCGTCGTTCTGCGCCGCTGCGGCCTCGAGTGCCGCGATCCGCTCGGGAGTCATCTGCGTGTCGTCCTCGTTCTCGGCCAGCCAGGCGCGGGCCTCGGCGGCCGCCGCCTCGTCGAGCTTCACCGTCTTGCCAGCGGCGTAGTAGCGGTCGATCTCCTTGAACAGCTCATCCACGAGCTGCTCGGTTGGGACCTTCTTCAGCGGCTCGCCCTTGGAGTAGATCATGCCCATGTCCTTCGCCCCGGTGATCCCGAAGTCGGCGTGGCGGGCCTCGCCGATGCCGTTGACCGCGCAGCCCAGCACGGACACCTCGATCGGGTCCTCGTAGGCTTCCAGGCGCTGCTCGACTTCCGCGACGACCGTGTCCATGTCGAACTGCAGCCGCCCGCAGGTCGGGCAGGCGATCAGGTCCGGACCGCGCTGGCGCAACTTCAGCGCCTTGAGGATCTCCCAGGCGACCTTCACCTCCTCCTCGGCGTGGAAGGTCGAAAGTGAGATCCTGATCGTGTCGCCGATGCCGTCCGCCAGCAGCGTGCCCAGGCCGACTGCAGACTTCAATGAGCCAGACCACTTCGTGCCCGCCTCGGTCACGCCTAGGTGCAGCGGGTAGGGGATCCGCTCGGCGAGCATGCGGTTGGAGGTGATCGTGTTGGGCACCGAGGTCGACTTCATCGAGACCTTGAAGTTCTCGAAATCGAGGCTCTCCATCAGTTCGACGGTCTCGATCGCGGCCGTGACCAGCGCCTCCACGGGGTTGTCGTACTCGAGCTGGCGCAGGTGCTTGGGCAGCGAGCCCGAGTTGACCCCCACCCGCAGCGGGGTGCCGTGCTGCTTGGCCAGGGCGATCACCTCGGCGACCTTCTCCGGGCCGCCGATGTTGCCGGGGTTCAGCCTGACGCAGTGCGCTCCCGCTTGGATCGCCTTCAGCGCGAGTGTGTGATTGAAGTGGATGTCTGCGATCACCGGGATCGGGGACTGCGCGACGATGCTCTTCAGCGCCTCGGCGTCCTGCTCGCGTGGAACGGCCACGCGCACGATGTCGGCCCCGGCCTCGGCGACCGTGCGGATCTGGTCCATCGTGGCCTTGAGGTTGGCGGTCTCGGTCTTGGTCATTGTCTGTACCGCCACGGGCGCGCCGCCCCCGATCGCAACCGCACCCACTGTTATTTGGCGTTCAGAGCTCATTGAGGGCAATTGTAGGGTGAGCGCCGCCGTGTTTGGGGGCGAGCCCGCGCGGGACGCCGGCGTGGTTTCCCAGAGCGCCTCTTTCAAGGAGAGCGCGGCCTGCCGGCGTAAGGTGCTCACGTGCGCCCTGTGCAGAGCGATATCTACCCGACCGCGCGCGGGCCGTTTGTCAGGCTTGCCTCCCCGTTGGCGGCGCGGGCCCGAGCACGCCGCCACGCGCGCTTCTTCGCGCTCACCGCCCTGAAGCCAGGCGATCGAATATTGGACGTTGGTTGCGGGAAGCTGGGCCTGCGGGCGTTCGAGCCGCACCTGGACATAACGGGCTTGGACATCGCGGCGTGCCCGGGCTACCCGGGCCCGTTTGTGCAGGCGGACGCGGCGGAGGGTTTGCCGTTCACCGACGACGAGTTCGCCCTGGTGTACTGCTCGAGCGTGATAGAGCACGTCCCCATAGGGCGTCGCGAGGCGTTCGCCGCGGAGCTGCGGCGAGTCGGACGCGGTTGGTTTGTGCAGACGCCCGCATGGTCGTTTCCGATCGAGCCGCACGCCCTGCTGCCGATCGCGCACTGGCTGCCGGCGCGCCTGCGCAAGCCCTACTGGCGTCTCGGGGCCGCCGGAGGGTGGGAAGAGATCGAGCTCTTGCGCCGCGGTGAACTGGAGCGCCTGTTCGGCCGTGCGCTGCCGGAGCGTCTGGGTCCGCTGGTCAAGAGCTGGGTGAGTATCCGCTCGGCTGACGCCTAGACGCGGAATCGCCCAGCACAGCGGTAGACAGCCTTCTCAGCGGCTAGGGTTGCTCTGGACGCGACGCATCGAGCACACCTGAAGCCATCATCAGGAGAGATCACGTGGAGCACCTCGAGGGACAATTTGCGGGAGTCGGGGGTCTGAGCGTCTACTGGCAATGCTGGCGACAGGAGGCGCTGCAAACACGCGCGGTGATCGTCATCTCACACGGTGCCGGCGAGCACGGCGGGCGTTATCGGCGGGTGGCAGAACATCTGAGCACCCACGGCTATCCGGTGTATGCGATCGATCATCGTGGCCACGGCCGCTCGCAGGGCCCGCGAGCGTTCGTCGACCGCCTGCAGAACGCGGCGGCCGATCTGGATGAGCTGGTCGATCTTGCACACAACGAGCATCCCGAGGATCCGTTGTTTCTGCTCGGCCACAGCCTCGGCGGGACTATCGCGCTGTTGTATGCCAGTGATTTCCAGTCCAAGCTCGACGGGCTGATTCTCTCCGGGCCAGTCGTGGTCCTGGATCCCGCTCCCTCTCCCCCTGTGAGGTTGGCCGCCAGGGCGCTGTCGGTGCTCGCGCCGCGAATTCCCGCATTCGGCGTCGACCCCGTGGTTATCAGTCGCGATCGCAGTGAGGTAGAGGCCTATCGAACCGACCCTCTGGTTCATCATCGTAAGCTGCCACTGCGCACGGTGGCCGAGATAGCGGCGGCAGTGCAGGAGTTTCCAAGGCTTCTACCGGGCTTGGAGCTACCGCTGCTGCTCCTGCACGGCTCAGAGGACCGGCTGGCTCCCGTTGCGGGTAGTCGCATGGTCTACGAACGGGCTGGATCTAAGGATCGGTCCCTGAAGATCTATGACGGTCTGTTCCACGAGATCCTCAACGAGCTCGAGGAGGACCGTAGCCGCGTACTGAACGACATCACCGCGTGGCTGGAGCTACGTGTGCCTGTCGATCCAGCGCCAGTGAAGCCACGCACTCCTGAGTCGGCTGGACTGTAGCGAGGGCTGGCTCAGGTATACATGCTCTCGATCTCGGCGGAATACTTCGCCGCGATCGGCTTTCGCTTTAGCTTCATCGTCGGGGTCAGCTCGTCCCCGCCGGGCAGCCAGTCGCCGCGAACGATCGTGAACTTCTTGATCTGCTCGACACGCGCCAGACGCGAGTTGGCGGCGTCTATCGCCTGCGCCACCACGTCGCGTAGGGCCGGCTCCTGCGCGAGCGCCGCCAGCGTGCGGCCGTCGAGATCGTTTTGCGAGGCCCACATCGGGGCGAAGTCGGAGTCGAGCACGACCAGAGCCGTGTTGTAGGAGCGTCCGTCGCCGATCGCGCATGCCTGGCCGATCAGCGGCGAGGCGCTCTTGATAGTGGCCTCGATATTGGCGGGCGACATGTTCTTGCCGGCGGCGTTGATGATCAGCTCCTTCTTACGGTCGACGATCCGCAGGTAGCCGTCCTTGTCGATCTCGCCGATGTCGCCGGTGTGAAGCCAACCATCGGGGTCGATCGCCTCGGCGGTCTTCTCGGGCGCACCGCGGTAGCCGCACATCACGACCTCGCCGCGCACGAGCACCTCGCCGTCGGCGGCGAGGGAGATCTCCACCCCGGGCGCCGGGGTACCGACGGTGCCGAGCTTGATCTTCTCCGGCGGGTTCACGCAGCCCGCGCCGCAGGTCTCTGACATTCCCCACAGCTCTGACACCGGGATACCGATGGCGTGGAAGAACTCGAGCACCTCGATCGGCGTGGGTGCGGCACCGACGTTTACCGCCGTGATCTCGTCAAAGCCGAGCATCTGACGCAGCCCGGCGAAGATCTTCTCATCGGCTGCGGCTACCTCAGCGGCGAGCTCGGCCGGTACGGGCCGCTCGCTCTGCTGCAGGCGAACCCTCTCGATCGCGGCGGCAAGCGCACGCTCGGTGTTCTCGCGCTGCTCGGCGGGGAGACCGGCGAGCATCGTCTCCAACCCTGCCTTGAGCTTCTCCCATATCCGCGGTACGGCAAAGAACCACTGCGGGCGGACTTCGGGCAGATAGGAGAGCACCTCGCGCGGATCGGGGCAGCTGGTTATCTGTAGTCCGTAGACGATCGGCAGGTAGTGGTGGGCGCCGCGCTCCGCGATGTGTGCCGCCGGCAGCCACGAAATGACCCGCGAGCGCTCGGGGAATCGCACCATCCGCTCGATTCCGGTCACCGCCGACATCAGGTTGCGGTGGCTGAGCTGCACCCCCTTCGGCGGCCCGGTGGTGCCGGATGTGTATATGAGCGTCAGTATGTCCTGGGGCTCGACTTGCGCGCAGGCCGCTTGCACCGTGTGGCGGGACTGCGGATCGCGCCCTGACTCTTCGACCTGTGTCAGTGTCAGCACGTCCTCGTCTACGGCATCGGTCGATGGATCCACGAGGATCACGTGTTCGAGCTGGGGCAGATTGGGACGGGCCTCCAGCAGGCGCTCCAAGTATTGGGACTCCACAACGGCGATGCGCGCGGCGGCGTCGGAGACGACGAACTCGATCTGGTTTGGCGCGTATGTCTGATAGATCGAGAAGGGAGTCGCGCCGAGCATCACCGCTGCCATGTCGACGATGTGAAACTCGGGCCTGTTGCTGAGCAGAATCGCCATCGTTTCCCCGTGGCGCAGTCCCAGCCGGTGTAGACCGCCAGCCAGATCCCGTGAACGCTCGCTCCACTGTGACCATGTGAGGGTGAACTCGTCGCCCTTGGTTCGGATCGCTACCTGATCGGTCAGCTCGGCGCTTGTGATTTCAAACGCCTTGACGATCGTCTGAGCAGCCACGGCACTCGCGCCGTGGACGGCGCCGTCCTCAACGGACGTGGAAGCCACCGTTTGAAAAGGTGTGGATGTCATTGGTGAATCCGATCATGAACAGCACTAGGACCAGCACAAAGCCTACGACGCTCGCGCGTTCCATGACAACAAACGGTATCGGGCGTCCACGGACCTTCTCGGCCAGGGCCCAGAAGACGTGGCCTCCGTCGAGCGGCAAAAACGGGAACATGTTGATTACCGCCAGCGACAGGGAGATGATCGCCAGCAGGTAGAGCGCCGCTGGTGTGCTGTAGCTGAACGTTTGGCTTGTGATCTCGGCGACCCCGGCGAGAGAGTGAACTTCTTTGCGGGCGTGTTCGCTGACGAAGATCTGGCCGATCCGCGACACGGTGAGGCTGGTCACATGCCACATCTCGCTGATGCTCGAGCTCGCTGCCTGCCCGACTGATTCTTTGCTGAGCAACGGCCTGGTCTCGATGCCGACCAGTGTGCGTTTGGCCTTCGCGTCATAGCGAGGCGTCACCTCGACGTTCAATCGTCGCGACCCGCGCAGCACGTTGAAGAGAGCCGGTGTGGAGGCAGCGCAGCCCTGTAGCGGTGCGCCGGCGCAGTGGTGGGAGGAGATCTCAGAGATGAAGTTGGCTGACGCGTTTGCGGTGTTGATTCGCACGGGACGACCGTCGACCGCCAGCAGCACGTCCCCCTTACGCAGGACGCCGCTCGCGGGCTCACCGCTCTGCACCTGGAAGACACTCGCCCGGTTGGGGCGAATGCGTTGGGCGCTGACCGCGTAGACCCCCCACAGGATCGCGAACGCCACCAGCACGTTCATCGCTGGCCCAGCGCCGATCACAACCAGGCGCTTCCAAACGGGTTGACGGTAGTAAGCGCGGTGGGCGACCTCCGGCGGTATCTCCTCGGTGGGGGTCATGCCGGTGATCTTCACGTAGCCCCCGAGGGGAATCGCACCGATCATGTACTCGGTCTCTCCGCTGGTGAAGCCCACGATCCGTGGCGGGAAGAACAGCGAAAAGCGCTCCACCCGCATCCCCACGGCCTTCGCGGCCAGGAAGTGCCCGAGCTCGTGAAGTACGACCAACACGACGATCCCCAGGATGGTCAACAGCCAACTCATGGGGACAGTTTGGCAGGCCGACGAGCGGCGAGGTCCGCCATCGCACCTTCGCCGGGGCCCAGGCGACCGCGTCGAAATCATCGATGGCCGCTTGACTCCTCGGGTTTCAGATGCGCGCCGTCGCCCGCCGCCGTCGCCGCCGACTAGGCCAGCTGCGCCACTGTCTGGCCCGCGACCATGCGCGCCTCGCGGTCGGCCTCGTAGAGGGACTCGAACGCCTTCACCGGCATGCTGGGAAGCTTCGTCAGCGTTTGCTCGATCACCGCCGCGATGTCGTTGAAGGACAGGCGCTCGTTGAGGAACGCATGCACCGCGATCTCGTTGGCGGCGTTCAGCACACATGGCGCGGTGCCGCCGGCCAGCGCCGCCTCGCGCGCCAGTCGCAGACACGGGAATGTGTCCAGGTCGACCGCCTCGAATCCCAAGACGCCTGCCGAAACCAGATCCAGTGGCTCGATCTCCAGATCGACGCAGCGGCCGCAGTGAAGCGCGTATGAGATCGCGATGCGCATGTCCGGCGGTCCCATGTGGGCGAGCATCGCACCGTCGGCGAGTTGCACGATGCCGTGGATCAGCGACTGCGGATGCACGACCACGTCGATCCTCGCGTAGGGAGTGCCGAACAGATGGTGGGCCTCGATCAGCTCGAGACCCTTGTTCATCAAGGTTGCGGAGTCGATCGTGATCTTGCCGCCCATCGCCCAGGTCGGGTGTGCCAGCGCCTGCTCGACGGTCACATCCTCAAGCTGCTCGCGTGTGCGTCCGCGAAACGGACCGCCGCTGGCGGTGATCGTCAAGCGCTCCACCGTTCCCGGCGGCTGGCTGGCCAGCAGCTGGTGAAGCGCGGTGTGCTCGGAGTCCACAGGTGTTATCTGGGCGCCGGTCGCCTCGGCCAGTGCCATCACGAGCTCCCCTCCGACCACCAGCGACTCCTTGTTCGCGAGTGCCAGGTCGATCCCCTCCCCGAGCGCGGCTACCGTCGATCCCAGGCCGGCGGAGCCCACCATCGCGTTCAAGACCAAATCGGCGTCGGATTCGACGACCAGCTGGACCAGGCCTTGGGCCCCGCTCAGCACCTCTCCGTCGGTCCAAGCCTCGGCGGCGCGGGCGGCGGCGTCACGATCGGCCAGGGCGATCCGGGTCACGCCGTGGGTGCGTGCCTGTTCGATCAGCTCCTGCCAGGAGCGCTCAGCCGATAGGCCGATCAGCTCGAACTCCTGTGAGCGGCACACGATGTCTAGGGCCTGAGTGCCGATCGAGCCGGTCGACCCCAGGATCAAAAGGCGGCGGGACACCGAAGGAAGGTTCGCAGAGCGCCGGTGTGGCTGCGCACAGCCCATCTCCACCCGTCGGCCGACCCCGATGGGCGGCGAGCGTCTTTTAGGTGTAGGCGGCCCAGATGTAGTAGCCGACCACGGCGGCGAAAAGAACAGCGTCCAGGCGATCGAGTGCTCCGCCGTGCGCGCCGAACAGCCCGCCGCTGTCCTTCACCTGCGCCTCGCGCTTTATGAACGACTCGAACAGGTCTCCGATCGGTGCCACCAGCGCCACACCCAATCCCAGCACGAGCGCGTGTGTGCCGGGTAGCCAGTCCTGATAGCGCCCTGCAAACCAAACGCCCGCCACCGCGCACACCATTCCGATCAACAGACCCTCGACGGTCTTGTTGGGTGAGATGTTCGGCGCCAGCGGCCGCTGCCCGAACAGCCGTCCGCCGAAATAGGCGCCCGTGTCACCCACGAAGGTTCCGACCAGCACATCGATGACTATCCCCAGTCCGTGCGGAAGGCCGCGCAGCAGCACGGCGTGCGCCAACGCGAAACCGATCCAGTAGATCCCCAGCAGCGTCAGCGCCATCCCGCCGACGCTGGGACGGCGCTGGATCAGCGTCAGCGCGAACAGCAGCGGCACCGTCGCGACCGCCACCAGCAGGACCTGGAACTGGTCTCCGTAGTTTGCCGCGAGCAGCAGGCCGATCAGCGACAAGAATCCCGCCAGGCGCACCGGGTGAGCGCGCTCATACATGCCGTACAGCTCGTGCAGGCATATGCAGCCGAGCACCGCCAGGCCCAATGTGAAGATCAGGCCACCCTCGATCACAAGGAACAGCGCCACCGCGATCGCAGGAACCGCGACGACCAGGCGTGCGTTCAGGTCAGAGCGCGGCTCTCGACGGCGCTGTGACGGCCGGCGCGTGCGCTGGACACGCTCGGCGCGCCTGACTGTGCCCGGTCGCGGTGCAAGCGGCGATCTGATGCGTTCCCGGCGTGCCATCGTTCGCTCAGCGTCCGCCGAATCGGCGTCGGCGCGCCGCGAACTCGGCCAGCGACTCTTCCAGAGCCTGGCGGGTGAAGTCGGGCCACAGCTCCTCGCGGAACACCAGCTCGGAGTAGGCCGATTGCCACAGTAGATAGTTGGACAGCCGCCGCTCGCCGCTGGTGCGAATTATCAGGTCCGGGTCGTGCATCTCCGGCGCGTACAGACACGCACGAAACTGCTCCTCGGTGTCCCCTTTGAAGTTTCGCGCGGCGTCGATGATCTCTGCTCTGCCGCCGTAGTTGAACGCCACGAACAGGGTGATCCGGCTGTTCTTCTCGGTCATCTCCTGCGCCCAGCGCATCTGCTCGAGCAGATCTTTCTCCAGGCCCTCGGTGCGTCCGATGAATCGCATCCGTACGCCTTCCTCGTGCAGCTCGGGTGTCTCCTGGGTTATCCGGCGTGAGAACATCGCCATCAGCCCAGTGACCTCCTCGGCCGGGCGCGACCAGTTCTCTGTGGAGAACGAGTAGACCGTCAACTCCTTGATGCCCAACTCGGCGGCGTCCCGCAGACGTGCCTTGACGGTGTCAGCGCCGGCCTCGTGACCTTCGTTTGCCGAGCGTCCGTGGGCGCTGGCCCAGCGCCCGTTGCCGTCGGTGATGATCGCGACGTATCGAGCCGTTGTGGTGTCCGCCGAGCCAGATCCTGGCGGGAATCCCGAATCCACGGCGGCCGCCATCAGATCTCGAGGATCTCCTCTTCCTTTGTCTTGAGCGCGCCGTCCACCTCGGAGACCTTCGCGTCGGTCAGTTTCTGCAGCTCGACCTCAGCGCGATGCTCCTCATCAGAGCTCATCTCCCCGTCGGACTTCAGCTCACGCAGGTCGTGCATGACGTCACGACGAATGTTGCGCACCGCGACGCGTCCCTCCTCGGCCAGATGGCGCACCACCTTGACGAGCTCCCGGCGGCGTTCCTCGGTCAGCTCGGGTACCGCCAGACGCACCAGGTTGCCGTCGTTGGAGGGATTCAAACCGACGTCTGACTCGTTGATCGCCTTCTCGATCGCCTTGATCGAGGACTTGTCATAGGGCTGCACGGTGATCAGCCGCGCTTCGGGTGCGGAGATCGTGGAGAGCTGGTTCAGCGGGGTCATCGCGCCGTAGTAATCGACCGTTATCCGGTCGAGCAGCGCCGGACTGGCGCGGCCGGTGCGTACCGTGGAGAACTCGTGTTGAGTGGAATCCACGGTCCTGGCCATCCGCTCGCGGGCGTCATCGAGCAGGGCGTCAATCATCTCAGCGGCCAACTTCTTCATCTCCTGTCGATGTCGAGACCAGTGTTCCCACCCGAACACCGGAGATTATCTTCGAGATGTTCGTGTCGTCGTCCATGTTGAAGACGTTCAACGGCATGCCGTTGTCCATACACAGCGCAAGCGCCGTGGAGTCCATCACCCGCAGCCGGCGCTCGATCGCCTCCATGTGTGTGATCTCCGGCAGGAACACCGCCGTGCTATCCAACGCCGGGTCGGCGGTGAAGACGCCTTCGACCCCGTTCTTTGCCATCAGGATGATTTCCGCGTGGATCTCGGCTGCGCGCAACGCGGCCGCGGTGTCGGTGGTGAAGAACGGGTTGCCGGTGCCGGCGGCGAAGATCACCACCCGCCCCTTCTCCAGGTGACGCATCGCGCGACGGCGAATATACGGCTCGGCGACCTCGGAGATCGCCAGCGCCGACTGCACGCGGGTGTCGGTGCCCGTCTTCTCCAGCGCATCCTGCAAGGGCAGCGCGTTCAGGACGGTCGCGAGCATCCCCATGTAATCGGCTGTGGCACGGTCGATCCCGGATGCCGCGCCCTTCAGACCGCGGAAGATGTTGCCGGCGCCCACCACGATCGCAACCTCGACGCCCTGGTCGTGCACCAGGCTGACCTGTCTCGCGACCGCGGACACCCGGTCAGGGTCGATGCCGTACTGCAGCTCGCCCATCAGCGCCTCGCCGGAGAGCTTCAGTAGTACTCGTTTGAACGCGGGGGCTCCCATACAGCCCAGAGCCTACCCGCCCGGGGCCCCGAGGATCCACCAACCGCCAGCGCAGCGGCACCCAGGGCGCATCGAGGGCGCCGGCGCCGCGAGCCGCCTCAGGGTGTCATCACGATCTTCAGAGCTTCGCGGCGGTCGTACAGAGCGTACGCTTCGGGGGCGTCCTGGAGGCTCATGTGGTGTGTGACGAGCGGACTCGGGTCAAGGCGCCCGCTGGACATCAGCTCGAGCACGTGATCGACGTGGCCGATCACGTTGGCGTGGCCCGAGCACATGCGCAGCGCCTTGATCCAGAACAGGCCCATGTGAACCTCGCAGCGCTCCGCGTAGACGCCGATCGTCTGGATCGTGCCGCACTTGCGCGTGAGTCTGAGCGCGAGCTCGAGCGCCCGGGGGTCGCCGACGGCGTCGATGCAGGCGTCCACGCCCCGCCCCTCGGTCGCTTCGCGTACGGCCGCGCGTGGGTCCTGCTCGGTCAGGTGCACCGCCTGCGCTCCAAAGGAGGCGGCCATCGCCAGGCGCTCGGGCACGGTGTCGATCGCGATCACATGGGCCGCGCCGACGGCCAGCGCCGCCTGCACGGTGCACAGGCCGACCGGCCCGAGGCCGAGTACCGCGGCGCTGTCACCGGGCTGAAGGCCGCTTTCGACGGCCGCGTGATAGCCGGTGCCCATCACGTCGCCGGCGAATAGCGCGACGTCGTCGCTCATGCCCTCGGGTACCTTGCGCAGCACCAGCTCGGCGCTTGGCACGAGCGCCTGCTCGGCCTGGGTACCCGCCAGCGAGCCCAGTGTCGCACCGTGGCCGAACGTGCGCGAGGAGTCGCACTTGTGAAAGCAGCCGCGACGGCAGAAGAAGCAGTGCCCGCAGGCGGTCTGAAAGCAGCCGAGGACGCGATCGCCGACACTCAGCTCGCGCACCTCCTCGCCGACGGCTGTAACCGTGCCGACATACTCGTGCCCGATCGTGAAGCCCGGTTCGATCTTCACGCGCCCGTGGTAGATGTGCAGATCCGAACCGCATATGCCGCTCGCCTCGATGCGCACGATCGCGTCCGTCGGGTCGAGAATCTCGGGCTCGGCGACATCCTCGACGCGCACCTCGCCCGGTGCTTGAAAGGTCACGGCTCGCACGATCTGATATCTCCCTAGGACCTATGTCCAGTTACGTTGAGGTGGACGGGCACGCCAGGCTACACCAGCCACACGCCTGGCCGGTTCGACAAGCGCTGTGGCTGTTTGGGCGAGGTGGGACTTCGCTTACCGCGCCGGCGCCCGGGGCGCCACGGTGAACTTCGCGCGTGATGTCGTTGAGCGCTCACAGCCCACGGCACGGGCGCTCGTTGAGATTTCGCGCGAGGGTGAGCGCCGGGTGTGGTCCTTCGGCGATGTCGTGGAGCGCAGCGCCAAACTGGCCGGCGCACTCGCCGCCAGCGGGGTAAAGCGTGGCGATGTCGTTCTGACTCTGATCGGAAACCGCCCGGAGTGGGTTTTCACGATGGTTGCGTGTTTTCGGATCGGCGCCGTGGTGCTGCCGTGCACCGAGCAGCTGCGAGCGGATGATCTGCGTCTTCGGATCGAGGCGGTGAAGCCGCGCGCGGTGATCCTCGATGAGCGTAACCGTGCGGTGCTCGAGGCGGCGCTCGGCAAAAGCACCGATATCGCGGTGCTGGCGATGGGCGAGCCTTCGGCTTATCGGGGCGAGATTCCCGATCCGGTCGAGCTCGACCCCGAGGATCCCTGTCTGATCACGTTCACCAGTGGAAGCGCCGGTGAGCCCAAGCCGGTGCTGCACGCACAGCGCTACCTCACCGGCCAGGAGGTGCAGGCCCAGCATTGGCTGGCGCCACGCCCCGGTGAGCTCGTCTGGTGCACGGCGGCCAGCGGCTGGTCGAAGTCGGCGCGCAACGTGTTTATCGCGCCGTGGTTGCGCGGCGCCGCGGGGCTGCTGCACGACGCCCGCTTCGATCCTCAGGAGCGCCTGGAGATCCTCTCCAGTGAGGCGGTGAACGTTCTGTGCATGGCGCCCACCGAGTATCGGATGATCGCCAAGCGCGCGACATTGAAACGTTTCGGTGCGCTGCGAGGCCTGGTCGCCGCCGGCGAGGCGCTGAATCCGGAGGTGCTCTACGCCTGGCGGGAGGCGACAGGCTTGGAGGTACGCGACGGATACGGGCAGACCGAGACCGGCCAGATGACCGCCAATCCGCCGGGGCAGCCGTCGTGTGCCGGGTCGATGGGCCAAGCGTTGCCGGGGGTGCGGATGTGGGTGAAGGACGGGGAGCTCGTCGTCGACCCGGCGAGCGTGCCCACCTTCTTTCTCGGCTATCTGGGGCAGGAGCCCCGTGAGCGCTCGTTGCCGTGGCACACCGGAGACCGTGTCAGCGAGCAGGACGGCTATTTCTTCTTTCAGGGGCGCATCGATGACGTGATCATCAGTGCCGGATATCGCATCGGACCGTTTGAGGTGGAGTCAGCGCTGCTGTCGCACCCGTCGGTCGCGGATGTCGCTGTTGTCGGTGCGCCCGACGAGGAGCGTGGCAGCGTCGTACGGGCGGTGGTGGTGCTGCGTGCGGGCTTTGTTCCCAGCCCGACGTTGGCAGTCGACCTGCAGGATCACGTCAAGGGTCTTACCGCGCCGTACAAGTATCCGCGGATCGTCGAATTTCGCGAGGAGCTGCCCAAGACCTCCAGCGGGAAGATCCGCAGAGCGAGTCTGCGCTCAGAGCCGCTGCTGACACCATCCGAGTGAGGGTGATCGGCCAGGGGCGTGTGAACGGGCCAGCTGTGGTGCGGCGTTTGCCGGTGGCCTGTCTGGCCCGTCCGCTCGCAAGATCTACTGGCCGACGGCGAAGCGCGTGAAGCGACGGATCACGACATTCTCGCCGGTCTTGGCCGTCAGCTCATCACGCAGCTGCTGGACGGTCTTGCTCTCGAACTTGGGGTTGTGCATCTCCTGCTCGAGCAGCACGATCGTCTGATACCAGGAGTCGAGCTTTCCCTCCACGATCTTCTCGCGGATGTTCTCGGGCTTCTCGGCGGCCTCCTGTTGATAGACGCTTGCCTCGGCGTCGCGGGCATCCTGCGGCACATCCTCACGGGTTACGTACTTGACGGTCGGTGTGGCCGCGATCTGCATGGCGATGTCTCGCGCGAAGCCGACGAAGTCCTCGTTGGTGGCGACGAAGTCGGTGTTGCAGTCGACCTCGATCAGCACCCCGACCTTCGCGCCCGCGTGCACATATGCCTGCACGGTGCCCTCGGTGGCGGTCCGCTCGCCGAGGTCCTGGATCTTCTTGCCCTGCTTGACCCGCAGGATCTCGATCGCCTTCTCGATCTCGCCGCCCGCCTCTGAGAGTGCCTTCTTGCAGTCCATCATGCCTGCGCCGGTGCGCTCACGCAGAGCCTTGACGTCCTTGGCTTGAATCTCGACGGTGCTCACGATGGGGCCTCCTCTGTTACTACCTCGCCGGCGGACGGCGCGGGTACCTGGTTGTTCTGCTGCTCAGAGCCGGAGTCCGGTGCGGAGCTCGCGGGCTGTGCAGCGTCGGGCTGTGGCTTTGCCTCGGCGGGAGCGGGGGCTCCCTCGGCACTCTTCGGCACCGGCGCGGGGGGCTCTGGCGCGGCCACGGGGCTGCGCGGCTGCGCGGCCTCGGGTGCGCCGGTGGGTGCTGGGGAGCTCGCGGGCTCGGCGTCTTTGGCGCTTGCCTGCTGCGCTGCGGCGGCCGCCGCAGCGGCCTCTCGCGCGGCGTCTTCCTCGGCTTCGCGCTTGGCACGTGCCTCGGCCTCCACGCGGGCCTTCTCTTCGGCTTCCTTGTGGGCTTGCTCCTCCTGGGCGCGGAACACCGCACGGCCCTCGGAGATGACGTTGCCGATCGCGGTGGTGATCAGTGCGCAGGAGCGGATCGCGTCGTCGTTGCCGGGGATCACATAGTCGATCCCGTCGGGGTCGCAGTTGGTGTCGACTAGTCCGATGATCGGGATCCGCAGGCGTTGTGCCTCCTTGACCGCGATCGCCTCAGTTTTTAGGTCGATCACGAACATAGCGTCCGGTACGCGCTGCATGTTCTTGACCCCGCCTAGGTTCGCCCGCAGCTTCGCCAGATCGGCCAGAGCGGACATCCGCTCGCGTGTTGGCAGCAGCGCCAGCTGGCCCTCGGTCTCGTAGCGTTCGAGATCGTGCAGGCGGCGTATGCGCAGGCTGATCGTCTGGAAGTTCGTCAACAGGCCACCCAGCCAGCGGTGGTTGACGAATGGCATGTCGGCCGCTGTGGCCACGTCGCGAATCGTGTCCTGGGCCTGCTTCTTGGTGCCCACGAACAGCACTGTGCCGCCGCGGTGAGCGAGAGTGCTTGAGAACTCCTGCGCCTGCCTCAGGAGCTCGTCGGTCTTGAGCAGGTCGATGATGTAATTGCCGCCGCGCTCACCGAAGATAAAGCGGCGCATCTTTGGGTTCCAGCGGCGTGTCTGATGGCCGAAATGGACGCCGGCCTCCAGCAGTTCCGTGATCGCTACTTGAGCCACGAGTGCTCCCTTATTTGAATATGCGTGGATGAAATCCATCCGTCCTTGACGTGGACCCGGTCGGTTGACCGGGCAGGGCCACGTTCCCAGACCGGATGGGTCGAGGGTGTGAACCTCTCATTCTAGCCGCTGGAGACGCTCAGGAGCCTGGTGCGCTGGCGCGCTCGGCACGTTCCAGCGCGGTTTTCAGGTCCTCTGGGAGGTCCGAGGTGACCTCGATCGCCTTGGCGGTGATCGGATGCTCGAACGCCAGGCGGGTGGCGTGCAGGAATTGGCGCTTCAGGCCGAGCTCCGCGGGAGCACCGTACTGGGGGTCTCCGGCTACTGGATGACCGATCGCCTGCATGTGCACGCGTATCTGGTGGGTGCGGCCAGTATCCAGGCGCACACGCAGTAGTGAGTAGCCCCGCAGCGTTCGCTCGAGCGTGTAGTGGGTGCGCGCCTCGCGGGCGTGGTTGCCGCCGACGCTCATCCGTGTTCGCACCCTGGGGTCGCGTCCGATTGGCGCCTCGATCGTGCCCGATCGCGCTGGCATCACTCCGCGCACCAGCGCCAGGTATTCGCGCTGGATGCGCCGTGCCGCCAACGCCGCCTGCAGTTGGCGCAGTGTCTGCTCGTCGCGTGCGACGACCAGCAGCCCGGAGGTGTCGCGGTCCAGGCGATGCACTATCCCGGCCCGCTCGGGGTCGCCGCCGCCGGCCAGCCCAGCCAGCAGCTGCGAGAGCGTCCCCTCGCGATGACCGCGAGCGGGGTGGACGACCATCCCAGCCGCCTTCTCCACGACCAGCAAGTGCTCGTCGCGATAGGCGATTTGGAGTCCTGTCTGGCCGCTCACGTAGGTGTGCTCTAAGGCGACTGTTTCGACACCGCGGTGCCCTCGAGGTGCTCTGCGCCGCGACGCTCCTGAGAGCGCCGGGCGTCTACCAGGAGGATCAGTGTGAGCACACCGAGAGTGATCGACATGTCGGCCAGGTTAAACGGCGGCCAGCCCAGCGGAAGCTTGATGAAGTCGGTGACCGACCCTTCGCGCATGCGGTCGACGATATTGCCGAGCGCCCCGCCGATCAGCATGCCAGTGGGCAGCCAGATCAGGCGCTGGGTGGCGTGAATAGCGAAATAGACGACCAGCGCCAGTAGCGCGAGCGCGATCAGGCCCGTCACCACATCCTGATGTCCTGGCAGGAACCCAAACGCAACTCCGTGATTGCGCGTGTTCACCAGCCCCAGCCCGGGCAGCACCTTGTGTTCTTCTCCGGGAACGATCGAGTGCTCAACCGCGTGCTTTGAAAGCTGATCGACAGCCAGCACGGCGAAGAGAACCAAACCGGCACGGATCCAGGCTCGGGTGCGCACCTGCCAGCTCAGCCGTGGACGAGACCCTGCACGATCACGCCATTGATGACCTCAAGCGCCAGGATGGCGAGAATCGGACTGAAGTCAAAGCCGCCAAACGACGGCAGCACACGACGGAAGGCGCGTAGAAATGGTTCGCACACGTCCTGGAGAAATTTCAGGATCGCGTCACTGGCGCGCGAGTAAGGTGGTCGTAGGCCGAACGCGAATAGCCATCGTATGACGATGTGCGCCACGATCAGAATCGTGTAGATCTCAATCAGCGCCGACAGATAGTTGGCGACTTCCACGCGAGCGCTGGCGAGCAGGAGCGTCATCGCCCCTCATCAAGAACCGCATCGAGAGCGTCACTGAAGGCGCTGCGCACCCCACCGCGCTCGAGCGCCTCCAGGCCGCGAGCGGTGGTCCCGCCGGGCGAAGCGACCTCGCGGCGCACAGCGAGCGTGTCAAAGCCGCGCCGGCGCAGCAGCTCCGCCGTTCCGGCGAGCGTCTGGACGACCAGCTCGGCGGCCTGGCCGGCCGGAATTCCGCGGCGCACGCCCGCGTCGATCTGGGCCTCGGCGACGAGCGCCACGTAGGCGGGCGCACACGACATCAACCCCATCGCGACGTCCACCAGGCGATCCTCCATTTCGACCAGGATCCCGAGTTCGGCAAATAGCTTTGCGACCTCCTCGTCGACGGTTGCGTCCTGCGGTGCGTCGGCGGCCTGAACGACTGCGCCCTGGCGAACCTCGACGGGAAGCGAAGGCAAGAACCGGTACACCGGCCGGTTCGGGTAGGCGGTCTTCAACTCGGCCAGCGGCGTGGCCGCCAGAATCGAGGCGACCGCCTTGGCGTGCGGTGCGACTTCCTTGGCGACCGCGGACAGCCCGGCCGGCTTGTGGCAAAGCACCACAAGGTCGGTTGCCTGGGCTACCTGCCCGTTGTCCTCCAGCGCCTGCCCGCCGGTTAGCTTCGCCAGTTCTAGGGCGCGCTCGTGGACGGGGTCGGCACACAGCACAGGTCGGTTCCACCCGCGCGCGAGCGCCCGCGCCATGTTGCCAGCGCCAATAATGCCGATGTTCATGGGGTGCTCTAGGCTAGCGAGGAGCGAGCGCCGACTCAGCTCTGGTTGAAAAAGCCCTTCTCGATCAGCCGCGCTCGCTCCTCGGCGGAGATCTCAACGTTACGTGGCGTGAGCATGAAGACCTTGTCGGCGATCCTCTGCATTCCGCCATCCAGAGCGTAGGTGAGCCCGGACGCGAAATCGATCAGCCGCTTGGAGAGATCGGATTCGGTTCCCTGCAGGTTGAGGATCACCGGCGTTGAGTCCTTGAACTTGTCGGCGATCTGCTGGGCGTCGTTGAAGGACTTGGGGATGACGAGATGAACTCGTACCTCGCCGTTGCCGCCGCCACGCCCGGCGACCGGACGCAGCACAGTGGTGGGACGTCCGCGTGGTTCGTCCTCGGCAAAGATGTCGTCGAACTCGTCTCTGCGCCGGCGCAGCCGTCGCACGTTGGGACGCTCGCGATAGCGATCCTCGAGCTCGGCCTCGTGGGGAGTGTCCTCCTCGTAGAGGTCGTCGTGATACTCCTCGGCTAGGCCGAAGTAGACGAGTGCGCGATGCCAGGAGTCACGGAAAGCCATCTTCGTAGGGCGTCTTCGCTGACGGGAGTCGTTTCCCTGCTAAATGCTAGCTGCAGGAGACGGATCTGCTTGGCCGCTAAGCGTACAGCTTCGTGCCGATACGCACAATTGTGGCTCCCTCTGCGACCGCCACCGGATAGTCCTGGGTGGTTCCCATCGAGAGCTGCTTCAAATCGTGAGCGTGGGCGAGTTCGCGCAACTCTCGAAACCAGCGGCGGCTGTTCTCGGGCACCCCGGTCAGTGGCGGCATCGCCATCAGCCCGGCGACGGGCACCGGTGAGCGGGCCATGAACGCGTCCAGCTGCTCGGGTGCGATGCCAGACTTGCCTTGCTCATTTGCGATGTTCACCTCCAGGAGGATGCTCAGGCCCGGCCGTGCGCAGTCCAGACGGCGTTCGATCTCTGCCAGCGCCGACTCGGAGGCGACAGAGTGGATCAGGCGCACGTGCGGGAGGATCAAGCGCACCTTGCGGCTCTGCAGCTGACCGATGAAGTCCCAGGTGAACGACTCGCCGTGTCGTGTCGCCTTCGCGTCGAGGTCCTGGGCGCGGTTCTCTCCCACCAGCGTGATGCCCGCCTGCGCGAGCTTGTCCATGTCCTCGATCGAGATGTACTTGGTGGCGGCGAGGATCTCAATATCGCTGGGGTCGCGGTCGCAGCCGGTTGCGAGGCTGTCGATCTCCTGACGGACTCGCGCGAGATTCGCGGCGATCCGCTCGGTGCTGAGTCCACTCTTCAAGAGCGCCATGCGATCCCCGCCTGGCGTCCGGTGATGCCCTGATCGCGCCGGTGGGAGAAGAACAGGGAGGGCTCTGAGCAGATCGTGCAGATTTCGGTGTCGTGCACGGTGGTTATCCCCAGGGCCGCCAGCTGGGAGGCGGCAACAGCCGCCAGATCCAGACGATCCTTCCTGAATATGCCCTCACCGTAGGCGGCGAACCGTTCGCGAAACTCTGGGCCCACCTGATAGCAGCAACCTCTCGCGCCGGGGCCGATCGCGGCCGCCAGGGGACCGTCGACGCCCAGTTCGCGTAGCGCGCCTACCCCCTGCGCGAGCACGCCGGCGGCCAGTCCGCGCCAGCCGGCGTGGAGCATCGCCACGCCGCCACTTCCGACCAGCGCTACCGGCAGGCAGTCGGCCACAAGCACCACCGTCGCGACATCCGCCAGTCCGCTCGCCTGCCCGTCGGCGTCGGGCAGGCCCGCCAGTCCGCGTGTGCCTCGCGGCGTCCCCCACGCTCCCGTCGGTGGCTGGCGCAGGCGCATCACGCGCGCGCCGTGCACCTGGCGGGCATGAGCGAAGCGATCGACGGGCAGCCCTATCTGTGCGGCGAGGCGCTTCCTGTTGGCGAGCACCAGCTCGGCGTCATCGCCATGCCCGGACTCCCCCGCGACCGGTGCGATCGCTCCCAGATTCATGGAGGCATATGGACCTGCGGACACGCCCCCGCGGCGGGTGCTGAATAGAACCTTCCCACCGGGCAGATCGGTCGTTATCTGAGCGTCCCACAAGCGAAACGGGGTGGGTAGCGGGAGCGACGCGGCGGATGCCATCAGCTCAACATCAGTGGCACATCCGGCAGCGGCGTTCGCTGGGCGTACTCGAAGTGCGTCGCTCCCGCGGCGTTGAACCGACGGATCGGGCTCCAGCCACCGACCGCCTTGCCTGCGCGCTCCGATAGGGAGCCCTCCAGAGAGGCCACCTCGGTGTTGTAACAGTACGCTCGCTCTCCGTCGGGGTCCTGGTATGTCACCCCGACCAGGCGCTCGCGTGGGGCGCTGACGCGCAGTTCTAGCCGCCGCTTGCCGTCGCTGGCCTGCAGCTGCCAGCCAGTCAAGCCGAAGCGGCTGCGGTTGGCGAGCACCCGTGCAGGCGAGGTGGAGATGAAGTCACGCCCGTCAAATCTGGCCACAAGCGGCGTGCTGGGACCGAGCTGACGGCCAAAACGCGGGACGAAGACCGAGACGGCGTCGATGAAGCTGTCTTCAATCCGCTCGCCGTCGGGTGTCCTGAGATCGTTGGTGTGCAGCCACGCCCAGCGAGCTGCGTGCTTTGAGCCCCACAGGTGAGCCTGCCCGGCGGGTGCTCGGTCGAGCTGTAGTTCGCGTCCGGCAAACGACACGGCGCCGCTCACCTGCAGGTCGGCGTGTGGCAGCTCGAGCACTGTCTTGGCGATCCGTGCACGACTCAAAACGGGGTGCACGTGCTGGTAGGCCTTCGGGCCGGGCTTCCACGAGAGATCGAAGCTGACGTCCTGGAAATCGCCTTTCATTCCATGGTCATCCAGACAGGCGTCCCCGATCTGAAGTGAAAACGGTTGCGTGGTGGAGCTCAACGCCGATATCGGCAGCGTTTGCTTGCGAGCAAAGACGACACCCTCACCGCCGGGCGGGTCCATCGCCATCAGCCACAGCGCGCAGCTGGCCGGCTCGGCTTGATCGAGCGGCGCCAGCATCGTGTAGCGAATCCATAGACCGACGGCGCTTTCGGGATCGGTGAGCGAGAGGTAGTAGACCTCGTAGTGTCCCGGTGCGCCGTCCCAACGTAGCGTGTTCGGTGATTGGCTCATCGATCGTTGATGCTAGTGCTCACGCTCGCAGTGCCGCTTGAAGTTGAGCCTCGCGCTCGTCGGGAAGTTCGCCGTCCAGGCGCATGTCCAAGGTCACCTCGAGGCGCCGCCCGATATCCGGCCCGGAGGGAATCCCATGCGCGAGAAGATCATCGCCGGTGATCAGCAAGCGAATGTGCCGGAGCTCGTCAAGCCAGCGCCTGGCGCTCTCCATACCCTGCTCGCCCGCCAGCGCACCCGCGAGGGCAACTCCCTCCAGCGGCGCTCGATACAGCCCCCTTCGCAGCACCGAGGCTCGCCCCGTGGCTGTCAGGCGCTCGGCGAGCGTGGCTGGCGAAAGCGCGGCGGCGATCACCAGATCGCGTTCTGAGCCGGCGAACTCCAAACGGTCCAACAGCGTTCTGGCCTCCCACCCCGGATCGCTCGAGGCGTCTACTGTCAATGGCAGCACAAGGCAAGCGAGGAGCAGCATCTCGGGGCGCCCGGCCGCTGTCGGCAGGAGCTCCAGCGCGTCGGAGAAGAGCCGTTCGTCAAGGCGCAGGCGCGGGTGAATGTCGCTCAGCAAATGCATCCCCTGGAGCTGCGCGACGCTCTGGACGGCCCCCGCTTCGTTGATCGCGAGCCGCAGCTCGGCTCCGATACGGGCGCCCGAAACCGTGCTCAGCCTGTGTTCGCCGATCGCCCGCTCGGCGAGCTTAGAAGTGCTCTGCTCGACCTGGAAGCCGAGGCGGGCGCTGTAGCGCGCAAGGCGCAGTAGGCGCGTCGGATCGTCGATGAAACTTGCGTCGTGGAGCACTCGCAGCAGCCCGTTTCTCAGGTCCTCGAGCTCCTCCGTGCCCCTTGCTGTGAGTAGCTTGCCTCGATCGGGACCGGCTAGCGCCAGCGCGATCGCGTTGATGGTGAAGTCCCGACGCTCGAGATCCTCCGCGATTCGCGCGGGCCCTACTTTGGGCAGCTCGCCCGCGAGCGGGTAGCGCTCGCGCCGGGCGGTCGCTATGTCGATCCGTCCCCCCTCCCAGCGCACGATGGCGGTCCCGAATCGCTCATGCTCGTTGGGTTGCGCCGAAGCGTGAAGCTGTGCCGCCAGGCTCCTTGCCAGCTGTGCGGTGCGATCGCCAAAGGACCCGCCCTGTTCCTCGACTAGGACATCCAGCTCCCGGGGCGTACGTCCGAGCAGCAGATCACGAACGGCACCGCCGACGAGGTGAATTCCCGAGGATTCGCCGGCGAGCTCCAGCAGCTCCGGGGCGCCCGGCATCGCCTTCAAGCGCGCGAGTAGCTCCAGTCCGCTGGGAGGATCGGAGTATCCCCCGCGAGCGGAGTCGGCTGGCTTTCGTTGCGCGTCCAAGCTCACTCCGAAGGCTTATACGCCGCGTACGGGGATGCCCGCCGCGCCGAGAAACTCCTTGGCCTCTTCGACCGTGTGCCGGCCGTAGTGAAAGATCGAGGCGCACAGCGCCGCGTTGGCGCCGACTCGCAGCACTTGCTCTAGGTGCTCGAGCTCGCCTGCACCGCCGGAGGCGATTACGGGCACCCCGACCGCGTCGCTGACCGCCTTGGTCAACGGCAGGTCATACCCCTCTGAGGTGCCGTCTCTGTCCATGCTCGTAAGCAGAATCTCGCCAGCGCCCCGCTCCACCGCCTCCCCCACCCACTGAAGCACGTCGCGGCCGGTGGGAGTGCGGCCACCCGCCACATACGCCTCCCATCGTGACCCGCCGTTCTGATCTTGGTGATCGGCGTTGGCGGCGCCCTGGCTTGGGATGGACTTGGCGTCCACGGCGAGCACCACGCACTGTGTCCCGAATACCCGTGCCAGCTCGTCGATCAGCTCGGGGCGCGCGAGCGCCGCGGAGTTGACCGACACCTTGTCGGCGCCCGCGTCAAGGACTGCCTGCGCGTCGGCGACGGAGCGGATTCCACCGCCGATCGTGAAGGGAACAAAGACCTCATCAGCAGTGCGCCGAGCGAGATCCACGATCGTCTCCCGCTTCTCGTGAGTGGCGGTTATGTCCAAGAACACCAGCTCGTCGGCGCCGGCACGGTCGTAATGGGCCGCCAGCTCCACTGGATCACCCGCGTCGCGGATGTCGACGAAGTTGATGCCCTTCACCACCCGACCCTGATCTACGTCAAGGCAGGGGATAACACGCTTTAGGTGCACGCGCTCACGGTAGCGAGTCAGCCCCGCAGCGCGGCCTGCGCTTGCTCGATGGTGAAGCGGCCCTCATACAGTGCCTTGCCGACTATCACGCCGGCGAGCCGATCCTCCTTCAAGCTGCGCAGCCCCTCTAGGTCGGACAGATGACCGATCCCGCCGGAGTAGATGAAACTCGCTCGCACGATCGCGCCCAGAGCGGCTATTTCCTGCAAGTCGGGGCCTTCGAGCATCCCATCGCGGTCCACGTTGGTGTAGACGAGCTCGCGTACCCCCCGTTCCCACAGCCCCTCGATCACCTCGTTGGCACTCAGGTTGGTGCTCTCGGTCCAACCCGAGGTGGTAACGCTTCCCGCACGCACGTCGATCGACACGAGCACCCGATCGGGTCCATGCGCAACCAGCGCGCGCTCCAGCAGGTCCGGGTCTGTGAACGCGGCCGTGCCGAGGATCACACGCGCGGCGCCCGCCTGTAGAGCCTGATCGATCGCCGCCGATGTGCGCAGGCCACCCCCGAACTGAACCGGCAAACCAAGCTCCCGGGAGATTCGGCGCAGGTGTTCGAGGTTCGCCGGCTCGCCGCTGCGTGCCCCGTCCAGATCGACCACGTGCAGATATTTCGCACCGCCCTCGCTCCAGCCACGTGCCGCTGAGAGAGGATCCTCGTCGTAGACCTTCTTGTCCTCGAAATCGCCCTTGGTTAGACGCACCGCCTTGCCGTCGAGGATGTCGATCGCCGGAAACAGAATCATTTGGTGAGAGTCACGCCACTCAGGCGGGCCGCGCAGATGCGAGTGAAATTTCCCAGTAGCGCCAATCCCGCCGAGGATGACTTCTCCGGGTGTGATTGCGCCCCGTAGACATTCCCCTCGGCGACCACGGCCGCGAAGCGCTCTCCGTACTCGGCGATGCCGAGGGTCACCCGCCGGTCGGCGGGGTGGGCGACAAAGCTGTGGACGTGGTAGAGGAAGGATGCGTCGCCAAGCCCCTCGTTCAAGGGACTGTGTGTTTGCCAGCGCACCTCGCTCCAGCCGATGTGCGGCTGCTTGAGTCCGGGCGAGTGCAGTTTGCGCACCTCGCCGGCGATAAGGCCGAGGCCCGGCGCCCCGCCATGCTCCTCCGAGGACTCGAACAGCAGCTGCATGCCCATGCAGGATCCGAAGATCGGGACTCCCGCCGCGGCGCGCTCGCGCAGCAGTTCGTCCAAGCCGAGTTCTCCGATCACCTTCATAGCGGCAGGGAACGCCCCGACCCCGGGAAGCATCAGTCCGTCGGCGCTGCGCAGCTCCTCGTGGTCGCGGCTTACGAATGTGGTGGCACCGACTCGCTGCAGCGACTTTTCGACCGAGCGGCGATTGCCCATCCCATAGTCCACGACGCCGATTCGAACCGGGTCGGATTGTGTGCTCACGCGGTCAGTGTTCCCTTCGTGCTTGGCACTCCCGTCTCGCTCGGGTCGATCTCCACGGCCTGGCGCAGGGCGCGTGCGAACGCCTTGAACGTCGCCTCGATCATGTGGTGTGCATTGGTGCCGGCCTGCAGTTCCAGGTGCAGTGTGAGCTTGGCCTGGTTAGCCAGGGCCCGAAAGAACTCCTCGGTGAGCTCGTGCTCGAAACCCCCGGTCGAGCCGGGCGGCAACTCCGCCTGGAAGAGAGTGAAGGGGCGCCCGGAGATGTCGATGGCGCAGATCGCTCTGGCCTCGTCCATCGGCACGATCGCCGACCCGTAGCGGGTTATCCCGGTGCGATCACCCAGAGCCTTATCGAGCGCCTGGCCGAGCACGATCGCGGTGTCCTCGGCGGTGTGGTGTGCTCCCGTCTGCAGGTCTCCGGTGACGCCTATGTCCAGATCCATTCGCCCGTGGCGAGCCAGCAAATCGAGCATGTGATCGAGAAAGCCAACGCCGGTGGAGCGCGTGCCCGCCCCCGAGCCGTCCAAGAGCAGCTTGAGGTGCACGTCGGTCTCCGCGGTGGTTCGCTTGATTTCGGCGGTTCGAGTCATTGCTCCTCATTCTCGCCGATTCGGGCTCGCATCGACTCGGCGTGTACCCGAAAGCCCTCGATCTCCGCAATCGGGGATCCCGCTCGCGCCAACTTCGTGGCTGGCCGTGGGACCCTCACCTCGGGCATGCGCCGGCGGAAGTGACGTGCGGAAAGCGAAGAGGAAAAGCGCGCACAGCCAGCTGTCGGAAGGATGTGATTGGACCCCACGACGTAGTCGCCAAATGCCGTTGCCGCGCCGGACCCGACAAAAAGACAACCGGCGGATTGCACCATCGGCGCCAGACCCTCCTCGACGGCGCCGATCAGCTCGAGATGCTCAGGGGCGAACTCGTTTGCCAGCGCCAATCCCTCACGGGCATCGGAGATCTCGATAAGCACACAAGCCGCCGGTCGCAGATCCGGATACCTCCCCGCGAGTAGCTCCAGCTCACCCGCGAGCCGATCCAGAGCGTCCTTGGAGACGCTCAGTCCAACCACGAGACTGCCCGTGCCATGCTCAGCCTGAGCCGCGAGATCGAGTGCCACCAGACTTGGGTCGGCGTCGGGTCCGAAGAGGATGAGCAGGTCGCTGGGACCGGCGAAGCCGTCTATTCCCACAATGTGCGAAAGCTGAAGCTTTGCCTCCTGAACATAGAGGTTGCCCGGGCCGACGATCACATCCACGCGGTCGACCGTCTCGGTGCCGTAGGCGAGCGCGCCTATCGCCTGTGCACCGCCCATGCGGTACACCCGCTCCACTCCGCACAACCGGCAGGCCCCCAGTGTCGCTGGATGGATCTCACCATCCGAACCTGGCGGAGAGCAGACGGCGACATCCAGCACGCCGGCCGCCCGCGCGGTGACGACGCCCATCACGACGGTACTCGGGTAGGGCGCACGGCCGCCAGGGACATACACCGCGGCCGCTCTCACCGGCACCTCGCGCAATGTGACGCGCTGACCCTGTGTCAGCTCGACCGCCACGCTCTCATCCACGCCAGCGTCTGCGACCGCGGCAACATTTGCGATTGCGACCTGCAATCCGGCGACGACATCCAGCGGGAGTTGCTTGATGGCCTCATCCAGCTCAGCCGCGCCGACCCGCAACGGCTTTGGGTCGGCTTCGGGCGCATCGAAGCGAGATGTGTACCGGAGCACCGCGGCATCGCCATCGTCTCGGACCTCTCGCAGGATCTCACTTACCGTCCGGGAAACAGACTCGCCATCGGCGACAAGCGAACGTAGATGTCTGGCGACGCCATCCGGTCCGCCGAGATTGTGTACCTCCTCGGCGTTCAGGCGCTCAACTTGCACGCAGCCGCCCCATCAGCTCGTCAATCTGCGCCGCCTTGAGCTTGTGTGCGACTGGGTTAGCTATCAATCGGGCGGTGCACTTAACGATCTCCTCGCGCACGATCAGGTTGTTCTCGCGTAGCGTGGTTCCGGTCGCCGTCAGGTCGACGATCGCCTCCACCAGGCCCGTCAGTGGGGCGAGCTCCACCGAACCCTTCACCTCCACGATCTCTGCCTGTCTGCCTGTCTGCTCGAGGTGGCGTGAGGCGATGCGCGGATACTTCGTAGCAACGCGCATAACTCCCAGTCGGCGCAGCGCCTCGGCCGCGGGATCCTCACCGTTGCCATTGAGCTGGTCGATCGTGGCCAGAACCATCGTGCACTCGCCGTAGCCGAGATCCAGCAACTCATACACCTTGCGTCCAGTCTGGCCCGGCTCGAGCGCCGCCTGCTCCAGCAGCACATCCTTGCCTGTAACCCCCAGGTCGGCGGCACCCGCCTCGACGTAGGTGGGTACATCGGAGGGGCGCATCGTGATCACCCCAATCTCCTGGAAGAGCAGCTTGCGATCGTTTGTACGCAACTCCTCGGTTGCCAGGCCGAGCTTTGAAAGCATCTCGATCGTGTCGGAGAAGAGCGCTCCGCGTGGGACGGCGATTCTCAGACCGTTGGTCGAGCTCATCGCAGACGCGCTCCCGTTCCCCGCTCCTCCCCCGCGAGGGCGATGTGCAAGCGGTCTACTCCTAGGGCAAAGCCGACCGCTGGAAGGCTGCGTCCGAAGCGTCCGAGCAAGTCGTCATAGCGCCCGCCACCGCCAATGGGAGCGCCCAGCTCGGGGTCGTAAACCTCGAACATGGCGCCCGTGTAGTAGCCGATCGAGCCGACCAAGCCAAGGTCGAAGATGATCCGTCCTGCAACGTCAGGCGCGAGCAGTTCGTGTACTTGGCGCATTCCGGCGACGGCTTCGGATACGGGATCAGACAGACCACCGAGCACCTCGGGTCCCCCGCGGCGCTGAGAGACCTCGAGCAGCAGTTCACGCTCGCTGATCGATAGCTCGAGAGCGCTCAGCTCCTGCTCCAAGCCCACGAAGTCTCGTCGCGCCAGCGCGCCCATGAGTAGCGAACGACCATCCTCTGACACCCCGAGGCTTGCCATCAACGCGGGATACAGCGAAGCGTCGCCGAGACCGACGCGATAACCCTCGAGGCCAACAGCGTCCAGCGCATGGCAGAGCACCGTCAGCGCCTGGGCGGTACCGTCGGGCGCAGGAGCACCGATCAGCTCGATCCCGGCCTGCAAAAGCTCACGCGACTGGCCTCGCTGAGGCGGTACAGCGCGATAGCAGTGCGCGAAGTAACAGAAGCGCAGCGGCGGTTCACTTGAGGAGTAGCGCGTGGCTACCACGCGCGCGATGGGAACGGTCATGTCCGATCGCAGCACCAGAACCTGCCCTGACTCGTCGAAGACACGATAGGCGGGCTGGGCTTCTGACATATCGTCACGTACCAACACTGACTCGTACTCCAGTGCCGGCGTATATAGCTCGCCGTAACCGTGGCCCTCGAAGACCGCGCGCAACGTGTCAGTGATCGCACGCATCTCGCGTGTCTCGTCAGGCAGCACATCACGGGTGCCGCTGGGAATCGGATAGATCATCGTGTGCTGAGGCTTGACCGCGATCGGGTAATCATGGCGCAGAGTCAACGAGCCGTCCTCGCCGTCAGGCGTGAACGGGCTCCGTGGCGACACGCTCGATACGCGCGCCGAGTTCCCTCAGACGCTCGTCGATACGCTCGTAGCCGCGATCGATCTGGCGGATGTTGCCGATCTCGCTGCGCCCGTCGGCGCACAAAGCAGCCAGCAGCATCGCCATTCCAGCTCGGATATCAGGGGACTCGACACGCTCCCCGCGCAGCCTTCGTGGGCCGGTGATGATCGCACGATGCGGGTCGCACATGACGATGTCGGCACCCATCAGGATCAGCTTGTCGGTAAAGATCAGTCGGTTCTCGAACATCCACTCGTGCACAAGGATCGAGCCCTCTGCCTGGGTGGCAAGCGCAACGGCGATCGAGGTGAGATCGGCCGGGAAGGCAGGCCAAGGCCCATCCTGAATCTTGCTCTTGTACTCGCGCACATCTGACTGAACAATCAGCTTCTGTTCGCCGGGCACGATCACATCGTTGCCGTCGAGCTCCGAGCGCAGGCCGAGCCGCTCGAATACCAGCCGCACCATCCGCAGGTCTCCAGGGACTGTGTCCTTGATGCGCAATTCTCCACCGGTCACACCGGCGAGAGCCATGAAGCTGCCGATCTCGATGTGATCGGGTGCGATCTCGTGCTCGCAGCCGTGCAGACGCTCGGCTCCATTGACGGTCAGCAGGTTGGAGCCGACTCCCTGAATGTCGGCACCCATCTTCACGAGCATCCGCGCGAGGTCCTGGACGTGGGGCTCGCAGGCTGCGTTGCCGATCATCGTCGTGCCAGGAGTCAGCGCCGCGGCCATCAGCGCGTTCTCGGTGGCCATCACTGAGGGCTCGTCCATAAACACATCGCATGCCTTCAGCCCGCGCGAGGCGCTAAGGACGATCTCACGTCCACAGTCTGTGACGGCACCCATCGCACAGAACGCGTCCAGGTGCGGATCAAGCCGTCGGCGACCGATCACGTCACCGCCAGGCGGAGGCATCACTGCCCGGTGAAAGCGGGCCAGCAGCGGACCCGCGAGCAGGAAGGATGCACGGATCTGCTCTGCCAACTCGGAGTCAATCTCGACACTGTGTACTCCTGCCGCGCAGAGGAGCAACTCATTAGGGCCACGCCAGTGCACGTTCACGCCGATCGAATCAAGGATTGCAACCATGGCTTCGACGTCACGTATACGCGGCACGTTACGTACGATCACCTCATCCTCGGTGAGGACGCACGCAGCCAGTATGGGAAGCGCGGCATTCTTGTTGCCGGCCGGTGTGAGGGTGCCGGAGAGCGGCACGCCCCCTTCTATAACGAACTTCTCCATGAGCTTTTTTAGGGGCCTGCGACGACGACGGTCGGTGATCACAGGGTCCTTGGCAAGCGTAACAGCCATCTCAGCTCTGAAGTTCGAGCCATCCGGTTCTGCCCCTGCCTGAGAGCGCACAAGACTTCTGACGCAAACGGCCGACACCGGTTCGTGCAATTCTCTTTGCAGATGAAATCGGTCTAAATTCGCTCTACAGAGCCATTACCATACCATCACCGGCGTGCGTACACCTGTTCGTATCCGTTACGTCCGGCGACCCTTCTACCTTACGAACACATGTTCTCTTCAGAGCGAACATCTACGTTTACGCAGCGACTGCACGGCGCACTCTGC
>DATBPE010000028.1:0-45234 GCA_036561505.1 Solirubrobacteraceae bacterium
CGTCCCGCTACAGGGACTCTGGGCGAGCGCTTGAATCGCATTTCTGCATGCGCCGGCAGATATGAGGTCTCGCGCCGCTAAACAACTCAGCTCACGAGGGAAAAGGACAGCCCGGATCGGAGTTATCCGTACTTATCCGAAGTTATCCGACGGATATCGAATAGCCGGATAAGTTCTTATAACTGGCGCTAGACAAACCGATCGCCCGCCCCAAAACCCGTTGGCAAGACGAGCGTGCCCATTCTTTGAGCGAGGGGCTACCCACAGCAGTTCCCCAACCAATCCCTAGCTGGCGGCTGGGGCAGGCAGCGTGTCCAGAGCCGCTTTCAGATCGTCCACGGACTGATAGTCCAGCCCCAACAGATGGTCGTGACGATGACCCACGACACCCCGCTCGTCAACGATCACAACAGCACGCTTGCCGCTCGCGCTGTACGCCCTCCCAACCGTCTTATCGACATCGGCTAGCAACGGGACCGTGAGACTGTTCTTGGCGATGAAGCCCTCGTGCGAGACGAGATCCTGCGAGGAGATCCCCACCACCGTCGCATCGAGAGCCGAAAAGTCCTCAGCACGATCACGATAGGAACAGAACTGCTTTTTACACACAGGCGTGTTATCGCCTGGGTAGAACAGCAGTACGACCCGCTCGCCGTGATGCTCTGAGAGCTTGAACGGGCCGGCGGTGCCCTGCAGTTCGAAATCCGGCGCCTGATCGCCTACTCGCGGTGTCTTGGCCATTGCTCTCCCCTTGGCGTGGTTGTGCGTGTCAGGAGGATAACCGCCGTCGCCTCTCGCGCACGCCGACACCTTCACCTGCCATGTGCGATACAACATTTCGCGCATGTCCTTGCCACTGCACGCCTCGCGCCTGGCTCTCCTGACTGCGATGTGCACGCTTGCCGCGGCTTGCGGCAGCGCCGCGCCGGCCGATGTCTCTACACCGAGAGTGAGCGCGAGCGCGATCCCCTCGGCGCGAGCGGCGAGCTCTTCTAAGCCCGCCGGCAGTCTGCTGGACTGGCCCGAGTTTGGCCTTGACCCGCAGCGCAGCGACGTCAGCGAACTCTCGACGGGTCTGACCCCGGCACTGCTCGGCCACCTGCGTCACATCACGGTGAACCTCCCGGGTACTGTGGACTCCTCGCCGATCTACCTACACGACGTGATGGTCCACGGCTCCAGTCACGACGTGGTGATCGTCACGACGACCTACGGCAAGACGATCGCGATCGACGCCGGCGGCGGGCAGCTGTTGTGGACTTTCACTGCGCCTGGCATCAGCGGCTGGGCTGGCAGCGCGCAGATCACCACGGCCAGCCCGATCGCCGACCCAGACCGTGGCGCGGTCTACGCGGCCTCGCCCAACGGGCTGATCCACAAGCTCTCGCTCACCGACGGCGCAGAGCAGCATGGATGGCCCGTGCGCGTGACCCGTGATCCCCAGCACGAGAAGATCGCCGCCGCACTGAACATCGACGGACCGGATGTGATCGTCGCGACCGGCGGCTACATCGGCGACGCCCCTCCCTATCAGGGCCACGTGGTGGCGATCGACCGCGCCAGCGGACACCTGGCCGGGGTGTTCAACACACTGTGCGCGGATCGCCATGTGCTGCAGGACACCAGCACCTGCCCGGCGAGCGACTCGGCGATCCTCTCCCGCGGGGGAGCAGTCATCGAGCCGGGCGGCAAGCGGATCTTGATCGACACCGGCAACGCGCCGTGGAACGGGACCACGAATTTTGGCGACAGCGTGCTCGAGCTGACGTTCCCCGGCCTGCGGCTGCGCCAGGCCTTCACTCCGACCAACCAGGAAGAACTCAACAACGGCGACGTCGACCTCGGTTCGAGCGCCCCGGCGCTGCTCGGCTCAGACCGTGTCGTGCTGGCCGGCAAGGACGGGATCATGCGCCTGCTCGCGCTTTCGCGCCTGGACGGTCATCCGCCTTCGCCGGGCGCCCACGAGCGACTCGGCGGTGAAATTCAGCGGCTTGAGATCCCGGGCGGCGGGGAGCTGTTCACTCAGCCCGCCGTCTGGCGGCACGGGGGACACACAACCGCCTTCGTGGCCGACGCGAACGGAACCGCGGCATATGTCCTTGGCTCGGGTCGCCTCTCCCAGGCGTGGCAGAACAGCTCGCCTGGGACGAGCCCGGTGATGGCTGGTGGCCTGCTCTACGTGTACGACCCCTCCGCCGGTGGCATCCGTGTCTACCGTCCCGGCTCGCCCCACGCGATCGCCGAGCTGCCCGGCGAAGCCGGCCACTGGAACAGCCCGATCGTCCTCGACGGCCACATCGTTGAGCCGGAGGGCAACGCCAACGATCACTCCCAGAGCGGCAAGATCGAGATCTTCTCGGTGCACTAGCCAGCGCGGCTGGCGAGACAGCCACAGCGGCCCGCAGGCCAACCCCGCGGTGTCGGCGGCCTCATCAGCGACCGGGTCCTTCGTACTCTTCCAGTAGGCCCAGCCACACCTCGCTGCGCGTTGGGAAGCACGGCACGGCATGTGCCAGCGAACGCAGTGGCACCTCGCCGAGAATCGCGATCGTCGCGGCGTGCAGGGACTCTGCGACATCCACCCCCGTGAACGTGGCGCCGACGATCACCTCCCGATCCTGATCGATCACCAAACGGCAGGTGCCGGGTGTGTCGTGGCCGATGAAGCTCGCGCCCGCGGTCGAGCTGGTCGGGCGATCGAGCGCACGGGCATTGACGCCGGCTTCGCTGGCGCTTTGCAGTGTGTGCCCGACCGCCGCCACCTGCGGTTCGGTGAAGGTGACGCGCGGCGAGCGGGAACCGTCAGAGCGCGGGATCGAGGTCCCACCCGCCCGGCCGAGGATGTGCTCGGCGGCCAGGCGACCCTGATACTTGCCCATGTGTGTGAGTAGCGCCCGGCCGTTGACGTCGCCGATCGCATACAGCCAATCGTGGCCGGGCACCTGCATGGTGTCGTTGACCTCGACGTATCCGTCCGGCTGCAGGCCGAGCTCCCGCAGGCCCAGTTCCTCCGTCCGCGCTCGGCGCCCCACCGCCACCAGCAGTTGCTCGCCGGTGAGCGAGCGTCCGTCGGAGAGCTCGAGCGTCAACTGACCGGTCTTGGGGTCGCGGTGAACGGCGCTCGCGCGCACGCCTGTGAGGACGTTCACCCCCGCGCTCTCCAGGGCATCGCGAACCTGCTCGGAGGCGAATTGCTCCTCGCCGGCGAGCAGCCTCTGCGCCGCCTCGACAATGCTCACCTGGGCACCGAGCGTGGCGTATGCCTGTGCCATCTCCACCCCGACCACTCCCCCTCCGAGCACCAGCAGGCTGCGGGGGATCGCTCGAGCGGTGCTCACCTCACGATTGCTCCAGGCGTGTGAGTCCTCCAGGCCGGGAATCGGCGGCACCACTGCGGCGCTGCCGGTCGCCAGCACCACCGCCTTGGAGGCCCGCAGCAGCCGCTCGCCGACGCCTACCGCGCGCTCTGACTCGATGCGCCCGTGACCGCGCACGAGCTCGATCCCCCGTTCGTCGAGCCACGGCAGCTGCGCCTGGTCGTCGAGGCCGTGAACGATCTGATCGCGGCGGTAAAGGACGGCCGCGACATCGAGCTCGCCCGCCAGTGCCTGTGCGGCCCCGGGCACCCGGCGCGCCTCGGCCAGCACCTGCGCGGGACGCAGCAGCGCCTTGGATGGCATACAGGCGTAGTAGGAGCATTCTCCACCGACGAGCTGTGACTCGACCAGCGCCACCGACATGCCGTTGTCGGCTAGTCGCCCGGCGCACACCTCCCCCGCCGGCCCGGCTCCGATCACGACCACGTCGAACTCGTCATCGCTCATACCAGCTCCTTTCTCAGATCGCATCTGCCCCTTCAGTATGGACGGCGCCGAGGGGGCCGGCGCATGGTTTTGCGAGTGCCCGCTCAAGCGCTAGCCTCAGAGGATGGAGCAATCGCTCGCCGGTCAGCTGCTGCTCGCCTCGCCCAAGCTGCGCGATCCCAACTTCGCGCGCGCCGTGGTGCTGATCGGCGCCCACAACCAGGAGGGCGCGATGGGGGTGGTGCTGAACCGCCCCTCCGAGACGACCGTCGCGGAGGCGGTGCCCGCGCTGCGCCGGGTCGAGAACGAGCTGGAGCCGGTGTATGTGGGTGGGCCGGTGCAGCCGACTTCGATCGTCTTTCTAGCGGAGTTTCTGGACCCAACACCGGCCGGGTTGATCGTGCTCGGGCGGATCGGCTTTCCCTCCCCGCAATCGGATATCGAGGAGCTCGAGCAGGCGGTGGCACGGCGGCGCGTGTTCGCCGGATTTGCCGGCTGGGGCGAGGGGCAGCTCGACGCGGAGGTCGCCGAGGGCGACTGGATCGCCAACCCGGCTATGCCCGAGGACATCTTCAGCGAGGACCCCGCGACGCTGTGGAACAGCGTGCTTGAGCGACGCGGCGGAAGCTACGCGCTGATCGCACGGATGCCCGTTGACCCCAGCGTCAACTGAGGAGCCCAAGCGCCTTGCAGGGACGGTGTGGCCCTAGGGGCAATCCCCGATAGCGATCGGGGAGCCGAGCGCTAAAGTCGGGGGACGCCTTCGCGCTGTTGGTTTATGCGCGGCTACCCTTTGCCGAGGCCTTGGCCCGCCGAACCCTCCCGGAGAGAAGTCATGCTCAAGCTCGCCCGCTGGTCGACCACCCATCGCAAGTACGTCGTGATCGGCTGGATCCTGTTGCTGCTCGCGGTCAATGCCATCGCCCAGTCAGCCGGCACCAGTTACTCCAACAACTTCACGCTGCCCAACTCGGGCACACAGCGCGCGGCTGACCTGCTGCAGAGGAGCTTCCCGGCCCAGGCGGGCGATCGCGACGACATCGCTTTCAAGGTCAGCTCTGGAAGCGTCACCGATCCCGCGGTGAAGGCGCGTATGAGCGCGATGTTCGCCGCGGTAGCCAAGCTGCCCCACGTCGCCGAGGTGATCAGCCCGTATGCACGCGCAGCGGCGGGCAGGTCCATCTCCGAGGACGGCAAGATCGCCTTCGCGACTGTCGTGTTTGACGAAAAAGCCAACCTGCTCCCCATGAGCGCACCCGCACGTGTGGTGCAGGTTGCACGCGCGGCCGCTGTATCGAATCCCGCCCACCCCCTGCAGGTCGAGCTCGGAGGACAGGCGATCGAGGCGACCGAGCAGGCTGGCTTCGGGCTCTCCACAGCGGTCGGGCTGCTCGCGGCAATTGTGGTTCTGCTGCTGACCTTCGGATCGCTGATCGCGATGGGACTGCCGATCCTGACCGCACTGTTCGGCCTCGGCACAGGCCTCGGGGCGATCGCGCTGTTCACACACGTGGTCGACACCCCGAACTTCTCCTCCGAGCTCGCGGCCATGATCGGCCTCGGCGTGGGCATCGACTACGCACTGTTTATCCTCACCCGTTTCCGTGAGGCTTATGCCACACCGGGACCGACCTTCCAGGACGCACGCGAGTCGGTCGTGCAGGCGATCGACACAGCCGGGCGGGCCGTCCTGTTCGCCGGCTCGACTGTCGTGATCGCGCTGCTGGGCATGATGTTGCTGGGGGTCGACTTCCTTTACGGCGTAGCCATCTCGGCCTCCATCGGCGTGTTGCTGGTGATGCTCGCCTCACTGACCCTGCTGCCGGCGCTGCTCACGCTGAGTGGCGCTCGCGTGGCCGCGGGAGGTCGCCGGGCACGCAAGCGAGCGGCCGTGCTCGCCGCCAGCGGCCCCGTTTCAGCTGGCACCTCGAGCACCGCTGCGGCTGGAGCTGGCTGGCTTCGCTGGAGCGCCTTCGTCCAGCGCCGCCCGCGGAGCATCGCGACCGCCTCAGCGCTCGTGATGCTGGCGATCGCCGCGCCCGCCACCGCGTTGCGCCTGGGTTCCAGCGACGCTTCCAACGATCCCGCTGGACAGACCACCCATCGCGCTTACGAGCTGCTGGCCGAGGGCTTCGGCGAAGGCTTCAACGGCCCGCTGCTGGTCGTGGCGAAGGTACCCCGTCGCGAGCAGGTGACAGTGAGCCAGCGGTTCGGCTCCGGTGGTAGTGGACCAAGCAGCACCGAAACGGTCAAGCCGCTCGGAGCGGATACGGCCTCCGTCGAACAGCTGCGCGCGGCGATCTCCGCGACCGCGGGCGTAGCCGCGGCGGCCCCGGCGAAGCTCAACCCGACCGGCGAGGTGGCCACGATCACGGTGTACCCGAGCTCCTCGCCCCAGGCCTACGCGACCACCCAGCTTGTCGAACGCCTGCGCGGGAAGGTGCTACCGCCGCTCTCGGAGCGAACCGGCTTGACCGTCTACGTCGGCGGCGTCATGGCCGGCGCTGTCGACTTCGCCACCACCCTCGGTCACAAGCTCCCGCTGTTCATCGGCGTGGTCGTGGCGCTCTCCGCGCTGCTGCTGCTCGTCGTCTTCCGCTCGCTGGTGATACCGCTGCAGGCGGCGATCATGAACCTGCTCAGCATCGGCGCTTCGCTGGGCGTGATCGTGGCGATCTTCCAGTGGAGCTGGCTCGGAAGCCTGATGGGGGTCCAGCAGGGGCCAATCGAGTCGTTCATCCCAGTGATGCTGTTCGCGATCGTGTTCGGACTCTCGATGGACTATGAGGTCTTCCTGGTCTCCCGTATCCACGAGCGCTGGACGCACACGCGTGAAAACTCGCGAGCCGTCGCCGAGGGACTGGCATTGACCGGCCGCGTGGTCACGGCGGCGGCGGCGATCATGGTGTGCGTGTTCCTCTCCTTCATGCTCGGTGAAAACCGCGTAATCAAGGAGTTCGGGCTGAGCCTCGCAAGCGCCGTGTTCCTCGACGCGCTGGTCGTGCGCTGTCTGCTGCTGCCCGCGACGCTGCATCTCCTCGGCGCCAGCACCTGGCGGCTGCCAGGCTGGCTCGGCTCCCTACTGCCTCGCGTGAACATCGAGGGCGCGCTCACTGCGGCCTCTGAGGAGGATCAACGCGCCACGGGGCTCGCCGGCGGGCATGCCGGCACCAGCCGTCCAGCGACCGAGGGAGCGGAGGTCTGAGTCCGATCAGGTGGGGGGCGGCGCCCGCCCTCCTCTGCGCGGCTGTGCTGCTCGCCTGGATGCTTCCGGACGGGGCTCTCGGCGCATCCTCCCAGCGCTCATCGGTGCTGCTCGCCTTCGTGGGAGCGGCGCCGGGCGCGAGTTCTTTCGAGCGCGAGCTCGATTCGATCCCCACCCTCTCCACCGGCATCCTGAGTGCCACCCAGGGCGCCTACACCACCGCCCAGCTGGTGCTCGATATCACGCAGGGAGCCCGGGTCTCGAGCTCGGCCTACAAACCCGCCAGCCCGCCTTTTTTGAGCCTGCCCGTGGGTTCACAAGCTGGCAGTCAAACGGTGAGTGCCGCCACCAACCGGCACGCATCCCCGTCTGAGACTGTTGCGAGCGCTAGGACAACGGGCAGCCAGGTCACATCGTGGCCCGCTGTACTCGCACGCGCGCACAGCGCTCCGCAGCTGCTTGACCCAGGCTTGTTGGCGGCGCAGGTGCCCAACGGAGGCGCGTATGTGCCCGCCGACGGAGTGGAAGCTGTGGATGGGGTCATCGCCGCCAATCGGAGCGGGTACGTGGATGGCGTCCTTGGATCATCAGGCACCCTGCTCAACAGCATCCGCAGGTTGCGAAGCAGCCACCGGCTGATCGTCGCCGATCTGCCAGTCGCTCCAGCGGGATACGCTGATCTGCGTCTGCTCGCCGCCTCCAGACCGGCGGGAGAGCTCTTGATCGTCGTGCAGCGGGTTCCCGACGAGCCCAACAACACAACCGCCGGGCAGGCCGGCCACGAACTCCTCTGGGCGGCAGTGGCCGGCCTCGGCCCCGGTGGCCACACGCTCACCTCGCAGAGCACCAATCAGAGTGGCCTGATTGCGGCAATCGACATTGGCCCTACGATCCTCGAGCACCTCGGCCTGAGGATCCCAGCCGACATGCGTGGTCGGCGGATACGCATCGACGGTCCCCTCGACAGCGCCGGCCTTCGGGCCCTGAAGAGGCGTCTTGAAATCCTCGACTCGCGCCGGCTGGCCGCGCTCACATGGCTCGTGGCCACATGGGCGCTGCTGCTCGTATTCGCGTATCTGCCATTCCGAGCTGCTGAGCGACGCGGACGATCCGCCTGGGCGCTGCGCACAGGAGCGCTCGCGATGCTGTGGACACCGGTGGCCGTGCTCCTCCCGGCGGCGCTCGAGCCGAGCCGCACCGTCGAGTTCGTTGTGCTGGTGATCACCTGCTTTGTGCTCGGGTGGCTGACCGATCGCCTGATGCCATGGCCACGCGCGCCGATCGCCCCAGCGGTTGGCGCCGTGCTCGCATTGAGCGTCGATGCGCTTGCCGGCACCCAACTGCTGATTCGCTCGCTGCTGGGACCCAACCCGGCGTTCGGCGCGCGCTTCTACGGGATCGGCAACGAGCTCAAGTCCGGCCTTGCGGTGCTTGTGTTCACGGCGGTAGCCGCGGCGCTGTATCCGGCCGTGCGTGGACGTCGAGCGGCGACCGTTATGGCGTGCGCGGGCATTCTGCTTGCGATTGTCGAGGGCTCGGCGCGCATCGGTGCAGGTGTGGGCGGCGTGATCCTAGTGAGCGCCGGCACCGCGGTGGCCACCGTGATGCTGCTTGCGGGCACCCTCAACCGCAGGCGTGTGCTGATCGTGATGGCGGCACCGATAGTGGGTCTGGTGGCTCTTGCCGCGCTCGACCTGGCCACCGCCCACGGCAGTGGGCATTTCACCGGCAGTGTGCTCGATGCCCGCTCGGCGGGTGACATTCGCGACATCATCGTGCGCCGCTACACAGCTGCCTACGATGAGCTGAAGAACCATCTGATGCCGTTTGCCAGCGCCCTGGCGCTGGCAGCCTCGGTGATCGCCGTCCGTCGCCGGGAGCTGCTCTGCGCACCGGTCGACTCCGATCCGGCTTGGCTGGCGGCGCTCGCTGGCGGTCTCACCGCGGGCGTGATCGGCGCGCTCAGCGAGGACTCCGGGCCAGTGCTACTCGTCGTCGCCGTTTTCACGCTTGGCTGTGTGCTGGGCTATCTGTGGGGTGCGCCGCCGCGCGTGAGTCCCGCCCGGCGCTGTGACGGTGTCCCACCGGTGCCGCTCGCGGCGGGGGCGAGTAGCTCGAGCATGCAGTGACCGGTGCGGCGCGGGTCAGCCGAGTTTTACACCCGGCACTGCTGACAGCGCCCGCGCAGCACTATCTCGTGCTCTGAGACTGTCAGCGGCACGGTCTGGCTGAGCCTGTCGATGGCCTGCTCGAGTCCCTCATCGGAGAAGGGCATCACCAGGCCGCAGTGGTCACACACCAGATGATGGTGGTGGCTGTGGTCCTCGTGCGCTCGCTCGTAGCGAACCATCGCCTGGCCGGTTTCCACACGCTGGACCAGCCCCAGGCGCTCGAGCTCGTCGAGGATCCGGTAGATACTGGCGCGGCTGACCCCGCGGTCCTGCTCGCGTAGGGCGTCCTCGATCTGAAGGGCCGTGATCGCGCAGGCCTGGCCGTCGAGCAGCGATAGCAGCGCGCGGCGAGCACCACCACGCTTGCGTCCGGCGGCCGCGAGCTTGGCTTCGGCGTACTCAACCCAGCTCTCGCTCGCCAGCACGCTCATGCTCCGATCTTATCGGCGAGGGTGGCGGGCGCCAGCGCCACGGCGCCCCTCCGCGCGGCCCGGCGGCGGGCGCCGGCCACCACACCGGCGAGCAGATAGATGCTCGCGGCGATCAGAACGATCGCGCTGGAGGGGGGCAGCGCGGGGATCTCATAGCTGGCGCACAGACCGGCCCACATCGCCAGCAGGCTGAGCGCCCCGGCGAGCAGCATGCCCGCCAGCGGGCTGCTCGTCAGCCGGTGTGCCGCGCCGGCGGGAGCGGCCAAGAGCCCCAACAGCAGCAGCGCCCCGAGCGCCTGTGTCGCCTCGGCTGCGATTACGCCGAGCGCCACCAGGAAGCCGATGTTCAGCATGTCCACGGGCACGCCACGCGCCAGCGCGGCCGCCGGGTCGATCGAGGCGAACAGCAGTGGGCGGGCGATCAGCGCGGTGAATCCCACCACGGCCAGCGCGATTGCGCCAGCCAGCAGCGCTTCGCCGTGACCCAGGCCGAAGATCGACCCAAACAGGGTGTGTGCGACCTGGATACCGGATCCTCCCCCCGCGCCGCTGGCCAGCAGGGCCGCGAAGAACACGCCGAGGCCCAGCACGAATGTGAAGACGATGCCGATCGTCGTGTCCCGTGCCCGCGAGCGCCGGCCGAGCGCGCCGATCAGCGCGCCGAATAGGACGGTCACCGCGAACAGGCCCACGCGCTCGTCCAGTCCCGCGGCGGCGGCGGCGAGCGCACCGGGAAAAGCGACGTGGCTGAGCGCGTCCCCGGCGAACACCTGGCCGCGCAGCACCAGGAAGTAGCCACTGAGCCCGCAGGCGAGCGCGATGAACGTACCCGCCAGCAGTGCGTTGCGCATGAATTCTGCCTCGAACATCACCTGCTCACCCCGCCCATCGGCGCCGTGGCGCTGGGCTGGTCGCGACGGCGGGGACGGCGGGGACGGCGCTCTGAAAGCAGGGCGGCCAAACGGGCGGCCAGGTAGACGGCGAAGGCGACGCTCGCGATGTAGAAGCCCGCCGGGTAGCTGGAGAAGTAGGCGATCCCCAGCCCGAGCCACACGATCACAAGCGCGAACAGGACACTCAGCAGCAGGCTCGTGAGCGGCCGCGGGCTGAGCGTCTGAGCGCTGGCCGCGGGCGCCACCAGCAGCGCGAACACGAGCAGTACGCCGGTGATCTGGCTGATCGCCGCGACCGCCAGCGCCAGCGCGATCAAAAAGAGGGTGGAGAGAGAGCGCACCGGTACGCCGCGGGCGGCGGCGAGCTCGGCGTCGACTGAGGCGAACAGCAGCGGGCGGGCGAATATCGAAAGCGCCCCCAGCGAGCACAGGCTCACCGCGCAGATGGTGATCAGCTGCCCGTCGGAGATCCCGAGCAAATTGCCGAACAGCAGATCCTCGAGGTCTGAGAGGACACCGCCGTAGAGGCTCAAAAACAGAAATCCGACGGCCAGCGCGACCGCCTGGATCGTCCCGATGTTCGCCGAGCGCTCGCCCTCGCCGGAGCGCCCGCCACTCAGGCCCCCGATCGCAAGCGCGCCGGCCAGGCAGAAGAAGAAGTAACCCCAGGCGGCGCCGATACCGGCCAGCGCGGCGCCGCTGGCACCCGGGAAGGCCATCATCGAGAGGGTGTGACCGGCGAAGGTTTCCGAGCGCAGCACCATGAACCAGCCCAGTGGGGCGGCGATCAGGGCCACGAGGCTCCCGCCGAGGAGCGCATTGACCATGAAGTGGTAGGCCAGGAGCTCGCGCAGGTCGGTGACGAGGTTCACACTGAGGTGGGGACTCATCAGCCTGGGTGCGTGTGGTCGTGGCGGTCGTGGTGATGTGAGCTGGCCTCGGGGCCACCGATGACGACCAGGCGCCCGTCGGAGGCGCGCAGTACCTCCACCGGCACTCCATACAGGCGACTGAGGGTCTCTCCGGTGACGACCTGCTCGACGGTTCCCTGCAGAGAGCGCCCGCCGGCGAGATAGATCACGCCGTCCAGGTGTGCCAGCAGCGGGTTGACGTCGTGCGCGACGAGCAGCACCGCGACCGAGGCCTGGTGGCAGATGTCGGCCACGAGCGCGGCGATGAGCGCCTGATTTGGTAGGTCGAGGCTGTCCAGCGGCTCGTCCAGCAGCAGCAGATCGGGGCTCTGCACGAGCGCCTGGGCGATCAGCAGCCGTTGCTGCTCGCCGCCGGAGAGCTCGCCGATCGGCCTGTGTGCGTAGGCGCTGGCGCCGACCAGGTCGATGACCTCGGCGATGCGCTGACGCTCGGCATGCCGACGCGATCCGGCGGGCGCCCTGCCCAGCGCCAGCGGCAGGCCGTAGCGGGTCCCGTCGAGTCCCAGGCGCACGATGTCAAGGCCGCGCAGGCGGGTCGTGGCGTCAAAAGAGCGTCGCTGGGGCAGGTAGCCGATGTCTCGCCGCGCTCGGGCCGGTGCTCCGCCCAGCACCGATACTCGGCCGCTGTCGAGCCCCAGCAGCCCGAGCAGGACCTTCAGCAGGGTTGACTTGCCGGCGCCGTTGGGCCCGAGCAGCGCCAGGAACTCGCCGCGGGCCATCCGCAGCGTCACTTCGCTCCAGATCGTGTGCGATCCGATGCGCACGCTCGCGCGGGAGAGCTCTATCGCCGCCGAGGAGGGGTCCTGTGCGCGGGAGCGGAGGGTTGGCATGGGCAGCCCAACATATCATGGGATTGAGTCTTGTTCTTAGTTTGGGTGGTGCGGCCCCGACTGCTCCCAGGCGCGATGATGCACTCTCGATCCCCAAAATTTCCAACCGCCCACCGTTTCGACCGCGAGAGGAACGCACACGATGCACAAGCTCAAGCTCGACTCCGAGGATCTGCACACTCCCACATACGCCGCGCGCTGTTTCTCCCACGAGGTACCGAAGTACAGGCTGCCCGCCGAGGGCATGAGTCCCGACTCCGCCTATCAGCTGGTGCACGACGAGCTGAACCTCGACGGCAACCCGGCGTTGAACCTCGCCTCCTTCGTCACCAGCTGGATGGAGCCACAGGCCGACCAGCTGGCGACCGAGACGATCGCCAAGAACCTGATCGACCAGGACGAGTATCCGCAGACCGAGGTGATCCACCAGCGCGTGGTCAGCATGATCGGGCGCCTGTTCCACGCGCCGGCGCACGAGACTCCGACCGGGACCGCGACGATCGGCTCCTCCGAGGCGATCATGCTTGCAATGCTGGCGCACAAGCGCTCCTGGCAGAAGCGACGCCAAGCCGCCGGGGAGCCCACCGACGAACCGAACATGGTGATCGGCGCAGACGTACACACCTGCTGGGAGAAGTTCGCCCGCTACTTCGAGGTGCAGGCGCGCGTGGTGCCGATGGGTGCCGAGCGTTACACGATCGGCGCCGATGAGGTGGAGGCACTACTCGACGAGCGCACGATCGCCGTCGCCGGTCTGCTGGGCACGACCTTCACCGGCCAGATGGACGATCTGGTCTCGATCAACGAGCTGCTGGCAAGCGTGCAAGAGCGCAACGGATGGCGGATCCCGCTTCACATCGACGCGGCCAGCGGCGGCTTCATCATCCCCTTCTCCCAGCCCGAGCTGCGGTGGGATTTCCGTCTCTCCCAGGTACGTTCGATCAACGTCTCAAACCACAAGTTCGGGCTGGTCTATCCGGGCATGGGGACGGTCGTCTTCCGCGACGCCTCAGATCTGCCGCAGGAGCTCGTATTCCACATCAACTATCTGGGTGGCGACATGCCCAACTATTCGCTGAACTTCTCAAGGCCCTCCTCCTCTGTGGTTCTGCAGTACTTCAACTTTCTGCGCCTGGGACGTTCTGGCTACGAGCAGATCGTTCAGAACATGCTCACCAACGCCCAGGCGCTGGCGCGCGAGCTGGCCGCTATCGAGGGCCTGGAGCTGATCAACGACGGCTCTGACTTCCCGATCGTGGCACTGAAGGCAAGCGACCCCTCCGCGATCGACGTGACCGTCCTCTCATACCGTCTGCGTGAGCGCGGTTGGATCGTGCCGGCGTACTCGCTGCCCCCCGACGCCCAGAAGGTGAGCGTTCTGCGAATGGTGATCAAGGAGAACTTCTCCCGCGACATGGTCGACATGCTGGCCCACGACATGCACGTGGCGGTGCACGCGATACGCCACGGCCCATCATCATCCGGGCGCCCCGACCCCCACCGCCCGGTCTGCTAACCGGCGCACACCGCAAGCCGTGTCCCAGCGCGGCTAGTGCGCGTCCTCGTCTTCGACCAGGCCCAGCTCGATCAGCGCACTTTGGCGCTCGTGGTCGACCTGCAGCGTGGTGTGATCCAACCCGAAGCGCTCGCGCAGCAGCGCCTCCAGGTCACGACGGGCGGCGTGACAGTCCGTCTCGCGGCCGACCAGCACGTGCGCGGACAGCGCTGGAAAGCCGGCTGAGAGCTCCCACACGTGCAGGTCGTGGATCTCCAGAACCCCGGGTCGCGCGACCAGCGCCTGGCCGATCTTCTGGGGATCGAGGCCCCGCGGCGCCGCCTCCAGAAAGACCCTGCCCGAGTCGCGCAGCAGCCCGTAGCTGGAGCGCAGCATCAGGGCGGCCACGACGATCGAGGCGATCGGGTCCGCCCGCTGGAAGCCGCTCGCCAGGATGACCGCCCCGGCGATCGCCGTGCCGATGAACGCGAACAGGTCGGTGAGGATGTGCTGAAAGGATCCCTCGATGCTCATGTTCTCCCGTCCCGCGCCGGCGAGCGTGAGGGCCGCCGCCGCGTTGACGGCGATCCCGGCCAGCGCCAGGGCCACCATCGGCCAGCCCGACACCCTCGCCGGGGAGATCAGCCGCCCGACCGCGGAGTAGAGGATCACGCACGCGAGGATCAGCAGCGTCAAGCCGTTGGCCTGGGCTGAGAGGATCTCCACACGCCGCAGGCCATAGGTCATGGCACCCTGAGCCGGGCGCTTGGCCAGAGCCAAAGCGATCAGCGACACGCCGAGCGCCGCGGCGTCGGTGAGCATGTGCGCGGCGTCTGAGATGAGCGCCAGCGAGTGCGCGAGCACACCGGTCACGACCTCGGCGAGCATCAAGCCGGCGATCAGGGTAAGCGCCGCCCGCAGCCTGCGCGAGGAGGCCTGTGCGCTCACGTGGGTGTGGCTGTGGCTCACCCCGGGTTTGCCGGGGTGGAGCCGGAGGATCCCTCCGGCTCGGGGGAAGGGGTCTCGGCTGAGAGCTCTTCCAGCAGGGTGCGCCGCCGACCCACGAGCAGCACGATCAGCACCACCACGATGAACAGCACGAGGATTCCACCGGCGATGTAGCGCAGTTTGTGATGCGCGGGTTTGGCCGCGGCTTTGGCGTGTTTTACAAACTTCACCGAGACACCCTTGGCCGTTACCTGCGCAAAGACCGCTTTGTACTGCTGCGGCGGGTAGACGACCAGCAAGTGCTGGTGGTCGTTGAGCGACAGATGCATGCTGTGAGGGATCTTGTTGAAGGTGACCGCGTGGATCTCCCCGGCCGCTAGCTGACGCTGAAAGGCGCTCAGGCTCTCGGGCTGGAAGTGAACCACGCTCGCCGCCATAGCCGAGGAGCAGCTCAGCGCGGCGAGCAGGAGAACCGTGCACAGGCCAACACGAGCGCCGCCTGAGAGTCTGTTTGATCTATTCATGTGCCAGACCCTAACGGCGAGGCACGACGCATGCGTAGGCCCCTGGATTTACAGCCAGCCCTTCTCCTCGACGATGCGGATCGCCTCAGCGCGACTGGAGGCGCCCACCTTCTGCATGATCGAGGAGAGGTGGTTGCGTGCCGTGCCGGGGGAGAGATGGAGTATCTGGGCCAGCTCGGCAACCGTGCCACCCTGGCGGGCCGCGATCAGAACCTCCTGCTCGCGTGCCGTGAGTGGGCTGGCTCCCTCGCTGAGCGCCGCCGCCGCCAGCCCCGGGTCGACCACCCGTTCGCCCGCCGCGGCTCGGCGGATGGCCTGGGCCAGCTGAGCGGCGGGAGCGTCCTTGAGCAAAAACCCGGCCGCGCCACCCTCCATCGCCCGCCGCAGGTAACCCGGACGACCAAAAGTGGTCACGATCAGCACGCGGCAGTCGGGCAGCTCACGGCCCAGTTCCTCGGCTGCCTGAAGTCCGCTGGCCCCCGGCATCTCGATGTCAAGGACCGCGACCTCGGGTGCCAGCAGGCGGGCGGCTGCGAGCACCTCATCGCCGCGTGCGACCTCCCCAACCACTTCCAGATCCCCCTCCAGCGAGAGCAGACTGGCCAGTGCGCCCCGCACCATCCTCTGATCCTCGGCCAGCAGGACGCGGATCACACAGCCGCCTCGGAGCCGCGGGTGGGGACGGTGACCCGCAGGCGAAAGCCGCCCTGCGGTCCCAGCCCGGCCTCCAGCCGCCCGGCCATCCGCTCGGCGCGCTCACGCAACCCCGCCAGACCGTTGCCGCTGTGGTCAAACTCGCCCGGGCCGTGGCCGTCGTCGAGCACCTCTACGCTGGTCGTCTGTGGACCGGGCTCGATCACGACGCGGCAGCGCCGGGCACCGGAGTGGCGGATCACGTTGGTGGTGCCCTCCCGCACCGTCCAGGCGAGCAGCGCCTCGACCTCGGGGGACAATGTGGCTCGCGAGCGCTCGAGGCTGGCGTCGATTCCGGCGGCCGCCAGCGCCATTCGTGCTCCATCGAGCTCGGCGGTGAGCAGCGGGCGCCGATAACCACTGACCGTCTCGCGGACCTCCACGAGCGCCTGGCGCGCGACCCCCTCCAGCTCGCCGATGTGCACAGCGGCGGCGTCGGTGTCCTCACGCAAGAGCCTTCCCGCCAGCTCGGCCTTGAGCGCGATCACCGAGAGGCTGTGACCGAGCAGGTCGTGCAGGTCACGCGCAAAGCGCAGACGTTCGTCGTCAACGGCCAGGCGGGCCAGCTCGTGGCGCGCGCACTCGAGCTCGATGTTGGTGGCGATCAGTCGCCCAAACGCCACCATCATGGCCCCGATCGAAACGGTCACGGCCGCTGTCGGCAGCGCGTACCCGAGTTCAGCTCCGGCGGCCAGCGCCAGCGCCCCGGTGAGAATCGTGCAGAGCACCACGCCAGCCGCCGCCCAGCGGCCGAGGCGCACCCCGGCGGCGGCACCGGCGTAGATGAACAGAATCGAGAACGTAGCCGTGCCCAGCAGCGTCAGCGCCACGCCGAAGGCGATCAACACCACGAATCCCGGAATCGGCTTCAGCAGCCCCCACAGTGAGCCGAGGATGTAGATCAGCACAAACGCCAGCACGCCGAGCCCGACCAGCAGGAGCTTCACGGTCGAGGCGTGGGAGCTCAGAAGGTTGCTGACTGGCACGATCAGCCACAGAACCGGCAGCGCCGCGCGCCAGCGCTTGCCGCTGAACCCGTTGCGGGGCGAGGGCCCGCGCAAGCTAGCCAACAGCGGCCACCGATCGAGCGGATGCCAGCCGCCGCGCGCGGCCCTCACGTCGGGGCGGTCAGTCACGAGCCGAGAGCGAGCGCATCGTGCGGACCATCAGCAGACAGCCCACGGCCGTCCAGATCGCGAGTGTGCGCAGATCGTGACCGACCAGTCCAGCGCCGTGCGTGCGCGGGTCAAAGGCGGCCTGCAGCGCGTTTGAAAGGGGTCGTAGCGGAAACACGTCGGCGATGCTCTTCAGCCACGACGGCGCGCCTTCCAGCGGAAAGAACACTTCCGAGACGAACGACAGCGGCAGCGTGATGAACATCAGGACCGGCATGCCGCTGTCGGGATTGGGGATCAATCGCGACACGGCAATCCCGAACGTGGTGAGGCACGCGGTGCCGAGCACCACAGTCACCGCCAGTCCCGGCAGCGTCGCGGTGAACACGTGGGCGCCCATCAGCACGATGCCTACCGCGAGCAGCACCACGACCGAGGCGAACACCGTGAGGACCATGCTGATCGTGATCGCCCCCAGATAGGAGGCCCACGGCATCGGCGTGGTGCGCATCCGCTTGATGATCCCCACCTCGCGCAGGTTGGCGATCGACATCGCCACGTTGCTGAATCCGATCACCATCACCGCGTAGGCGATGATCCCCGGCACGAAGAAGTCGATGAACGGGAGGTTGCCGCGATGTTTCAGGTGCGCGCCGCTGTCGAGCGAGCCGAAGATCAGCAGGAACATCAGCGGGAAGGCGAAGCTGAAGATGGCTCGGCGGCGGTTACGCCAGAAGCCGCGCTGCTCGTAGCGGACCTGCCAGGCCACGAGGCCCAGCTCGTGACGCAGACCACCCCTAGCGCGAGCCGAACTGTTCTCACGGGCGATCGTGGTTGTGGTGGCGTTCATCTAGAGACCTCCTCGTGGTTCGAGCCCGGCGTGGGCTGCTCATCCTCGCTCGTGCCCGTGAGAGCGAGGTAAACATCCTCGAGTGTGGGCTGCGCCACCGCGAAGCTGCGCAGCGTCAAACCGCGCTCGAGCGCCCAGCCGCTGAGCGTGTGAGTGGCGGCTAGACCGTTCTGGGTCTTGATCAGCACCCCGTCGCGCTCGTGCGTGAGCTGGGCGTCCACCGCCAGCGCGGGCAGATCCCCCAGACCGACGCCGTCGGGCAGCACGAAGCGGATCTCTGTGGGCAGCTGCTCGCGGCCACCGATCTCCTCCGGTGTGCCGCTTGCCACGATCTGTCCACCGGCCATCACGACCACGCGATCGGCCAACGTCTGGGCCTCGTCCATGAAGTGGGTGGTCAGAAAGACCGTCTTGCCCAGCGAGCACAGAGACCGGATCGTCGACCACGCGTGGCGGCGGGCCTGAGGGTCAAAGCCGGTGGTGGGCTCGTCCAGAAACAACAGGTCGGGATCCCCGACCAGACCGAGCGCGAGATCCAGTCGGCGGCGCTGCCCGCCGGAGAGCAGACCGGCGCGCGTGTCGGCCTTGGCCTCGAGCTCGACGAGCTCGATCAGCTCCTTCACCGAGCGCCGGTTTGGGTAGTAGCGCCCGTACATCTCAATCAGCTCACTGACCGTGAGGTCGGGCTGCACACCGGAGGACTGGAGCACCACGCCAATTCGCTCGCGCAGTGCACGCTCGCCGCGGGCGGGATCGTGACCCAGCACGCAGACACTGCCCGAGCTGGCCAGGCGGTGACCCTCGAGGATCTCTGTCGTGGTGGTCTTGCCGGCGCCGTTGGGTCCCAGCATGCAGAACACCTCACCGGTGCCGACGACGAAGTCGATGCCGCGGACGGCTTCGATCTCCTCGTAGCGCTTGCGTAGTTCGTTTACTTCGATCGCGTTACTCATGCTTTGCAGGCTAGGCCAATTCCCAAGCGCTGATAAGTGGCAGAAGTCGTGACTTGCCCATGACACTTGTCATGGGCAGCGCACCTGGCGCGGGCCCATCCCGGCGGCGCAACCGCCGAGCGAGCAGGCCGCCGGCGCCTGAAGATGCACCTCCCCGCACTGGCTCTAGCGGGCGGCGGCGCGCGCCTGGCGCATGGCCTTCACGCGCTCGGTCTTGCCGAGAACGACCTTTCGCATGCGCACGTTCTCGGGCGTGACCTCCACGCACTCGTCATCACGCACGAACTCCAGCGCCTCATCGAGCGTGAGTTTGCGGTGGGCGTCCAGACGCACGAGCACATCAGAGGTCGAGGAGCGCATATTCGTCAAATGCTTCTCCTTCACCGGATTGACGTCGAGGTCCTCCGAGCGCGTGTTCTCACCGATGATCATTCCCTCATACACCTCCTCGCCGGGACCGACGAACAGCGACCCGCGCTCCTGCAGCGTGAACAGCGAGAAGGTGACGGTCTCACCGCGACGATCGGCGACGAGCACGCCGCTCTGGCGCGTCAGCAGCTCGCCCGCCCAGGGCTCCCAGCGGTCAAAGACGTGGTGCATGATCCCGGTGCCGCGGGTTTCGGTGAGAAACTCTGTGCGAAACCCGATCAGCCCCCGGGCGGGCACCAGATAGTCCATTCGCACCCAGCCCGTGCCGTGGTTGATCATGTGCTCCATGCGCCCTTTGCGTCCCGCTAGTAGCTGGGTGACGGTGCCGACATGCTCCTCGGGCACGTCGACCGACAGCCGCTCGACCGGCTCGTGGCGCTGACCGTCGATCTCCCGCTCAACCACATGCGGCTGTCCGACGGTCAGCTCAAAGCCCTCCCTGCGCATGATCTCCACCAGCACCGCCAGCTGCAGCTCACCGCGGCCCTGCACCTCATAGGTATCCGGCCGCGCGGTCTCTGCCACACGCAGCGAGACGTTCCCGACGAGCTCCTGGTTCAGCCGCGCCTCGATCTGGCGAGCCGTCAGCTTGCTGCCGTCCTTGCCCGCCAGCGGCGATGTGTTGGCACCGATCGTGATCGACATCGCCGGCTCGTCGACCATGATCACCGGCAGCGGGCGCGGGTCATCCAGATCGGCCAGCGTCTCGCCGATCGTCACCTCCGCGATTCCAGCGACGGCGATGATCTCACCAGGCCCGGCCTCGGCGGCCTCGACTCGTTCCAGGGCGTCTGTCACATATAGCTCAGCGACCTGCGCCCGCTGGATCGAGCCGTCGGCGCGACACCACGAGATCTGCTGGCCCTTGCTGATGCTGCCGTTGCGGACACGGCAGATCGCCAGACGCCCGACGTATGGCGAGGCGTCGAGGTTGGTGACCAGCGCCTGCAGTGGATGCTCGGGGTCATACATCGGCGCGGGAATGTGCTCGAGCAGCAGCTCGAGTAGCGGCGCGAGGTCGCCCTGCTCGGGAATACCGCCGTCTAGCGCGGCGTCGTAGGTGAGCCAGGCGCGTCCGGCGCGCGCGTTGCAGTAGACGATCGGGAAGTCGATCTGTGACTCATCCGCGTCTAGATCGAGGAACAACTCATACACCTCGTCGATGACCTCCGCCACCCGCGCGTCCGGCCGGTCGACCTTGTTGACCACGAGGATCACCGGCAGCCGGGACTCGAGCGCCTTGCGCAGCACAAAGCGCGTCTGCGGCAACGGCCCCTCTGAGGCGTCGACCAGCAGCAGTACGCCGTCGACCATCGTCAGGCCCCGCTCCACCTCGCCGCCGAAGTCGGCGTGCCCGGGCGTGTCGATGATGTTGAGCTTCACGTCGCGGTAGCGAAGCGAGGTGTTCTTCGCGAGGATCGTGATGCCCTTCTCACGCTCGAGGTCCATCGAGTCGAGCACCCGGTCGTTGACCTCCTGGCCGGCACGAAACGCGCCCGACTGCCACAGCATGGCGTCGACGAGCGTCGTCTTGCCGTGATCGACGTGGGCGACGATCGCGACGTTGCGGATGTCCTCTCGGGGGATCAGGGTCACGGCGAGGAAGGGTACCCGGGCGCGGCGCTTTTGCTCTTGCGGCTCTCACGCCACCCTCCGCACAGACCGCCGTTGCCCCGCCGCGACACACCGCAGAGCTCACCGAGGATGGCCCCGGAGGCCCACCGCGACGCGCATGTCGTGGCACTCGGTCTCCGAGCGCAGCCATGCCGGCAGCGGCCTCAGCCACCACCCAGGCCTGGCGATCGACCTCGAAAAGAGCGCCAAGACAGCGATCGCACCGAACCTCCCCGTTGATCGAGCCGGGCACCGTGAGCAGCACCCCCTACAACCACTACTCCTCGCTGGCGAGCTTTCAGACGCTGCTGGGTTTGACGACGCCGCCTCGTGCCCCGCGACGTTCGCCACCGACGTCTTCACCGCCGCGAAATAGCGGGCGCGCTGCGAGTCAGGCGATCGCTTCAACGGCCCGCGCGCGCCGCGCGCAAGCCGCTGCGCATAGAGAAGCGGGCCAGTGCCGAGGGGTAACGTTCGGCCTGGCTGATCGTCTCTTCCAGCGCCGCCGCGAAGCGCCTTATCTCATCCTCTGAGACGCTCAGCGCGGGCAGCGCCTTGATCACGTTCATCCGGTGACCGGCGACCTGGCAGAAGATGCGGTGATCGTGAAACAGCGGCACGGTTATCAGCTGCGAGAAGAGCCCCGGCTGTTGGCGCTCGACGGCCTGCCACAGCCGCCGCGCCAGGCCACCAGCGGGCGGCCCGAATTCGATCGCCCACATCAGTCCCAGCCCGCGCACCTCGCGTACGACCTCAAAGCGCTCGGCCAGCGGCCGGGTCAGCTCCCCGAGCAGCATCCCGATTCGCTGGGCGCGCTCGACCAGCCCCTCGCGGTCGATCACGCGCAGGGTCGCCAGCGCCGCGGCCGCGGCCAGGTCGTTGCCGCCGAAGGTCGAGCCGTGACGAACCGCCCGCTCCATGCCGTCAAAGACACTCTCAAAGGCGGCCTTCGAGACGAGCGTCGCCCCGATCGGCACCAGCCCGCCGGAGAGCGCCTTGGCCAGGCAGATGATGTCCGGTTCAAGGCCCCAGTGCTCGAGCGCCAGAAAGCGTCCGGTGCGCCCGATCCCGGTCTGCACCTCGTCGCACACCAGTAGCGCACCGGCCGCCCGGCACAGCCGCTGCACAGCGGGCAGGTAGTCCGCGGCGGGGAGGTTCACGCCCTTGCCCTGGATCGGCTCGATCACGAACGCCGCCACGTCATCGTGTTCGAGCTCGCGCTGGAGCGCGTCCAGATCACCGAATGCGACCTCCTGGAAGCCTTCCAGCAGCGGCCCGAAGCCCTCACGGAACTCGCTGTTGCCGTTGATCGACAGCGAGCCGAGCGTGAGCCCGTGAAAGGCGTGATCGGCATACAGCACGCGTGGCCGGCCAGTCGCGGCGCGGGCGATCTTGATCGCAGCCTCGACCGCCTCGGTGCCGCTGTTGGCGGGGATCATGGCCCCGACGCTGTTCGGCGCACGTGCGAGCAGCTCCTCGGCCAGCACGCCGCTGAGCAGCGTCACCCCCAGCTGCGGCAGGTTTGCGGTCCTGGCCGCCATCACTTCTTCGATCGCGGCGATCGCCTCGGGATGGTTACGCCCGATCGCGAATACGCCGTAGCCGCCGAAGAGGTCCAGGTAGCGCTCGCCCTCAGCGTCGATCAGGTGCGCGCCCTGCCCGCCGGCCCACACCTTGTCAAATCCCAGCGTGCGCAGCACACGAGAGATCTGCCGGTTCAGGTAACGGTCGTTGAGCGCCATCTCCTCGCCTCTGCGCCGGGCGAGGATCTCGCCAACGCTTCCCAGAGGATCGCCTGGCATGCGGCTAAGCGTACGACGCGCGGCTCTAGACGGAGGCGTAGCGCTTGCGCCCGCGGCGCTCCTCATCCACCCTGACCACGTCCCACACGAGCCCCACGCGGGCCAGGCCGCGGATCACCAGAGCAGAGATGTCGGGCTGGCGCCAGCCCAGGCCGTGGCTGGCGGAGGTGGGAAAGGCGTGGTGGTTGTTGTGCCACGCCTCACCGAGTGTGGGCAGCGCGAGCCAGGCCAGGTTGCGGGAGTGATCCCCGGTGGCATAGTCGCTGCGCCCGAAGAAGTGGCACAGCGAGTTGATGCTGTAGGTCATGTGGTGCAGCACGAGCATCCGCACGGCGCCCCCCCACAGCAGGCCGGTGAGGCCGGCGCTCAAGGTGCCGCCGATCACATAGCCAAGGCCGAAGGCGACAGCCAGCCCGCCGATCGCCCACACGAAGAAGGTGCGGTCCACGAACGCGACCACCGGGTCGGCGAGCAGGTCTGGGGCGTAGCGTTCGCGGGAGCCACGCTCGGTGTGAATGAACAGCCAGCCGACGTGCGCGTGGCCGAGCCCGCGCAGCGCCCCACGCAGGCCGACGCCGTGATCGACGTGCGGGCTGTGGGGGTCCCCATCCTTGTCGGAGAAGGCGTGGTGCTTGCGGTGGTCGGCTACCCACGAGATCACGGGACCCTCGATCGCGGCGGACCCGAGCACCGCAAGGACGCCGCGCAGCGCCGGGGAGGTCTTGAAGCTGCGGTGGGTGAAGAGGCGGTGGAAGCCGACCGTGATGCCGAGGCCGGTGAGGATGTAGATGATCGCGAACACGATCAAATCGGAGGGGTGCAGCAGCCCGTCCCACATCTGCCAGGCGACGAAGCCGAGCGCCGCGATCGGCCCGAGCGTGATGATCGCCGTGAGCACCCGATCGAGTGTCTCGTTGGCTGGGGGCTGAATGTCGTCGCGCCCGGGGACGTCTGCGCGCGGCTTCTCGGAAAGCGTTGTCTCGGTCATCTGAGAGGCGCAAACTACCAGTGCGAGACGCGGAATTCTCCTGGCGGGGCGAGCGCTCCGGCGGGCCGCCCTGACCCAAGCGTCCCACTCAACGCCACCCTGGCGGCGGGGCTGCGATCTACCCGTTCTACGCTTGAAGGCAGCATGCCGTTTGCCCGACCCCAGCGGCTGCGCCACGAGCTGGCGCGAGTGCACCCGCAGCGCCCGTTCACGCTGCGTTTCTGGGACGGCTCCGAGTTGGCCCCCACGGCGGCGGACGGGCCGCTGTTCACGGTGCGCTCCCCCGCGGCCGTCGCTCATTTGCTGCGCGCGCCGGGGCAGCTCGGTCTCGGTCGCGCATATGCCACTGGCGAGCTGGAGGTGGACGATCTGGACGGAGTGGTTGACCTGCTTGACGCCTTCAAGACACCACCCATCGACCGCGCCGATCGTCTACGGCTGACGCTGGCCGCGGCGCTTGCCTGCGGCTTCACGCGCCCGCCGCCGATTCCGCCCAGCGAGCTGCGTCCCCGCGGTGAGCGCCACAGCCGTGAGCGCGATGCCCGGTCGGTGCGCCACCACTACGATCTCTCCAACGACTTCTTTGCGCTGTTTCTGGACGAGTCGATGACCTACAGCTGTGCACTGTTCTCGCGCGGTGGCGAGACCCTCGAGCAGGCCCAGGAGGCCAAGCGTGAGTTGGTCTGCTCAAAGCTCGGGCTGCGGGAGGGTCAGCGCCTGCTCGATGTCGGCTGCGGCTGGGGCGCCTTCGTGATCCACGCCGCTGAGCGCCACGGAGTGCGGGCGCTCGGCATCACGCTCGCGCCCGCGCAGGCACAGCTGGCGCGTGCACGGGTAACCGAGGCGGGCTTGTCCGATCGAGTGGAGATCCGGGTGGCCGACTACCGCGATCTCGCCGCTGAGCACTACGACGCGATCGCTTCGATCGGCATGGTCGAGCACGTCGGCTCTAACAAAATTGACCTGTACGCTCGTCAGTTGGCTTCGCTGTTGGGCCCGGTGGACGGCTTCTGAACCACGGAATCGCCCGTTTGCGTCACGGCGACCCCGAGGCCGGCCCGTTTTCCGAGCGCTACGTCTTCCCGGACGCCGCGCCGCTTCACCTCTCGCGCGTCACGCGGGCCCTGGAGGCAGCGGGTATCGAGCCGCTGCACATCGAGGGTCTGCGCCAAGACTACGTGGACACGCTCAGCGAGTGGATCGCACGCCTGGACTGCAACCGTGAGCGTGCCGAAGAGCTAGCTGGCACCGAACGTGTGCGCGTGTGGCGGCTGTATCTGCGCGCCGCCCGCAACGGCTTTGCGAGGGGGTTTACCTCGATCTACCAGGTGCTCGGCCGCCGCGCCTAGCGCCGCCGCCGGAGGCATTGCCACCGAGCCGATCCGCCGAGGGCCCGTTTCTGTGAGTGCCACCGCGGCCGGCGCTTCGCTGGTTGCGCCGGGGAGAGCCCGGCCCGGCGGCAGACTTGCGCTGCCGTGGAGGGGCGCCATGCGCTCCGGCGACGTCGCTCGGCAGGCCGCCGATCTGAAGCTCTCGGTGCAGCCCGAGACCGATCACCATGCCTGAGAGCTCGCGCGCCTGATCGTGAGTGACGAGCGTGACACCGACGCCGCTGGCGCCCGCTCGTGCGGTGCGCCCGATGCGATGCACATAGTCCTCGCGCGTACCCGGCATGTCGTAGTTGATCACGTGCGTGATCCCCGCCACATCGATTCCGCGTGCGGCGACGTCGGTAGCCACGAGTGTGTCCACGACACCCGACTGAAAGCTCGACAGCGCCCGTTCGCGCTGGCCCTGGGACTTGTCGCCGTGCATCGCGACGGCCTTGACGCTGCTGGCCGCCAGGCGCTTGACGAGCCGGTCCGCGCCGCGCTTGGTGCGCACGAACACGAGCGTCAGCCCGCGCTCTGGCTCGTTCAGCTCGGACACCAGCCGTGCGACCTTGCCCTCGTGTGAGACCGTTACGAACCGGTGCTCGACATCGCCCTTACGCTGCTCTGGGTGGGCGTGCTCGTGACGGCGCGGGTTGGAGGTGAACGCCTTGGCGATGCGCCCGACCTCGCCCTCCAAAGTGGCGCTGAACAGCAATGTCTGGCGCTCGCGGGCGGTCATCTTGACGATCCGCTCGACAACCGGGCGGAAGCCCATGTCGAGCATCCTGTCGGCCTCGTCGAGCACCAGCAGCTTCACCCGGTTCAGTGAGATCTCGCCGCGGTCGATCAGGTCCAGTAGCCGTCCGGGCGTGGCGACGAGGATGTGAGCGCGCGCCGCGATCCGCGCCTGCTTGACGATGCCCGCGCCCCCGTACACCGCCGCGATCGACAGCGCCCGTGCGTGGGCGATTTCGCGCAGGTCTTCCACTATCTGGGAGGCGAGCTCGCGCGTCGGTGCCAGCACGAGCGCCGAGGGACGCACGTCCGTGCCCTTCAGCCGCTCGACCATTGGGATCCCGAAGGCGAGCGTCTTGCCCGATCCGGTCGGGGACTGCGCCAGCACGTCGTGCCCGGCGAGCACGTCGGGTATTACCAGCTTCTGTACGGCAAATGGCGTGGTTATCCCACACTTGCCCAGTTCGTTTGAGACGATCTCGGACACGCCGAGATCGGCGAATGTTTCATGCTTCATCTGTTGATGCTCCTTCTGGCAGCCTCTTGGCCGCCGCTGCGAATGGAGATTCGACTGACCCCATCCGCACCCTGTGAGCGCCAACAAAGACAAGAACCTCGCGGGCGACGTCGCCGCCCGGTAGGGCCACCGTAGCAGCATGCGCGCCCGAGTACCGCACGAGAGCGCTCACCGCGGGATGAGCGACTGCACGACGATCTCCACACCGGGGGCGCGAGAAAGCCGTCCGTCCAGTGTCAGCAGAGCCGTTTGCAGCTGCTCGGCCAAGGTCACGTATAGGGCGTCGTAGAAGGTCAGATTGGCCCGCATCGCCCATGCTCGCTTCAACAGTCCCAGATGAGAGACCCGGTTTATCGGGAACTCGTAGAGATCCGTGAGTGCCGAGCCAGCGGCCCGCTGGCCCAGCTCGCCCGCGAGGACCGCACGGCGCAGCGCGTGTCCCACCTCGGCGTCGATCAGGTGGGGCGCCCACAGCCCTCCCTGACGCTCACCTTCGATCAGCGCCGCGCGAGCCCCGCTCGAGTACTCCGCACCGGCCAGGTAGCTGACCAGCACCGACGCGTCGACCACGTACACCGCGGCCGCTAGCTCTCGCGGGCCTCTGACAGCGCGGAGACGATGGTCTCGGCGCGAACCTTCGATTGTCCACGGGCGCTCACCCGCGCGTCTATTTCCTCGAGCGTTGGCCGTGAAGCGCGTTCAACCAGATATCGCTTGATGTAGTCCGAGAGAGACATGCCGGCCGCCGCGGCGCGCATCTTCAGGATTCTGTGAATCTCCTCGGGCACGTTGCGAACCTGGATCATTCTGGACATGCTCTGCACCGTATCACGTGTGCATCACATGTGCTCTTACTGCAGGTTCGCCATCACGTGCTTGATGACTGTGTAGTCCTCCAGCGAGTAGACCGAGAGGTCCTTGCCGTAGCCGGACTCCTTGAAGCCGCCGTGGGGCATCTCGGAGACCAGCGGGATGTGATCGTTGATCCACACGCAGCCAAAACGCAGCGCCTTTGCGACACGCAGCGCGCGGCCCACGTCGCGGGTCCATACCGAGGAGGCCAGGCCATAGCGGGTGGCGTTGGCCCACTCGATCGCCTGCGTCTCATCGGTGAAGGGCTGGACGGTTAGGACGGGCCCGAAGATCTCGCGTTGGATCATCTCGTCCTGCTGGCTCAGGCCGGCGACGACGGTGGCCTCCAGGTAGTAGCCCGGTAGATCGGGCTCGCCTCCGCCGGTGACGATCTCCGCGTGCGTCGGGCGGCGCTCCAAAAAACCCTCGACGCGCTGGCGCTGGCGGGCGGAGTTGATCGGTCCGAGTGTCGTTGCGGGGTCGAGTGTGTCCCCGATCACCAGGCCCCGCGCCTGCTCTGAGAGGCCGGCCACCACGTCGTCGTAGACCCCCTGCGCGGCCAGTACACGGGTCGCCGCGGTGCAGTCCTGACCGGCGTTGTAGTAGGCGGTGGCGGCGATCGTCTCCAGGGCGCTCTGCATGCTGACGTCGTCGAAGACGATCACCGGTGCCTTGCCGCCGAGCTCCAGATGCACGCGCTTGAGCGTGTCCGCGGCGACGCGCGCGATGTGCTTACCGGTGCCAACCGAGCCGGTCAGCGAGACCATGTCGACCTCCGGATGGGAGATCAGCGCCTCCCCCGTGGGCTGGCCATGCCCCATGATCACGTTGAGCACGCCGCGGGGAAGGATCTCCCCGGCCAGCTCGGCGAAGCGGACGGTCGTCATCGGGGTCGTCTCGGCTGGCTTGAGCACGACGGTGCAGCCGGCCGCAAGTGCCGGGCCGATCTTCCAGATGGCCATCATCAGCGGGTAGTTCCACGGGGTGATCTGCCCGATGACACCTGCGGCCTCGCGGCGGATGAACGAGGTGTGGCCCTCCATGTACTCGCCGGCGGCGCGGCCCTCCAGGCAGCGGGCGGCGCCCGCGAAGAACCGCAGGTTGTCCGCCATCACCGGAATCTCGTCGCTCTTGACCGCCTCGATCGGCTTGCCCGCGTCGAGCGCCTCGAGCTTTGCCAGCTCATCGCCGTGCTCCTCGATCAGCTCGGCCAGGGCCAGCAACGCCTGGGCACGCTGGGCGGGCGTCGAGGAGGACCAGCTCGCAAACGACGCGCGCGCGGCACGAACGGCTCGATCGACCTCTTCCGGGGAGGACAGCGGAGCGCGCGCGATCTCCTCGCCTGTGGCGGGATTGAAGATCGGCTCGGTGTCGCCGTCCCACGGAGCGTCAGCGCCGTCGATGAAGTTGCGCAGCGTGTTCGTGGCAATCGTCATTCTCAGATCTCCTTTGGCTCTGGGTTCATGTGGCGCTTTGGCTCTGGGTCATACGGCGCTACCGAGAGGCGCTACCGAGAGCCTCCGCGACCGCCTGGTATGTGATCCGCCCGTCGCGCACGTTCACTCCCATGCGCAGCCCGGGGTCTTCATCCAAGGCGCGATCAATGCCGGCTTCGGCGAGTGCGATCACATACGGCAGAGTTGCGTTGGTCAGCGCATAGGTCGAGGTGATCGGCACCGCTCCGGGCATGTTGGTCACGCAGTAGTGGGTGATCTGATCCACCTCGTATGTCGGCTGCGAGTGGGTAGTTGCCCGCGAGGTCTCAAAGCAGCCCCCCTGGTCGATCGACACGTCCACCAGCACCGCGTTGCGCTTCATCAGTTTGAGCTGCTCGCGACCGATCACGCGCGGCGCGCGTCCGCCATGGACCAGCACCGCGCCGATCACGAGGTCGGCGGCTGGGAGCATCTCCTCGATCGCCAGCGTGGATGAGTAGACAGTGGAGGCGCGACCGGCGAAGGCCACTTCCAGCTCGCGCAGCCGGTCGATCGAGCGGTCGAAGACGAATACGTCGGCCTGCATGCCGATCGCGATGAACGCGGCGTTCATCCCCACCACGCCGCCGCCGATGACGAGCACCGTGGCCGCTGCCACGCCCGGGACCCCGCCGAGCAGGATGCCGCGTCCGCCCATCGGCTTCTCGAGCATGAATGCCCCGGCCTGCGTGGCGATCTTGCCCGCCACCTCGCTCATCGGCGCCAACAGCGGCAGGCGCCCGGAGGAGTCCTCGACGGTCTCATAGGCGATGCACGTGGCCCCCGAGGCCATCAGGCCTTCCGCCAGCGCTGGCTCGGCCGCCAGATGCAGGTAGGTGAACAGCGTCTGCTCGCGGCGCAGCAGATCTACCTCGCCAGCCTGTGGCTCCTTGACCTTCAGCACCAGTTGTGAGCGCCCGAAGATCGCCCCGGCGTCGGGCAGGATCTCAGCGCCCTGGGCGCTGAACTGATCGTCTGTGATCGCGCTGCCCTCCCCCGCGCCCGACTGGATCAGCACCTCGTGACCGCGGGTGACGAGCTCACGCACCCCGGCCGGGGTGATCGCCACGCGATACTCGTCGGGCTTGATCTCGCTCGGCACTCCGATTCTCATCGCGCCAGTTCCCTTCCTCGTAGGGCCAACCAGAACTCGATGCGGTCGCGGGCGCTTGTGAAGTCGCGCCCGGTGAGCTGCTCGATGCGCTTGATCCGGTAGCGCAGTGTGTGGCGGTGGCAATACAGGGCGCTGGCGGCACGCTCCCAGTGCCCGTTGTGCTCGATGAACACGTCCAGGGAGCGCAGCAGCTCATCGCCGTACTCGCCCTCGCTGTCCTCGACCGGGCCGAGCACGCTGCGACAGTAGGAGACCAGGGCGTCGTCGTCCTGCAGGGAGAGCAGCAACTGGAAGGCGCCAAGGTCGGCATGCGAGGCCACCTCCGGCGCCGAGCCGTTAGCGATCCGCGCCGCCTCCAGGGCGCAGCGCGCCTCGTGAAAGCTGAGCCGTAGCGAGTGGGTCGGGGCGATGCGGCTGGCGGCCGCGCGCACGTCGGGGATCTCGGTGATGAGTCGTGCGCGGGCGCCGCGCGCCACCTCGATCGGGTCCAGGCCATCGCTGTTGATGACCGCGCACAACAGGCCTTGGCGGGTCGCCACCAGGCCACGGATCTCCTCCCGCGCCAACGACCGTTCCAAAAGCGGCGCGGCCGCGCCGGGGTCGTGAGTGGCGAACGCCAGCACCGCCGCTTCATCGCCGATCCCGAACGGGCGCAGCCGCGTCTGCAGCTCCTCGTGGTGAAGGCGGCCAGTGAGCGCCTCCGCGAGCACGTCGCCCGCCAGGCGCCGCTCGGTTTCGCGCTCGATGCGCAGGTGCATCAACTCGAGCGCCACGACGGTCACGGTCTGGCGCAGGATCAGCCGTTCGTAGTCTTCCAGTGGATGCTGGGCGCAGGCGCCGATCAGCCACGCCTGGGCGGCAGCGTGGTCGCGGGCCATCACCGGCAGCGCCAATATCCGCCCCTGCCAGCGGGCCAGACTCGGCTCGAATGGGACCGGCGGAACGTGGCGGGTCGCGGTCGGGGTCTCCTGCAGCTGACGTACGATCGCTTGGCGCTCTGAATCGCGCAGCAGCGGTGGCTGGGAATGCCAGGCCAGCGTCTCGCCGTGGGCGTCGATCACTCCGACCACCCCGCCGATCGCGCCGGCCGCGGTGCTGATGACCTCCTCCAGGCCACGCTCTTCCAGCAGCAGCCGCTCCAGGCGCTCCTGGATCGCCATCGTGCGTCTGAGGGTCTGGTACTGCTCGCCCGCCAGGTGCGTGAAGGCGCGCTCGGTGATCGCGATGAACGGCAGCTCGTAGGGCACCTCGAACACTGGGAAGGCGAGCTTCTTGGCGGCGCTCAGGAGGGCCGCGGGCAGACGCTCGTGCGTGAAGCCGGTGCCGAAGCCCAGGCCCGCGATGCGGTGCTCCACAAGCGTGCGCACGAACTCGCGCTGGAGCTTTGGCGTTTGCAGCTGGATGCCGGTGCTCAACAGCAGCTCACCGCCGGTCAGCCACTGGGTCGGGTCGAGTAGCTCGGTGCTATGCACCCAGCGGACGTGCGTCTGCGCCGCTTCGTGGCCGCTTGCGAGCTCCAGGCCGAGCTCGTCGATCAGGCTCTCGACAGTGAGCTGCATCGCCCACTCACGGTCGCCGCAGCAGCGGCGGCGCTGAATCCCCATAGCGGACCATCCGCTGCGACGCCTCGCTCAGCACCGGGCGCAGGATCGACTCGATCTCCGCGAACTGCTCGGAGCCGGCGATCAGCGGTGGCGAGAGCTGGACTATCGGGTCGCCGCGATCGTCGGTGCGGCAGATCAGCCCGCGCTTGTACAGCTCGCCCGAGAGGTAGCCGCGCAACAGATCCTCGGACTCCTGTGCGTTGAAGGTCTCCTTGGTCTGCTGATCCTTGACGAGCTCGATCGCCTGAAAGTACCCGGCGCCGCGAACGTCGCCGACGATCGGCAGGTCGCGCAGGCTCTCGAGCGTCGCGCGCAGCTCGCCTTCGTTCTCGCGCACGTGCGCACACAGGTCCTCGCGCTCGATCACGTCGATGTTCGCGAGCGCGATCGCGCAGGCCATCGGGTGCCCGCCGAACGTGAAGCCGTGATTGAAGATCTGCTTGCCCGCCAGGAACGGCTCGGCGATGTGATCGGCGGCGATCACCGCACCGAGCGCCGCGTAGGCGGAGGTGATGCCCTTGGCCGTCGTGATCATGTCGGGCTCGTAGCCGAAGCGTTCGCAGCCGAACATGTGGCCGATGCGACCCCACGAGCAGATCACCTCGTCGGAGATCAAGAGCACGCCGTGGCGGTCGCAGATCTCACGCACGCGCTGGAAGTAGCCGTCCTGGGGCACGAAGCAGCCGCCGCCGTTCTGCACCGGCTCGAGAATCACCGCGGCCACCGTCTCGGGCCCCTCGAACAGGATCGCCTCCTCGATCGCCTCCGCCGCCCACAGCGAATCGCGGTCTTCGCTCCAGCGGTAGGAGTTGGTGTTGGCGACGTGGATGCCACCCGGGGTGAGCGGTTCGAATGGTGTGCGCAGCGGTGTCAGCCCGGTCGCGGTGAGCGCGCCCATCGAGGTGCCGTGATAGGCGAGCTTGCGGGAGATCAGCTTGTAGCGGTTGGACTGTCCCTGGGTGTGGTGGTAGGCCTTGGCGAGCTTCCACGCCGACTCGACCGCCTCCGAGCCCCCGGAGGTAAAGAACACGCGGTTGAGGTTGCCCGGCGCGAGCTCGGCGATCCGGGCCGCCAGCTCGATCGAGCGGGGGTGGGCGTAGCTCCAGTTGGTGTAGAAGCCGAGCTCCGCCGCCTGGCGCGCCGCCGCCTCGCCGAGCTCCGCGCGCCCGTGGCCGACGTTCACGCAGTAAAGCGCCGACAGCCCATCCAGGTAGCGCTTGCCGTGCTCGTCATAGACGTAGCAGCCCTCCCCTCTGACGATCACCGGTATCTCGTGATCGGCGTATGAGCCCATGCGCGTGAAATGCATCCACAGATGTCGCTTTGCCAGCTCCTGCAGATCGGCGCCCTCAGCCTGGCTTGTCGGGTCGGTCAGGTCGGTTGCCATCTCACTCTCCTCCATCCTCACGTAAGGTCGCTAGACGCTCGGTACAACCGTAGCGCCAGGAGGTATGCGGCTCAATGCGCTCCGAGTTCAAGAACGCCATACCTAATTGTACGAAACGTACAAGTGTCATGGGAGATTTTGGGAATCACGCCACTTGGCCGGCACCCCCCGAACACGTAACGTTCGCCACGACCTTTCGAGAGGAGGAGAAATGGCCGCCGTGGACCTCGCCGCACCCGCTTCGCCCGAGCCTTCCGGGGTAATGGACAAGGGCCTGAAGAAGAACGCGATCGGCTACGTCTCAAACGTCGTCATCGGCGTGGCCTCGACCGCGCCGGCCTATTCGCTCGCCGCCACGCTCGGGTTCGTAGTGGCAGTCAAGGGCGTTGGTGTTCACGCACCGGCCGTGCTGCTCATGGCTTTCATACCGATGCTGCTCGTCGCCTCTGCCTACAAGTATTTCAACCGCGCCGACCCTGACTCGGGCACGACCTTCGCCTGGACCACACGCGCGCTCGGACCCGTAACGGGCTGGATCAATGGCTGGGCGATATTCCTGGCGGATGTGATCGTGATGGCATCCCTATCGGACATCGCAGCGGTGTACTCGTTCAAGCTGTTCAACGCCACGCCATCGCAGGCCGAGACCATCATCGTCGCCGTTCTCTGGATCGCTCTGATGACGTGGATCTGCTACCGCGGCATCGAGCTCTCCGCCCGTATTCAGACGGCGCTGTTGAGCATCGAGGTCGCGATTCTCGGGATCTTCTCAGTCGTTGCGTTCGTGAAGGTCTACGGCAGCCACCCGCCCAGCGGCTCGATCAAGCCCTCGCTGTCCTGGTTTGACCCGACGGCGATGAAGTTCAGCGATCTGCTCGTCGCTGTGCTGCTCGGGTTCTTCATCTACTGGGGGTGGGACTCGGGCGTGGCGGTCAACGAGGAGTCCGAGGATCCCGCCGAGGGCCCGGGCAAGGCCGCGGTCATCTCGACGATCCTGCTGGTGCTGATCTACGTGGTCGTCACGGCCGCCGCCCAGTCCTTCCACGGCGTCGCGTTCCTGATAAACGAAGAAAACCAGGGCGATGTCCTGAACGCGCTAGGCAAGGGCGTGCTGGGAGGCACGCTCAACAAGCTGTTGATCATCACCGTGCTCACCTCGGCGTCGGCCTCGACACAGACGACGATCCTGCCGACCGCTCGCACGACCCTCTCGATGGCGCATTGGAAGGCGGTCACATCGCTGCTCGCCCGAGTGCATAAGCGCTACCTGACACCGACCGTCTCCACGCTCGGTTTCGGTGCGCTCTCGATCCTCGTCACGGTCATCCTGCTGGTGCTCTCCGAAAGCGTCCTCGAAGACTCGATCAGCGCGATCGGCTTCCCGATCTGCTTCTACTACGGCTTCACCGGCATCGCATGCGCCGTGTACTACCGCAACGAGCTGGGAAAGAGCGTTCGCAATTTCCTGCTACTCGGCGCCGGACCGTTCATCGGCGGGCTGTTGATGTGGGCCGTCATGTACAAGGCGGCGGACTACTACGGGCGCACCGAAAACGTCTCGTCCAAGCCAATCCTCGGGATCACGCTGCCGCTATGGATGGGAATCGGCGGCATGCTCCTCGGGGTGGTCCTGATGCTCTTTTCGCGGCCCGTCTTCAAAGAGTTCTTCTCGCGCAAGCGCGAAGTCGCCCCGCCCGGTGTGCTGGAACGCCCGCCGGCAACCGCCATACCGGCACCGGTGGACTTCTAGAGCTGCCTCCGGGGGAGCGGTGCGCGGAAGCCTGGGGGACCGCGCACCGCGAGGCTTTCCCCCTTTGCGTCCCCGCCCGGCGCTGTTTCACTCGGCGGCGAGCTCCATCTGCCCGTGGCGCGATCCCATCTGCGCCAGGCGCTCCAGGAACGGCTTTGGCGGGAACGCCTCTGGTCCGAGCACCCCGGCCCCCTTCCAGGTGCCGTCATCCAGCAGCTCCAAGGCGACGACCGGGTTGATCGCGGTCTGCCACACCACCGCCTGGCTTGCGTACTCGCGCATCGTCGTCTCGTTGTCCACGACGTGGTAGAGGTAGGTGGAGCGCGGCCGCCCGTCGGTGCCGGTGCCCCTCACCCACGTGCCCGCGCAGGTGCGTCCGCTCATGCGCTCCCCGAGCGTCGCCGGGTCGGGCAGAGTCGCGGCCAGAACGTCGCGGGGGGCGACCTTCACTCCACGCACACTCACCGGTTCGGTCGAGTCCAGTCCAAGCTTGTGCAGCGTGCGCAAAACCCCGATGAACTCCTCCCCCAGCCCGTACTTGAACGTGACCCGCTCGCACGCCACCCAGCGCGGGATCAGCACTACCTCCTCGTGCTCGACGTTGACGCACTCGACCCGCCCGATGCCCTCGGGAAACTCGAAGACCTCGGGCTCTGAGAACGGCGCGGTGGTGTAGAAGCCGCGCTCTGACTCCCAGATCAGCGGCGGGTTCAAGCACTCCTCGATCGTTGTCCAGATCGAGAACGTCGGGGCGAAGTCATATCCCTCCACTACCAGGTCGGCGCCATCGCGCACCCCGACCTCCTCGACATGGGAGAAGAGCTCCTCGGCGCCATAGCGGGCGAAGACATCGGAGAGTCCCGGCTCCACCCCGATCCCGACCAGCGCAAGGACGCCTGCCTGCTCCCATTGCTCGTGCTGGTCGAGCTGATAGGCGCCGAGCATTACACCCGGGCGCTCGTGGGGAAGCTCCGGGTCGGGCTTTGAGAGCGTCATCGCCATGTCCAGATAGGTGGTGCGTGTCTGTAGCGCCGCGTCGAAGATCGGCTCGTTGAAGCGCGGGTCGCAGGCATTCAGCACGGCATCGGGTTTGATACGCCCGATCAGCGCAACGAGATCCTCCTCGCTGGAGGCGTCGGCGCGCTCGGCGCTAAAGCGGTCGGCTTCGCCCAGGCGGGCAACGACGCCCTGCGCGCGCTGCGCGGAGATGTCCGCCATCACCACCCGCTCGAAGGCCGGCCGGCGCTGTGCGATGGCCGCGAACGCCGCTCCGACGCCGCCAGCCCCGAGTACCAGGACACGCATGGGGACAGTGTGACGCAACGGGTGATCCCGAAATGTCTGAATCGGCGGGCCCAGCTGTGCCGCAACGGCGCATAGTGCTCCCGTATGCTGCCCCGATCCAGCTGGCGCGAGCACACCACAGATGACGGACCCCAGCGTGCGTGAGACGCGGTTGACGGCCGCGACTCCGGCGCCGCTTGCCACGGCCGAGACGCCCGATCGCCCGGGACCCTTCAGCCGGGCGGGTGGGCGGCGCTCCCCGGAGATCGGCGCCAGGGAGATCTGGATGGTTGTGCTCGCCGGTGTGGCGCTCGCGATCCTCACCAGCTGGCCGCTGTTGTTGCACATGGGCAGCCACATCGCCCCAGATCTCGGCGACCCGGTGCGCACCGCCTGGCAGATCGCCTGGGTTGGCCACGCGATGCTCCACGATCCGACGGGACTGTTCAATTCCAACGCCTTTTACCCGCGTCCGTTGAGTCTCGCTTTCTCGGACTCGCTGCTCGGCTACGGCCCGGCCGCGTTCTTCGGATCCGGAACGGTAGCCGCGCTCGTGCGCTACAACCTGCTGTTCCTGCTCGCCTGGTCGCTGTGCTTCGTGGGCGCCTACCTACTCGCGCGCGAGTACGGCGTGGGACGCGCCGCGTCTGCCGTGGCCGGCGCCGCTTTCGCCTACGCCCCCTACCGCGTGACCGAGGCCGGGCATTTGCACGTGATCTCCTCCGGGGGCATCCCGCTGGCGCTGTTTCTGCTGGTGCGCGGCTATCGCGCCCGCTCGCGCAAGCTCGTCATCGCCGGCTGGCTGGTCTCGACGTGGCAGATCAGCCTCGGGTTCACGCTCGGTCTGCAGTACGCCTATCTGCTGGGGGCGATCGTGCTGATCGCGGCGTGGTACTGGTGGCGCTCCGGGCGCCCGCAGCTGCCACGTCAGCTGGTGGCGGTGACGCTCGTGGGGATGGCGCTGCTAGGCGCGATGACGATCTACGAGGCGCGGCCCTACCTGCAGGTCGCAAACGACTACCCGACCGCCAAACGCACGCTGCGCGAAGTGAAAACCTACTCCGCCGGGCCGGCCGCGTTCCTGTCGGCCTCCACCGAGAACCGTGTGTGGGGCTCGATCACCTCGGGCGCGCGGGCGCACGTGCACTCCAAGAACGAGAGTGTTCTGTTCCCGGGGCTCGGCGTGCTGGTGCTCGCCTTGATCGGGCTGGGCAGCTCGATCTACAGGCGACGATTGCGGATCTGGCTTGCGATCGGGGCGTTTGTGAGCGCGATCTTCTCCCTCGGCCTGGGTCTGACTGGTGCCGGCTATCCCTACCGGCTGCTCTACGACTACGCCCCCGGCTGGAACGGGGTGCGTGTACCGGATCGCCTGTTCACCACCACCACGCTGTTCTTGGCGCTGCTGGCCGGCGCCGGGGCCTGGCGGCTGATCGAGCTCGCCCGCGCTTGGGGCGCTGGGCTCGGGGCACGCGGTGATAGGCGGATGGCGGCGCTGGTGGGCGTGATTCTCGTGATCGGCCTGGTCGGGGAGGGTGCGGGTCACCTCGGCCACCCGCTCGTGCCGCAGCCCGCGCGTGCGGAGATCGGGCTTCAGGGCCCGCTGCTCGACCTGCCCACAGACGGCGCCTCAGACCGTCTGTGGCAGTACTTCTCGACCGACGGTTTCCCGAAGATCCCGGTGGGCAACAGCACCTTCGACATCCCCGCTCTGGATGACCTGCGTGGCGGCATGGGCGGCTTCCCCGATCAGGCGTCGATCGAGAAGCTGCGTTTCTACGGTATCCGCACGGTCGTCCTGCATACCGTGATGCCGACGCTGCCCGGCCTGAAGGCCCCCGAGGTTCCCGAGCCACCGGACCTGCAGGCGGCCGCTGCCAAGCCGGTGACCGGCCTGGGGGTCACCCGCCGGCAGGTCGGCTCGCTCGTGATCTATGAGATCGGCCCCGGGCCCAAGGCGCTGCACGGAAGCGACTGATGAGCGCCGCTGAGATCGCGCACCCCGGCCAGACGGGTAGTCCCGAGCCGGGCGGCGAACGCACCGCCGCGGCCTCGCGCTCGCCGCGTCCCAGCAGGCGCTTGGCGCTCGTGGCGATCCTGCTCGTCGGCGTCGCCTACGCGACGATGATCCAGAGCTTCTCCTGGAACCAGACCTCCCACTACGACCTGATCCGCTCTCTGGATCAGGACAAAACCACGATCGATGCCTACCAGGCAAACACGGGCGACAAGGTTCTCTACAAGGGGCACTACTACTCGGCGCGCGCCCCCGGGTTGGCCTTGTTCGCGCTGCCCTTCTATGACGCCCTGAACCTCGTTGACGCGGAATCGTTCACGCGCTCACACATCGCCCCACCGAACCACCCCGGCGATGAGATGATCTATCTGATCGGCCTGTGGGCGAATGTCCTTCCGGGCCTCTTGCTGCTGGGGTTGCTGTGGCGGGTGGCCGAGCGCTTCCAGCCGGGCTACGGCGTCGCGGCGGCGGTCGTGCTGGGGCTCGGGACGATGGTGCTGCCGCTCTCGACGCTCTTGTTCAGCCACGTCTTCACGGCGTTTTTGGGCTTCGCGGCGTTCGCGTTGATGCTGCGCGAGCGCGACGGTCCGCCCAGCGCGATGCTGTTGGGGCTGGCGGGCCTGGCGATGGGCTATGCGGTCGCCTCGGAGTACCCGCTGTTCTTCGTGGCTGTGGTGCTTGGTCTGTATCTGCTCTCACGGCGCGACGCGTTGCATCCACGCGCGGTGATCGTGCGCGCGGGGGCCTATATAGCGGGCGGGCTGGTGGGCATCGTTCCGCTGCTGCTCTACAACCACTACGCCTTTCACTCCTGGACGCATCTGGCCTACTCCGATGTGCCCCGCCAGCAGAAAGGGTTCTTTGGCATCGGTCTGCCGAGCCTGAAGGTGCTCGCCACGCTGCTGTTGGACTCGCGCGGCCTTTTGACGATCTCCCCGGTACTGATCATGGGCGCGATCGGCACCGTGCTGCTCTACCGCCGCGGCCGGCGCGCGGAGGCGCTCACGGTCACCGGCGTTTGCCTCTGTTACGTGGGCTACAACTCCGGCTACTACCTGCCCTTCGGCGGCGGTTTCATGGGTCCGCGCTTCTTGACAACGATGCTGCCGTTTCTCGCCTTCCCGATAGCGCTCGCGCTGAAGCGCTATCCCGGCCCGACCCTCGCCCTGGCGGGAGTCTCGATAGCGACCACAGTGATTGCGACGATCACCCATCCGCTGGTCGGCTACGAGAACGAGACAGTGGTGTGGATGCGCTATCTCGGCCAGGGATTCTTTCAGCCGACGATCGCCTCAGCCTTCGGCCTGGGCCGCGGCTGGGGCGGGATATGGCCCTTCTTGCTGGCGGCCGCCGGCGCGCTGCTGGCCGCCGCGGGGACACTTCCGCGCCTGCGCATAGCGGGCTCCTCGCTGCGCGCGGGCGTGCTGGCACTGCTGGCATGGGTGCTGTTCGCGGCGCTCGCACCGACCGTTCTCGGGATCGACCACCAGGGCCTAGAGAGCATCGTCAAAGCCGGGGACCACACGGCCTTGAATCTGGGGCTCCACGACGGCAGCCGCTACCCGCTGAAGACGCTGGCGCCGTTGGCCGCCGTTTGGGGGCTATTCACACTGGTGTTCGTGCGCTTGCGGGCGGCTCGGATGGCTGGCGCGGCGGCGGCGGCAACCGAGGGCTGAGGGTATCCTCGCGCAGACGCGTCTGGCTGGCGGCGCCCGGACGCAGCGCGATCAACTCGCCGTCGATGTTTCGCATCAGCCAGGCGATGTCCTCAGGGCCAAAGCCCTCACCGCCACCGTCTGGCCCAGCCGCGATGACCATCCGTTCGAAGTGCTCGTGGCGCATCAGCTCGCGCAGCGCGTGTCGGACCGTGCGTCCCCGCTCGATGCGCGCGTCGACGGCGACCTCGGCTCGGGCGGCACGCTGCTCGATCGCCTCCAGCAGCCGCAGCGCGAGATCGGCGTCCCCCGGCAGCGGCACATCCACAGCCAGGCGCATCGGGACCATCGCCAGGTATGTAGGCACGAGTGTCGCTCCCTCGGCGCGCGCCAGACGCAGAGCGGCCAGCAGCGCCGGCTCCGACAGCGCCTCCCCGGTGAACGGAAACGCAATTCGGCGAACCGGGGAGCTGTGTCCCAGCGCGCGCGTCTGGCGGCGGTGCTCGAGGGCCAGCGCGAGCCCCCAGCCACCCGCCAAACCGACGAGCAGTGCCGCCACGGCAATCATCTCCTCGCCTCCTGGGTGCTCACGGCTCCTGCTCCCCCACGTTCTCGTGTCGCAGCGTGCGGTCGGCGACGATCCGCAAGTCGACGCCGGGGAGCCCCTTCAACAGTCGGAACGGCAGTGCCGGCTGGGTCAGCCTGCGCCACGCGTTACGGGGCTTGGGAGTACCCATCAGGACATAAGTGGTGTTACGCGCGCGGGCGACGGTGATCGCGACCGCCGCCACGTCGTCGCCCTCCTCGACCACGAGGTGCGCGCCGAGCACCGAGGCCAATCGCCGCAACGCCTCCAGTTGCTCGCGCTCCTCTCTGCTCGACGTCGCTCCCGGTGCGCGCACCACCAGCAGATCGAGCTCGGCGTTCAGCCGCTGCGCGGAGCGCCACGCCCGGCGTACCACTCGCTGTGAGCGCGGCGAGGGCGTGATCAATGCCAGCAGTCGCTCGGAAATCGCCTGTGGCACAGCGCTGGCCAGGAGCGTATCCTCGCGGCGGGCACTGGAGGCCCTCGCCACCAGCCGCTTGACCTCGACACCTTCGGCCACCTGGCGCAGCGCCGTCTCGCGCAGCGCAGAGAGATTCTCGACCTTGAAGAAATTGTTCAGCGCCGCCGGAACACGTTCGGGCGGGTAGACCTTCCCGGCCCGCAGGCGGGCGATCAGGGCCTCTGGGGTGAGGTCGATCAGCACCACCTCCTCGGCGGCGGAAAGCACAGCGTCGGGGATCGTCTCTCGCACCCGTGTGCCTGTCAGCTGGGTGACCTGGTCATTGAGGCTCTCGAGGTGCTGCACGTTGACGGTGCTGAACACGTCGATGCCTGCCCCGAGCACATCGCGGACGTCCTCGTAGCGCTTCTCGTGCTCCAGCCCCGGTGGGTTGGTGTGCGCGAGCTCATCGATCAGGCACAGCTCCGGTTTGCGTGCGAGGATCGCGGGCAGATCCATCTCCTCTAGTGGCGCGCCTCGGTACTGCACCCGCCGTCGGGCGACGAGCTCGAGACCCTCTGCGAGCTGGGCCGTGTCCTTTCGATCGTGGGTCTCGAGCAGGCCGATTACCACGTCCCGGCCATTCTCGGCTTCGGCCTGTCCCTCTCCAAGCATCCGGTAGGTCTTGCCCACGCCCGCGGCCATGCCAATGAACACCTTCAGATGTCCAGGCGATTCAGACACGTCGGCATTGTCCTGGAATCGGTTTCGTTGGCGCGGTAGGGAGCCTGGTGCAGAGGAGGCGTTAGCCTCCGAGTAGGTTGTGGACGACTAGGTCGATCAGCTTGATTCCGATGAACGGCGCGATGATGCCGCCGAGGCCGTAGATCAGCAGGTTGCGCCGCAATAGCGCGCTGGCGCCGATCGGCCGGTAGCGCACGCCGCGCAGCGACAGCGGGATCAGCAGCGGGATCACGATCGCGTTGAAGATGATCGCCGAGACGATAGCCGAGCGTGGGCTACCGAGGCCCATGATGTTCAGCACATGCAGAGGGCCCTTCGACCCGGATCCCACCGGTCCGGTCGCGTAGGTCGAGATGAAGATCGCTGGCAGAATCGCGAAATACTTGGCGACGTCGTTGGCGATCGAGAAAGTCGTCAGTGCGCCGCGGGTGATCAACAGCTGCTTGCCCACCTCGACGATCTCGATCAGCTTCGTCGGGTTGGAGTCCAGATCGACCATGTTGCCGGCCTCCCTGGCGGCCTGGGTGCCGGTGTTCATCGCGACGCCGACATCGGCCTGGGCGAGCGCGGGCGCGTCGTTGGTGCCGTCACCGGTCATCGCTACCAGCCGCCCGTCGGCCTGCTGCTCCTTGATGAGGGCAAGCTTGGCCTCCGGTGTCGCTTCCGCGAGGAAGTCATCGACACCGGACTCCTCAGCGATCTTGGCCGCGGTCAGGCGGTTGTCGCCGGTGACCATCACGGTCTTGATGCCCATCGCGCGCAGCTGATCGAAGCGCGCCTTCATGCCCTCCTTGATCGTGTCCTTCAGGTACACGACTCCGAGGATCTGACTGTCACGCGAGACCGCCAGTGGTGTGCCTCCCTCGCGACCGATGCGCTCCAGCTGCGCCTGCAGCTCCGGTGGCGGTGCACCGCCCTCTCGGGAGACCAGCTCGATGATCGCCTCGCCCGCGCCCTTGCGCAGCTGCTGGCCGTCGATGTTGACGCCGCTCATACGGGTTTGCGCGGTGAATGGCACGAACTCGGCGTGCAGTGCGCTCATGTCGTGCTCGCGGATGCCGTACTGCTTGGCGAGCACCACGATCGAGCGTCCCTCGGGAGTCTCGTCGGCGAGCGAGGCGAGCTGCGCGACCTCGGCCAGCTCTGACTCGGGAACGCCCGGCATCGGCACGAATTCCGAGGCCAGCCGGTTGCCGATAGTGATCGTGCCGGTCTTGTCGAGCAGCAGCACATCGACGTCGCCCGAGGCCTCGACCGCCCGACCGGACAGCGCCAACACGTTGCGCCGCACGAGCCGGTCCATCCCCGCGATCCCGATCGCCGAGAGCAAAGCACCGATCGTGGTGGGGATTAGCGCCACGAGCAGCGCGATCAGCGTGGTCTCTGAGATCGAGGTGCCCGCGAACAGACCGAACGGCCGCAAGGTTGCGACAACGATCATGAAGATCAGCGTCAGCGCGGCGAGCAGGATGTTCAGCGCGATCTCGTTCGGAGTCTTGCGCCGCTGCGCTCCCTCGACCAGCGCGATCATCCGATCCAGGAACGACTGCCCAGGTTCCTGGGTGATTTCCACGACGATCTCATCAGAGGTCACGCGTGTGCCCCCGGTGACCGCGCTGCGATCCCCGCCGGACTCGCGGATCACCGGTGCTGACTCGCCCGTGATCGCCGACTCATCCACTGTCGCGATCCCCTCGATCACGGTGCCGTCGCCGGGGATCAGCTCCCCGGCGCTCACCACTACGACATCTCCGCGGGTCAGCTCGGAGGCGGGCTTGCTCGATCCGCCACGGATCCGCGCGACGGTCTCCTTGCGCATCGCCCGCAGCGTGTCGGCCTGCGCCCGGCCGCGACCCTCGGCGAACGCCTCGGCCATGTTCGCGAACACGACCGTCAGCCACAGCCAGATGGCGATCAGAAACGTGTACCAGGCGGGCTCTGAACCGCCGCCGAGCGGCTTGCCTCCGAAGGCCTGTATCAGCCACGTGACGGTCGTGATCACCGAGCCGATCTCCACGACGAACATCACCGGATTGCGGATCTGCACGCGCGGGTCGAGCTTCTTGAAGCTGTCCAAGAGCGCACGTCCCACGATCTCCCGCTGGAACAGCGAGATCGCGCTGCGCTCGTGCGCGGTGGGAATCTGTGCGGACATCACCGTGCTCCTGTCAGTCGGTCGAGGGCGAGGTTCAGTTCGAGCACGTTCACTCCCGGTTCACCAGAGAACCCGAGGCCGCGCCCGCTGGTGTACTTGGAGATGAGCCCATCGACCACACCCAGCGAGAGTGAGCGCTTGGCCGCGATGCGGTGCGCCTGGATCCATGCGTTGGCCTGCGAGATTTCCGGGTCCAGGTTCGAGGCCGAGGTGTTGACCGCGTCGACGGGGATCTGAGCTACGGTCAGGCCCGGATCGTAGGGCCTGTTCAGTTGCAGATAGGACTTGATGTTTTCGGCGTCTGCTTCCTCTGTGACCTTATCGTTGGGGCCGCGGTTTGAGAACGTGCTCGCGGCGGCGTTGTAGGCACCGCCTTCGGTCGCCGAAGGGCGACTCTGGAAGTAGTTCGGGTCCGGTTCGGTGAGGAGTTCTTCTTCCTTTTCCTCAGGCTTGCCGTTCTTACCGATCACCGGGGAGGCGAAGCTCTGGCCGATGATCTTCGAACCGACGAGCTTCCCGTGAACGTAGACCTTCTGCCCGTTTGCGTTGCCGGGGAAGGCGACCTGGACGGCACCCGTGATCACCAACGGATAGACGAGGCCGAGCAGGACCGTCAGGACGACGATGCCGATCACTGAGGTGACGATGTCGCGCTTCATCTTTAGTAGAGGTGTCCAGTCAGGCCCTGCACGACCGGACCGAGCAGCAGGGCGGGGAAGAACGTCAGCGCGCCGACGAGGATGATCACGCCGATCAAGAGCACCACGAATGTGGGGTTGTCGGTGCGCATCGTGCCTAGGCCAGCAGGGGTTACGCGCTTGCCGACCAACGCGCCCGCTACGGCCAGTGTGAAGAGGATTGGGCCAAAGCGCGCGAACAGCATCACCAGACCACCGAGAATGTCGGCGAAGGTGACCCCGTGGGAGCCGATGTTGCCGGCGTTGGGCTGGATGAAGCCGGTGTAACCGGCAAAGGCCGAGCCGTTGTTGTTCGACTGGGAGAGGTAGGCGTAGAAGCTCTCTGAGAAGCCCTGCGGCCCCTTGCCGAGTTCGGAGATCGAAGCGCGACCGGCGCGCGTGGCGACGGCCAGCGCGGTGGCGAACAGCGCCGCCAACGGCGTGATCAGGATGCCCAGCCCCGCGAGCTTGATCTCTCTGGCCTCGAGCTTCTTACCGAGCCACTCCGGCGTGCGCCCGACCATCAGCCCGCCGATGAACACGGCCAGCAGGACATACAGCAAGATCGAATAGAGCCCTGTGCCGACGCCGCCGAAGATCACCTCGCTGGCGGACAGGTTGGCGAACGGCACAGCTCCGCCGATACCGGTGAACGACTCGATCGCGCTGTTGACCGCGCCGCATGAGGTGACCGTCGTGACGACGTCGAACAGCGCCGAGCCGGCGATCCCGAAGCGCTGCTCCTTGCCTTCCATGTTGCCGCCGCCCGAACCGGCGATCGCGTGCGTGTGCAGGCCGGCGGCGTGCTGCGCGGGAGAGCCATGCGCCTCGGCGATGTACGCCACGACGACCGCGCCGAGGAACATCACCATCATCGTTCCGTAGATCGCGTAGCCCTGACGACGGTTGCCGGTCATCCGCCCGTAGGCGAATACGAGCGCCGCGGGAATGATCAGCACGAGTAGCATCTCGAAGAAGTTGGTGAACGCCGTCGGGTTCTCGAACGGGTGTGCCGAGTTGACGTTGAAGAAGCCGCCGCCATTGGTGCCCAGCTCCTTGATCACCTCCTGCGAGGCCACCGGGCCCATCGCGATCGACTGGGTGACGCCCGTGAGCGTGTGCGCCGTCAAGTAGGTCGAGAAGTTCTGGATCACGCCCTGTGACACGAGCACCAGGGCACCGACCACCGCGATCGGCAAGAGCACGTAGAGAAGCGTGCGTACCAGGTCCTGC
>DATBPE010000029.1:0-12321 GCA_036561505.1 Solirubrobacteraceae bacterium
GACACCGTCGAACAGCTCTGCCAACAGCTCCCGGGGGTAGCGGGTTGTGCCCCAGGAGTTAGAGATCAGCCCCGTCGCCACCCCTGCTCGGCGCGCTGCCAGCACGGCGCGCACCATCGGCTCATCCAGGGTAGCCCCGGCAAACAACCGGTCGATCAGGCCCTCGGCCGCTGACACGCCAAGCAACTCGCCGAGGCGCAGCTCGAACTCGGTCTCCTCTACCCGGCCCTCCTCGAAGGCGATCAGCAGCTCGCGAGCGCCCGGATGTTCACGAAAGGCGTTGGCAAGGGCACTCGGATCCAATCCCTCGGCCTCGCAGAAAGCGCCAAAGGAAGCAAACAGGTTGGTTGTCATGACCCCGCCCCAATCGACCAGCAGACCGTCCAGGCGCGAGCGCTCCTCAGTCACCGTGCATCACCTTCTCGGCTTGCTCGGCCAGCTCCAGCGCGCCCTCGCCGAACTGTCTCAGGTAGGGGTCGTCGGTGGCGCCGGCGATCGCACGCTTGTAGTTGCCCTCCATGAACACGACGGTCTTCCACAGCGCCAGCGTCGTGTACCAACGCAACTCGCGCATCGAGCGGCCTGAGCGCTGCTCGTAGCGGGCTATCAGCCCGGCGCGATCGGGAAAGCCCTCGGCCCTGGTGACCTTCCCCAGGTGCTCTCGCAATCCCTTTTCGGGGTCGCCAGCCTCGGTCCACATCATGCACAGGTATCCCAGATCCGCCAACGGATCTCCGATAGTCGCCATCTCCCAGTCGAGTACCGTGACCAGCCGCGCGCTGGAGCCGGGGGCGAACATGGTATTGCCCAGGCGATAGTCGCCATGCACGATCGTCGCTTCAGGGGAATCGGGGAGATTGCTTTCAAGCCAGCCCCCCACACGCTCAACAGCCGCTATCTCGCGTGTCCTGTTGAGGTCCCACAGTCCCGAGAAGCGCCGTAGTTGACGTTCCAGATAGCCAGTTGGCTTGCCGAAGTCCCCAAGTCCCGCGGCCCGCCAGTCCACCGCGTGGATCTCAACCAGCGCGTCTATCAGCTCATCGGCGATCGATGCTCGCTGCGCCGGCGTATCAAGTGCCGCTGGGACGCTCGAGGTGATCACCTCGCCGTGAATCCGCTCCATCACATAGAAGGGACTTCCGATCACGGCCGGGTCGGCGCACACGGCCAGTACTCGGGGTACACGCGCGGCGGTGCTCTCGAGGGCTCTGAGCAGCCGCGCCTCACGCAGCACATCGTGGGCGCTGGGTGGCAGCGGCGGTCGTGGGGGGCGCCGCAGCACGATCTCGGCATCCTCACGCTCGAGTAGGTAAGTGACGTTCGAGTGGCCCTCGCCAATCGGCGTCGCCTGGATCTCACCGCTACCGAGCCCATGCTCATCGAGGAACCTCAGCAGTGGCTCCAGCACGAGCAGAGCCGGGCGGGTGTTGCCATTGCTCTCGGCGTGGGTGGCCACGATGTCATCGGGTGCGATCGGAACGCTCACTCACGCAACGCTATCCCACTCGGGGATCACGCATTCCGCCGCTGGCATTGGCCAGATGCGATCCGCCTCCAAGTCAGGCGCGACTCGCGTAAAGCTCAACATCCTCCTACGATGGGATGTGTGCCGGAGCTCCCCGAGGTAGAGATAACGGCCCGTCGGCTCGATGGCGCTCTGCGCGGGGAACAGATCGAATCAGCCGTGGCCCCCGGCATCAACGCGCTGAAGACATTCGATCCGCCGCTGCCAGAGCTCGCCGGTCGAGAGATCCTCGCCGTGCGCCGCCGCGGCAAGCACCTGATCGTTGAGGTCTCGGGCGAGTTGGTGCTGCTGATCCACCTGATGTCAGCCGGACGGTTGCAACTGTATGACAAGCGCGCAGGCCCTCGCGACCGCACCTCGCGCCTGCTTGTGCGCGTGGATGGCCCACTAGGACCTGAGCTGCGTCTACGCGAGTTCGGCTCCCGGCAGGCGGCATGGGTGAAGTTGCTACGCACCGAGGCGCTCGAGCAGGACGACGCGCTGGCGACGCTCGGCCCGGAAGCGTGGCCGGATCCACCCCCGCTTCGGGAACTGCTCGACGTGCCCCGTCCGTTGCACACCGTCCTTCGTGACCAGCGTACGATCGCTGGTATCGGCCGCTCGTGGGTCGACGAGATCCTGTGGGAAGCGAAGCTCTCCCCCTACAAGCGGGGCGCCGATCTGGACGGTGACGAGCTTGGCAGGCTTAGAGAGGCAATGGTGGGGGTGCTCGGCGGAGCGATCGCCCACTACGAGGATGTGGTGCGTCTGCCGATCCCTGACAAGCTGCCGATGCCGCTGCGCGTGCACAGGCACGAGGGTGAGCCCTGCCCGCGCTGCGCAACCGTTCTGAAGGCAGTCCATTTCGAGGACTATGTGATCGCCTACTGTCCCTCCTGTCAGACCGACGGACGTGTGCTGAAGGACCGCCGCATGTCGCGTCTACTGCGGTGAGATTGTCCACATCTGCCTATTTCCGGACGTGTCGAATTGCCTGCTAGGCTCGAGCGAGGATGCTCCGCGTGGTCTACGTTGCGGCAGTCGCCACAGTGGTATGGGTGGTAACAGGTCTTTCGAGCACCCAGGCCACGGCACCACTCGGCCCAGTTGCGGTCCAGGTTCCGCAGAGTCCGCCCGTGACGCAGGCAGTCACGATTACCTTCCACCCACGGGGACGGTTGCCCCGGAGGGGCTACTACTACGCGGTGATAGTCCTAGAACGCTACGAACAGGCCTCGCTAAAGACACCGCCGTCATGTGCTGTCTCGAGCGACATGCGAAAAACCGCATACGGATACTCGCGTGGGAATCACCGGATACATCTGACTCTTACTCCCGCTGAGTCGGCGAGCAACCACTGGTGTCCCGGCGGCACCTACACGGGCGCGATATATGCCGTTCCACACAAGCCGCCCTGCAACGGCTATTACTCCTGCTACGGCAAGAGCGCAGTGAACGGCTCGTGCTGGGAAGTCGAAGGCGGCCACGTCGTGTGCGGGGTCGTTGCGCACCCGAAGGAAGAACAAGCCGAACGTGAAGCTAAGGAAAATGCCGAACGTGAAGCAAGAGAACGCGCCGAACACGAAACGAAACAACCAAGCGAAACCGAAGCTAAGGAAAAGGCCGAACGTGAAGCGAAAGAACGCGCTGAAGCAAGAGAAGCCGCCTCCTACTCCTACCCGGGCGGGCTACCAAAGCCGATAGACCACAGTACTCACATCGTCGGCCACTTCGCCGTTAGATTCCCAAGCCCACCATCTAGCTAGCACTAGAGGTGTTGGCAGCAATCAGCGTTGCTGCGCGGGGTCCCGCACAGCAGGACCCACCTCGAGGATGCTCGGCAGTCCTGGGAGGCGCTGACCAAACCGGTATGGGACCGCACCCGCCCTCAGGTACCTGCTGTGTGCTCACGCGGGCTGGCCCGTGCCCAGGCAACTATCTCTCCTGCGCCGTCGATGACAGTCCTGTCGTCGAGCACCAGCGTGAGCACCCAGCGGTTGCCGGTCAGCTTCTGCACCTCCCGCCGCCCCTGCGTCTGGTTGAGAAATTTCATGCTCACCGTGTGAGCTTCCGGAGCACATCCGCGCAAACCAAGGGAGTGTCGGGCTAGGATGGGGCAGTGATCGAGCCCGGCGAAGAAGCTCCCGCCTTTGAGCTTCCCGACCAAGATGGTCGAGTTGTAAAGCTCTCGGACTTTCGCGGCCAGCCAGTCGTCGTTTACTTCTACCCAAAGGCCGACACGCCCGGTTGTACTGTGCAGGCTTGTGGGGTGCGTGACCGTCGGGCCGATTACGCGGATGTTGGGGCGGTGGTGCTAGGTATCTCTCCCGATACGGTTGCGAAGGTCAAGAAGTTCCACGATAAGCAGGCGCTGAATTTCCCCTTGCTCGCCGATGAGGGCCACGCTGTCGCGGACACATACGGCGTATGGGCGGAGAAGTCGATGTACGGCAAAACGTATTTCGGCAACGAGCGTACGACGTTCATCGTCGATTCCGAGGGGAAGGTCGCCGAGGTTCTACGCCAGGTCAAGCCGGCCGAGCATGACGAGCTGGTGTTGAAGGCGCTTGAGCGGGCGACTCCTCCCGTGGTCTAGGTTGCTCGGGGAACTCGGAAGACCGCGGTGAACCTCCACCCGCACGACGTTCGCATTGCTTCCTCTGCCATTCCCGGCCGCGAGGATACGTGCGAGTCCCAGCGGGCTGAAGTTCCCGCGCTCGTTTGGCGCCTAGGAAAGACCGAATGCCTCCCGGGCCGTCTTGTAGACGTTTTGCCAGTCGATGAAAACGGCAACTCTGGTTGGAGCTCCGGGCATAAAAGATTCCCCGCCAGAGCAACCCGAAGGTTGGTCGGCGGGGAGCAATGAGCAAAGAATAGCTCTTTAGACCGGACGAATTGCGTCCGCGACGTGCATTGCAACCGAGGCGTGGGACGCGGGCCAGCAAACATTGACTACTCGGCAGGTCGGAGGCTGAGAATCGCCAGTACGAAGCCCTCAACGAACCGAGCGGGTTGGGGGCGGCCCGGCTCCGTAATCGCCATCCGCCAGAGTTGAAATCGTCATCTGCCGCTAGACTAATCGTCATCTGCCAGGGTTGAACTAGTCATCTGCCGGAGCTACTGATGCTCGCTGCCGCTCATATTCTTCCCCGTCACGCTTGGCCGCTGGTGCTGGACGCGCTAGCCGACACTCGGGTGGTGTTCATCGCCGGTGCACGGCAGGTCGGCAAGAGCACGCTGGCGCACCAGATAGCCGGCATGGAGCTCGCAGGCCATGCGACCGTAGAGTTGAGCCTCGACAACCGCCCAACGCGCGAGGCGGCGCTCGCCGATCCCGAGGGGCTGATTTCGGGCCTGCGCGGCCCCGTGTTCATCGATGAGGTGCAGCGCGCGCCCGAGCTGTTGCTCGCTATCAAGGCCGCCGTCGACCGAGACACCACACCGGGACGATTTCTGCTCACCGGCTCGGCGAACATCCTTACTGCTCGCAAGGTAAAGGACGCCCTCACGGGGCGCATGGAGACGATCCCGCTGTGGCCGCTGTCCCAGAGCGAGATTCACGGGTGCGGCACGAACTTCATTGACGCGCTGTTCGCGTCCTCGCCGCCGCATGTCACCGGCGCTACCGCCGGGCCCGAGGCGTTCGTGGAAATTGTGGCGGCCGGCGGGTATCCCGAGGCGCTGCAGCGTACCGGCCGTCGGCGCAGCCGCTGGTTCGCCAGCTACATCGACACCACGCTCGACAGGGATCTGCGAGAGATCAGCGACGCGCGCAAGCTTCAAGAGATGCCGCGACTCCTGCGCCTGCTAGCCGCACAGGCCGCGAACGTTCTCTCCTACCGCAGCATCGCTACCAAGCTCGACCTGAGCCACGAGACCGTCCACGAGTACGTTGGGCTGCTGCAAACGATCTTCCTCGTCCGTCTGCTGCCCGCCTGGCGCCCGGGAATCGGAGCGCGAGAGGCGCGGGCGCCCAAGGCGTACATTGTCGATTCCGGACTACTGGCGCATCTGCTCGGCGCCGACGAACGCAGGATCGCCGCGGACGATCAGGTGACTGGTAAGGCGCTTGAGAATTTCGTCGTGACCGAGGTGCTCAAGCACGCAAACTGGTCGCAGATCGACACCACCGCCCACCACTACCGTCAGCGCGAGGAGGAGATCGACCTGGTGCTCGAGAGCCGCGCCGGCGAGCTCGTCGCGATCGAGGTGAAGGCTGCAACCTCGGTCGCCCGCCGTGACATCAGGCCGATGGAGCGGCTACGCGACTCGATCGGCGAGCACTTTAGGGCTGGAGTCGTCGTCTGTGCGGTCACTCAAACGATCCCGCTCGGTGACCGTTTGTGGGCAGTGCCAATCAGCGGTCTCTGGGTCTGATCAGCGGAGCTTTGCGACTCGAGTAAAGGCGCAGTTCACCAACCCATAGCCGACGAGCAAGGCCTGTATCGATGAGCCGATACGGCCCCTCGGGTTACTACACCTTGCGATATGGATGCTTCTATAAAGTCAAGCCGGCCGAGCACGATGAGTCGGTGCTGAGGTCGCTAGCGACGGTCGGTCCACCGACGGTGTAACCGCCCGTGGTGTGGATTTGCCATCCACGTCGTGCTCCCCCTAATTCCGGAGTTTGCGCACGGGCTGGGGCGGCGGCTTGCCCTGCACCATCTCTGCCACGACCTGTTCGGCGTGAGCGCGATCCAGGCCCATGTCCCGACGCAGAAGCTTCCAGACGAGCAGGTCGGTGGCGACCACTATCGCTGCCAGATGCCGTTCCCGAGCTCCGCCTCGCTGACCCTTGAGCAAGGGTGCAAAGGTTCTCTGCGCCCATGCCCTGTGGTAAGCGCGACCCGCATCGGTCAGCCCGCGCACCGCGGGGTTTCGCTCCTCTTGGGAGAGCATCCGCAGAACCGCCGTCCCGTGCGCCTCATAGTGCTCATAGAGCAACCTGATCGCCTGCCCTACCTGACCCACAGGCGCCGCGTCGCGGAGCGCTATCTCGCGCTGACCCCACCACCAGAACGCTGTCATCAGTAGCCGGTCCTTTGAGCCGAAGCGTGAATGCAGCGTCTGCGCGCTGACCCCCGCCTCGGCCGCGATCTCCTGCAGCCGGACGTCCTCGTAGGGGCGGCTCGCGAAGTGCCGCCAGGCGGCGGTAAGCAGTCGCTCACCGGTCGCGGCCGTGGTCTCGGCGCGGGCCGACATTCGATACTGGCGCTTGCTGCTTGAGGAGCTCGACAATTTGACTTGATGTTAGCTAAGGTCAAATAGCTGTGCGAATCTTTCAGACGCTGATGGCCTTTAGCGGCAACGCTCCACCTCAGCTTGCTCTCACGCGCCGGCTGGTCGAGCGCGGCCACGAGGTGCGCGTGCTCGCCCACCGCGCCGCGAGCGAGCGGGTCCAGCAAACGGGCGCGGATTTCGTGGAGTTTCATCAGGCGCATCCGGAGTTCGACATCACAAAGCGCGAGACCGATTCACTGCGCGACTGGGAGGCACGCACAAAGCTCGGAGCGAGTCTCCGTCTGCTCAAAAACGCAATGTTCGCCTTTGTGCTGAGCACCGCTCGTGAGTGCGCCGCGTCACTACAGGATTGGCCCGCCGAGGCGGTGGTGTTTGATTGGATGTTCACCGGGGCGGCTGTGGCCGCCGAGAGCGCTGGCCTGCCGGCTGTTGCGCTAGTGCACTGTCCCTATCCGCTATCAGTCAAAGGCGCGCCGCCTCTTTTCAGCGGCATGAGCCCAATGAGCGGTCCCGCCGGTCGTGTCCGCGACGGGCTACTCAGCTGGTTTGCCGACCGCGGCTTTGCCACTGGCCTGCCGCTACTGAACAAGGCCCGCGCCGAGCAAGGGTTGGGCCCCCTGCCTCGCTGGGACGCCCAGCTACTCGGGGCCCAAGCGATCTATGTCATGACAGCGCCCGAGCTGGACTTCGCGAGCCAAGGAGCGCTGCCAGCCAACGTACGCTACGTCGGTCCGGCGTTCGAGCCATTCACGCGTGAGTGGGCTTCGCCCTGGCCGGCGCAAAACACCGACCCGCTAGTGCTCGTCAGCTTCAGCACCAGCTACATGAATCAGGGGGCACTCGTCCAACGCGTCCTGGATGCACTCGCGAAGCTACCAGTGCGGGTGTTGCTGACCTCCGGCCCCGCATTGGACGTGGCTGGTCTGCGGGTGCCCGCCAACACTCACGTGGAGGCGTTCATCCCCCACAGAACGGTGTTGCCACATGCCTCCCTGGTCATTTCCCACGCCGGCTGGCAGACGATCAACGCCGCACTTGCCGATGGGGTGCCGCTCGTCTGCATCCCTGATGGTCGTGACCAGCCTGGTAACGCGGCTCGAGTGGTGAGTGCCGGCGCTGGTGTGCGCGTCGGCAAGGGAGCTTCTCCGAAGAAGCTGCGTGGGGTGATCGCCGCAGCCCTCGAGGATCCAGAGATCAAGCGCAACGCGGAGGTCATCGCCGCGGCGCAGGCCCGCAGCGACGGTGCGCTCACGATCGCCGAAGAGCTCGAGCGGCTCGGGTAGTGACGACCTGAACGCGGCCTGAGAAGCACTGGCGCGTGGGGCGTAGGGGGCTCACCAGCCCACCCGGCGAAGCGATCGGCTTATATCTGCGCTCAGCCGGAGAAGCCACGATGGTCAGAACGTGACATTGACAGAGCCCCTAGCGGCTCGCCCACACGAGCCAAGCAGCACGGCGAGCACTCGCCTGCGCGCGAGCGTGCGCCCGCGCCACGCCGCGCCGGTCGCGGTGCTGGCCGTGGCGGGGGTGCTCAACACGCGGGCACTCAGCCAAAACGGCTACGCCAACATCTTCTACTCAGCGGGCGTGAAGTCGATGATCCGCTCGTGGCACAACTTCTTCTACCTCTCGTTTGATCCCAGCGGCCTGGTGACGATGGACAAGCCACCGCTTGGGCTCTGGATCCAGGCCGCGAGCGCCAAGCTGTTTGGCTTTAGCCCGCTCAGCCTGCTTCTGCCGCAGGCGATCGCCGGTGTCCTGGCGGTCGCGGCTCTGTATCTGATCGTGCTACGGCGTTTCGGGGTTTGGGCGGCGGTGGCCTCCGCCGCAACCCTGGCGCTCTTCCCAGCGTTCGTGGCGGTTTCGCGCGACAACAACCTGGATACGCCGCTGGTCCTGTTGATGGTTCTCGCCTGCGGTGGCGCTCTGCGCGCATGCGAAACCGGGCGCTTGCGGACGCTTTTGTGGTCGGCCGTGCTGCTGGCGCTGGCGTTCAACACTAAGGCCCTGGCCGCTTACCTGGTGCTACCCGGGATCGCTGTGGCCTATCTGGTGTGTGCACCGGGCACTGTGCGCAGGCACCTGGCGCATCTGGTTGCTGCTGGTCTCCTGCTGGGGGTGCTGTCGGTTGCCTGGATGGTCGCGGTCGACGCGACCCCGGCGGGGCAGCGTCCCTTTGTGGGTGGCTCTGCGAACAACTCGGAGCTAAGCCTTACCTTCGCCTACAACGGTCTGGGGCGTGTGAAGGGGCAGCTCGGGGGGCCCGGGGCCGCACCAAATCTGTTCGTTGCACCCAGGGTCTCCGATGCTGTGCCCAGCCATCCCCAATCAGCGCCGGGGGATCACAGCGCACCCTCTGTGACTGTCGCGAAGCCCTCGCCGGATGTGACCCCAGCGATCGATCACACGATCGTCGATGACCCGATCGCTTTCGGTAAGGCCCCCGGTGCCCTGCGTCTGTTCAAGAATGGAATGGGTGATCAAGGTGCCTGGCTGCTGCCACTCGCGCTGATTGGATTGATCGCGATCGCGCTTACGCGTCCGAGCAGGCGCGATCCACGGTTGGCCGGACTGATCGTGCTGGGCGGCTTCTTCCTCGTCGAGGCGGTGCTGCTCAGCGTCTCTGGCGGCATCGTCCATCCCTACTATCTCTCGGCTCTGGGTCCGGGTTGCGCGGCCATGGTTGGCTGTGGCACCCGTGCCATGGCCGACCTGCGTAGGCGCGCAGGCGTCGTGCTGGCAACCCTCGCTGTGGTTGTGAGCGTGGTGGTGCAGATCCTGCTGCTGCACCATGATCACTACTTGCGTGCCTGGGTGCCCGGGTTGATCGCGCTCTCCTCGCTTGCTGTGCTGGTCACGATCCTTCGCCAGCATCGGATGATGACCGGGCTAACACTGGCCTTGGCTGCGCTGCTGGTGGCTCCCGCGGCGTATTGCCTCACCACCTGGAGTCGCCCGGTTGAGAGCACGTTTCCCGCGGCGGGTCCCCGGGCGGTGGGCGGCTACGGCGGCGCCGGTGTGAGCCCGGAAGGCCTCGCCGCCAACCGACAGTTGATCGGCTACGTTCTGGAGCACGGCCCCGGAACGCGTTTTCAGTTGCTTACACAGGCTTCGGTGACCGCCGCTACGCCGATCTTGCTGGGTTTGAAGGCGGCCGCCATGGGCGGCTACGGCGGTATCGATCCTGCACTCGACGGTCCGGGACTCGGGCGTCTGCTCGCCAGCGGGCAAGCGCGATACGTCCTGATAGGCGGTGGCTATGACTATCTAGGAGGCAACGGCGCAAGCAAAGCAGCTGAGCGGGCCTGTCCTCAGGTTCCAACACAGCTATGGAGTCCACTACGCTGGGCTAGCACGCAGGATCTCTATCTGCTCGACTGCAAGGGGATGGCCGCCGAGCTAGAGCGTCAACCGAGCTGAGTAGAGCTCGGGTCGCAGCCCGGGTAGGCGCCGGGCGGATTGGGGCGTGAGAGCTCTAGTAGCGGCCGGCTGATCCTCGTCGCCAGGGAGTTTCGCGGATCTGGCCGAGTACCCCTAGGCTAGGAGTCGTGTACGCGCCGCCAGCGTCAACATCGATCGCTCACAGCCTCAGCTCGTTCTTTGAAGCCGTCGGTCAGTTCTTCGCCGACTTGGCGGCCGTGCACTGGGGAGCGCTCATCCTCGGGTTGGCGTTCTTCGGGCTAAACCTGACGCTGCGCTCGCGCGCGTTCTTTCACAGCCTGCGCGCGGCCTACCCCGCGGTCCCGTTTCAATGGCGGCGCATCTGGGGGGCTTACTTCGCGGCGGTTGGTTTCAACAACGTCATTCCCGCGCGTGGGGGAGACGTCATCAAGCTGTTCCTCACGCGCAGCTCGATCCGAGGGGCAACCTATCCGACGGTGGCGGCGGCGTTCTTCGTGGAGTCGATCTTCGACGCCAGCCTCGGAGTGCTGGTCCTGATCTTCGCCTTCAGCCAAGGAGTCTTCCCAAAGCCGCCCGACTTCTCCAAGCTCAACGCGTTTGACATCTCCTATTTGGCCGAGCATTTCCGTTTCACGCTGTTTCTGATCACGGCACTGTCCGTTCTGGCGCTGGTGGCGTTCGCGCTGCTGTCGGTCCGGGTGAAGGCATTCTGGTCGCGGGTACGTCAGGGTGTGACGATCCTCTCTGACCGTCGCCGCTATCTGCGCGAGGTACTGGTGTGGCAGATGGGAGCATGGATATGCCGCTTTGGTGCCTTCTGGTGCCTGCTCGATGCGTTCAGGATCGGTGGATCGGTAAGCAACGTGCTGCTGGTATTCGGGGTCAACCAGGTCGCCGGAGCGGTTCCCTTCACACCGGGCGGAGCCGGGGTACAGCAGGCCCTGTTGGTGCAGGTCTTCTCGGGAAGCGCCTCCACGGCTGCTGTTGCCGCCTACTCCGTTGGCCAGCAGATCGCGATCGCCGCGTTCACCGCCGCAGTCGGGTTGGGCTCGGTGATTTTCATCTTCCGCTTCCGCTCTTTCAGGGAGGTGATCACCGCCGGTCGCGCCTCACGGATCGCCGAGCGCGAAGCTGAGCGGGCCGGCGTGCTGCTGATCGATCCCGCCTCCAAGCCCGCGGGTGCCGGCGGCTCGGAGCGAGAAGGCGTTCGTGCTCGCTACTGAAGGCCCTCGCGAGCCTCACGCACGAGAGTTACCGCCTCCGGGAACACCAGCGCGATGACCTGGCGAATCTGCTGTGCCTGCGCCTCGGCGTCGCCCTGGACGTTGATCCGGTTGACCGCCGCGACGGTCATATCGACCGCCAACTTGATCGCGTTGTCAGCCCAAGCAAGACGCTGCTGGCCCTGCATCTGATCGGCAAACTCGGCCAAGCGACGCTGAAGCTCCTCTGGATCTCCGAACATGTCTCCCAGGCCGCCGCTTTCCATACAGCCATCCTAGCGGCGAGAACATAGACTGCGCTGCTGATGGCCGCCAACAACGAGATCAAGCAGCGGGTGGAGCATGAGACCGAGCGCCGAACCCGTCTGGGTGTCCCGGTGGTGGCGTCAGGTGTGCTGTACCTGCTCAGCGCGATCATCATCAATGCGACACTCAACGGCGCGCCGGCGGTAGGAATCCTGCAGGGCCTCGCGCCGGCGCTGCACGGCCAGGCAAACCCTCGGGTCAGTCCCAGGGCAGCCGAGGTGATCTACGAAAGCCATCACGGCTTTGGTTTGATCGCCGGCGCCATCCTGTCGTCGATCGCGATCCTCTTCCTGGTTCTGGTCCTGGTGTTCCTCTTTGACGGCTCGCTGTTTCGCCGCCCCGAGATAGCCCGGGCAGCTCGCCCGCTGATTCTCTTCGGTGGCGTGGCGATCGTCATTCTGGGCATCACCAACGAGATCGTGCTGACGGTTCGACGTCACCAGTTCGCCGCCGCGCACGACTTCAGCATCCACGCGGTCAACGCCATCAACCACAACACCGGCTATGACGTGCTGGCGATCGTCACTCCGTTCTGCGGCCTGGCGCTCGTGGCGGGCATGATCATCACCATGCTCGGCTCGGTGCGCGTGGGGCTACTGCCACGCTGGATGGGCATAGTGGGCGGCGTGTCAGCGGTAGCGCTGC
>DATBPE010000030.1:0-18297 GCA_036561505.1 Solirubrobacteraceae bacterium
CACCGCCTTGGATGCGTTCGGCAACACCGCGGTCAGCTACACAGGCTCGCACAACCTCACCTTCGGCGGCGCCAACAACAGCCCCAACGCAACCAAACCTACCGTCACCACCAGCGCAGGCGTCGCCACAGCCTTTGCCACGGCGACAGCGATCACGTTCACCACCGGTGTCGCGAATGTCGCGGGCGCGAACAACGGCGTGATGAAGCTCTACAACGCAGAAACAGCCAAAGTCACCGTCACCGAAGGCGCGATCAAAAACGGGGCCGGCCTGACGGTCACCGTCGGCATCGGTGCGCCGGCGCGCCTTGCGTGGACGCATGTGAGCGTGAGTGCCGGCACCCTGAGTTCGCCGTGCCTGTTCACGTGCACCGTCACAACCCTCGGAAACGCCGGCACGTTCACCGCGAACGTGAGCGTCACCGACAGTTCGGGGAACACCGTGAGCACCCTGGAAGCGGGCCATACCGTGACGGTCTCGACCCCCTCGAGTGGCGCCGGCAGCGGCGGCAGCTTCACCGAACCGGTAGCGGGCACGAGTGTCAACCTGACCATCGCCAGCGCGGGCACAGCGGACTCAACGGCTCAGTTCGTCTTCAAAGCCCAGGGCGGCGTTTGGGTATCTGACACGATGACCGCACAGACACTCGAAGGCACCAGCTACACCAACGCGACCGCGACCCTCAACAAGTAGCGCTCACCCGATCGAGGTCGTTGGCGTGGGCATCCGGCGGCAGAGGCGCGCTCGGATTCTCGTTCATGGCGAGATCCATTCACTGCCTTCACTACTCACACCGGACAACCAGCGGTGCCAGACGCTTTCCTGGCTAGTGTTCTCGCGAGCGCAGGCGCACCGGCCGGCGTTTACTTCGTGAGGCAGCGTCGGCGGCCGTGCCGTTCCAGGCGGTGAGCGCTCGAGTAGCTCCCATGCAGAGCTAGCGCCTTCGGTGTCTTGCGCGCTCGCTTGAGGGTATGTGGGACCTGTGGTCCGCTCCCAGTCTGTCCTGGTTGAGTGCCCCTCGGCGGCATGCGGTCGCTGGCAGCCGGCGCGGAGCGCTCGTGGAGTGCGGCGGCTTGCGGGAGCTCGAACCACACGGTCTTGCCCTCGGGTGCCGGGATGATGCCCCAGGTGTCCGCGATCGCTTCGAGGATGCGCAGGCCTCGCCCCGAGGGGTCCTGTGGGCCGGGCGAGAGGACCGTCGGTTTGCCTTGCCCGGTATCGCGCACCTCTACACGGATTTGGCCTTGCAAGCTGATCGTGAGCTCGAATCCCGTTTGTGCGTGACGCACGCTGTTGGTGGCAAGCTCGGAGGTCAGCAGCTCAGCGGCGTCCGCGATCTCGCGTGGGTGATCGCGAAGGGCCTGGCGTATGAATCGGCGTGCCGCGGCGACTGACTCGGGCGCATGGCGGAATCTGCGCCTGGCTATCACGACTGGATGGGCAGAACGTCGGAGAGACCCGTGAGCTCTACGACGCGCCGTATGATCGGCGAGGGGTCGCGCAGCTGTACGGGCAGCTTCCTGGCGGTGTCCACGAGCACGGCGATGCCGGCGCTGTCCATGAACCGTAGGCCACTTAGGTCGAAGATGAGCCGCTCGGGATCCTTTGCCGTGATCGACGCGATCGTCGCCTCCAGCGCGCCGACGGTCGAGAGGTCAAGCTCGCCGGACAGGGTCAACAGGATCTCGCCGGCTGGCTTGAGCTCAGTGTCGATTACGAGCTCGCCGGGGCGATCGGGGTCTAGTTCTGCCATCGAACGCCAACTATTGCAGTGTCGTCGCGGTGATCCTCAGAGGTGAGCTCACGGGCAAGCTTTGCCACGAGCTCATCGAGGGTCAGTTTTTGGCTGGTGGCCGCGTCGCGCAGTCGCGCTAGACCGGTGTCGAGGACCTCTCCGCGTCGCTCCACCAGCCCGTCGGTGAAGGCCACGAACGTCGTATCGGGCGCCACATCGATGGTCGTCTCCTGATATTGCGAGCGTGCCGCGACGCCGATCGCCACGCCGACTTCGAACTCGACGAAGTGCCCCTCCTCGCCGCTGATCAGTAGCGGCGGCAGATGTCCGGCGCTGGCCACCACTAGCCGGTGAGCGTCCACGTCGATCAACGCGCACAACACCGTCGCGAGATAGCTGTGGGCCGATCCGCCCACGAAGTTGGAGAGCTTCGCAAGGACCGTTGCCGGACGGCACTCCTGTGCCGCGTATGCCAGGGCGGCGTGTCTAACTGAGGCCATCGTGGTCGCGGCCGAAAGCCCATGGCCCGAAACGTCGCCGATCAGCAGTAGTAGTTGGCCATCGCCAGCATCGACGATGTCATACCAGTCGCCTCCGACGTCGATACCCGAGGCGGCCGAGACGTAGCGGGCGCTCACCTGCAGGCCTGCGAACTGGGGCAGTACGTCAGGCAGCAGCGCGTGCTGAAGGGTTTGGGCGATGCTGCGCTGCTGGGTGTACATGCGGCGGTTTTCGCTGGCGACGCGATCGAGCGCGCCGGCGAGCTGCTCCGCGTGCACCCTGCGCCGCGCCAGCCGATCGGTCATCACTGCGGCCACCATGCTCATCAGCACACCGAGAACGGCGATGATCCATGGAAGGCTCTGGAAGAACGTGCCGCCGAGCGAGCTGTTCGGGCTGACCACGACCGTGAACACCCCCCCTCCAAACGGAACGACGTCCGAAGCCTGCCGGCCTTTGATCGGCAGGCGCTTCACGCTCGTGACAAGCACGTCGCTCGTGCGCTTGGAGTGACCCAGGTACAGCGCGTAGTTGAGCTCGGAGAAGGCAGAGTTCTTCTCCAGTTTGGAGCGTCTGTTCGCGGGAAGTGGTTTTTCGGCGTAGACCGCGAACCCGTGCACGCGCCCGGCGGCGCTGAAGTCGAAGCCGAGCGCCGGATGGGTGGGGTTGAGAAAGCCCGTGAGGTTCAAGACGCCAGGCCGGGTGGAGTGTGTGAAGAACTGCCTGGCCCTTTCCGGCATCGACGCCAGAGCAGGCGTCTTGCCGAGCACCGCACTCGGTGCGAGATGTGAGGTTCCCAGGGGCCACAGTGAGACCGAAGAGAACTGGCGGCCAGGTCCGACAAAGGGGCTCATGAATGTCTGAAACTTCTGCGCGCTGCCGCCCGTGGCGTTGGCCAGCTCCGCGGCCGATGCCAGCGGCGTTTGGATCGACGGTGCCGTGGCGGCCAGCACGAGGCTCAACTCACGTACGCGCAGATTCAACAACCGTCGCTCGCTGCGGTTGTATACCGCCAGCGATGTCAGCACCAGCACGCCAGTCACGAGGAGCCCAATCAAAAATGTGAGACCGGCGGCACGCGATGGCCGCCACCGTCCCAGAGAGCCGGCTGCCGGCAGGGAGCGAACAGCATCCTCGGGGTGCTCTGGCTCGCGGGAGGCGCTAGCCCTCGCCGCCTCCTCATGGCCACCCATCGCGATTGTTACCGAGCCCATATCCGCCAAGCTACCCTATCCGAGGATCTCCACGCTACAGCCGCAGGAGGGCCCAAATCGCAGTCAAACAGTCCAAGCGGGTGCTCGCTAGTCCCCCCGCCTACAGCCGACGCCGAGCGGCCTGGAACGCCGGTGCTGATGAGGCCGACGAGCGACACCTCCAGACCATTCCCCTGCGCCATATCCGGTTGGTTCGTGCGGCGCCCGCGAGCCCGCGCCCTGATCTGAATTTCAAGAGTAGACCGGAGGTCGCACTGGCCGAATGACCGATGGTTGCCCAGGGCATCGTCCTGTCTAATGGTCTGGTGGCCGACATCCTCGGCATGGGAGCCGTCGTGCCAGACCGGGACCCGACCGGTGTGAGCGGGCATGCAAGCCCGCAGGTCATGCAGTTCGTGGGATCGTCTGGCTCACAGCTGGCGTCTGGCGCTCAGGGTGAGCGCTCAGAGGATCCCCCGCCAATCAAGGAGCCCGGCCGGTTGGCGCTCACGGCGCTGATGCTGCTGCCCGGCGTCCTGGTCGTTTTCATGGGATTCAACGCCGGTGGCTACTTTCCGGGTACCCCCGCGATCGGCGCTGTCGTTCTCGCGCAGATCCTGCTTGTGCGGATAGTGCGGGCACCGCGGCCATTCGAGGGTTTCGCTCCCGCCACGCTGCTGGCGATCGCGGCCCTCGGGTCCTACACGCTGATGAGCTTGGTCTCGGCGCTGTGGTCGCACTCGACCGCACGGGCGTTGATCGAATTCGACCGCGCCTGGTTTTATCTGCTGATACTCCTCCTGTTCGGAGCGATCAGGCCGAGCACACAGGACCTTCGCTGGTTCCTGCGGGGTCTGCTTGTAGGTGTCTCGATCGTGTGCGTGGCCGGGCTCATCACACGGGTGCTCCCCAACGTCTGGCACACGGCAGGAAACGTCTCCAATCAGCGCCTCAGCTATCCGGTCACCTACTGGAACACGCTCGGGCTGCTCGGCGCGCTCGGAATCGTGCTGGCGTTCCACCTCTCATCGACCCTCGGCGAGCGGCGCCTGGTCCAGGTGGCAGCGGCGGCCGTGCTGCCGCTGTTGGCCGCCACGCTGTTCTTCACGTTCTCGCGGGGCGCGATGGCAGCAGGCGCGATCGGCCTGGTTCTGTACGTGCTCGTGGCTCGCCCCAGGGGGCTCCTCAGCGGTGTGCTCTGCAGCGCCCCCGCCACCGCGGTGCTGATCGTGGTGGCCTACCGGGCCAATCTGCTGGATACGACCGACCCGACTACCCCGGCGGCGGTGGCCCAGGGTCACGGGGTCGCGCTGGCGGGCGGGATCTGCGCGCTGCTGTGCGCCGGGCTTCGTCTGCTGGCGGCGATCGTGGCCGACCCCCGCCTGCGACGCTCTGCGGGCAAGCGTTGGATGGACCCTTCCGTCAAGCGCGGCGTGCTCGCGGGTGCGGTCGTGATTGGACTGGTGGCGGTATTGGCACTGGGAGTTCCGCATACCGTCGCTACCGACTGGAAGCGCTTCATCAGCGGCGCCGCCACCCACGGCTCGGGCGGCGATTTGCGCCAGCGCCTGAGTGACCCCTCAAACGACGGCCGCACCGATCTGTGGCGGGTAGCGCTGCACGGGTTCAGCGCCTCGGAGCTGCATGGCTACGGCGCCGGGACCTACCAGACCCTGTGGGATCAGCACCGCTCCCACTTCGCCTACGTGATCAACGCCCACAGCCTCTACCTGCAGGCGATGGCCGAGCTCGGTCTCGGCGGTCTGCTGTTCCTGGTGATCCTCCTGGGCGCGATCCTGGGCGGCCTGGCCACACGCGCACGCGCGTATCGCTCGCGACGCACGCTCTATGGGGCGCTGCTCGCCACGTGTGCGGTGTGGGCGCTGCGCGCCGGTGTGGACTGGGACTGGGAGATGCCCGTGGTGACACTCGGCTTCTTCGCGGCCGCGGGTGTTGGGCTGAGCCCGCGCAAGAGCTCGACGGCAGGTTGGGTGCCAAGCCAAGGTGTACGTGTGACGCTCGCGCTGCTCTGCCTCACAAGCGTTGTGCTGCCGGTGCTGATCGTCGGCTCCCAGAGGCAGCTCGACAGTGCCGAGCAGGCGTTCTACGCATCTGATTGCCCGGCCGCCAGCTCGGCTTCACTGTCGTCGATCGGGTGGCTGGATGTCCGTCCCGAACCGTATGAGATCGTCGGCTTCTGCGATGTTGCGCGTGGCCTGCCGCGAGAGGGCATCGCCGCGATGCGCCAGGCGGTGCGCCTTGACCCGGGGAGCTGGGAGACCTATTACGCGCTCGCGATCGCCCAGGCATCGGCGGGCATCGACCCCAGGCAGAACGCGAAGCGGGCACTGGAGATGAATCCGCTTGAGCCGCTCACCCGCGAGGCCGCTCGGGAGCTAGACACCTCGAGCCCGACCGAATGGGTCAGACGCGCGGCGATCGTGCGCGCCAGCGCCCTGGCCAGCAAGGATCTCTCGATAGTGCCCTCTTAGAGCCGGTCACTCCATCGCCTCACGCAGCTTGCGTAGTGCCCGGTACACACGACCCTCGATCGTGGTGAGGGGCTCTCCTGTCAGCTTGGCGATCTCCGGAACACTCAGATCGGCGCCGAAGCGCAGCGAAATCGCCTCGCGCTCCTCTCCACTGAGCGCACTGAGACTCCTGCTGAGCTCGTCGCGCTCGCCGATCTGCTCCAGATCGTGCTCTGCGATCTCATCGGCCTCATAGAGCCCGACGCTCGACTCTCCCCCGGCCGCCACTCGCTCCAGCGCCCGGCTCTCGGTGGCATTGCGGCGCAGGTGATCGTTCAGGCAGTTGAGCGCAATCGCGTACAGCCACGTTTTCTCGCTTGCTTTGCGCCGGTCAAAGCGAGAGCGTGCGCGCAACGCCCGCTCGCAGGTGTCCCCGAGCAGTTCCTCTGCCACCACCGTATTGCCTGTGCGGTAGCGCAGAAAGCCGAACAGCGCCTGGGCGTGTTCGGCGTAGAGCCGCTCGAACGCGTCGTCGCGGATCGCTCGCATCAGCACCCACATCGGCCTTTCGTCTACAGGAGCAAGCTTGCGGTCCGGAATCTGGCCGGTCGTTCGTATCAGCGCCCATGAGCCAATCACACAAAGACGAGCTTTTCCCCGAGGACCTTCAGCGGATCGCCGAGATGCTTCGCGACAGCCGGCCAACACTCGAGCGCCCAGCGCTCGATCACGTCAAGCCGGCCAGGAGCGAGCCGCTCGAGCCGCTCAGCACACAACAGAAGAGACCTTTGACAAGGTCACGGATAGCGACTCTGTTCACAGCCGGCTTTCTGCTGCTGGGCACTGGAGGCACGCTGGCGCTAGCCGGCGGCAACGGCGCGAGCGGTTCGCTTGCCAGCGCCAGTTTCGATCAGTACCGCCCCGTGTGTGTCCACGGCAATGGCGCGGGCGTTCCAAATGAATGCCCGGGTGAAAAAGTCGAAACCCCGCCACCGCCGAAAGTGGAACCACCGCCAAAAGTCGAACCGCCTGCATGTGTCCACGGCAAAGGCCTTCATCTCGCCAACGAATGCCCCGGTGAAAAAGTCGAAAAGCCTAGCCGCAAAGGCGGCAAACACGGCGTTCAGAAGGGCCACAAGGGCACCCGCAAGGGCAAGCACAAGCGTAAGCACAACAAAGCTCGTAAAGGCGGCCACAAGAGCGGCCACGGCCACCACTGACCCGAAGCCTCCGCCGTCATCTCGCTCAACGCCTAGCCTGGACTCAGTGGGCGTAACGAGCGACTGACGGCGCTAGTACGGTTCTCTAGGAGTTGAGGGCATACCCGGAGGAACCCAACAAGCGTAGGTGGCTAGCGACAGCGCTTGCGGTGAGCGCTTTGCTCGTGTGTGTGGGGAGGTTCTCCGGCGCTGTGGACGCATCGCCCCGGCACGGTTGCCGTGGACTCAGAGGCACACGCCTGGTGAGCAACCGTTCGATCAAGGTCGTCGAGCATGGCGATGAAAGTAAGGGCTTCGTCGATGTGTGCGTCCCGCCAAATGGTCGCGTACGACTCGCCGGCTCCGCATACGACGCGACCGTTCAGCGGCTTTACTCGATCAAGGTCATCGCGCTCGCCGGCACCTGGGTGGCGCTGGACTTCACGAGCGTCGTTGACTTCCACGGCAGCGAAGAAACCGATGAAGTGTTTGACGCGAAGAGTGGCCGCTCATACCGCTTCTTCGAAGCGGCCCTTCCCGAAGGGCCGGGCTTTGAAGGTATCCCTGCTAGCGCTGTGCTCGGGCGCTTTGTGCTCAACCGCTTTGGCCAGCTCGTGCTCGCACTGATCCAAGACGGCAGGTGTCGGATAGTGGGCATCCAGCCAAGCGGAGCGCGGCGCGTGCTGGACTCCGGCCCAGAAGCACTGATTCCGTCTGCCTCGCTGAAGTTGCAAGGCCACACGGTCCAGTGGGTGCACGCGGGAAGTACCCGCAGCACGACGCTTTAGCCACGCGTTGATCGAGGGGTGCCGCTGCATTGACATCGGTCATCCGTCCACGAGGAGCAGTTCGTGGTCTGGATGGTTGGCGCTCACTCGTATCAGCCCGCATGAGCCACTCACACAAAGATGAACGTTTTTCGGATGACCTCCAGCGGGTCGCCGATGTGCTTCGCGATGGGCGTCCCACACTTGACCCGCTTGCACTCGATCGAGTCAAGCAGCGGGCCATGAGCGGGGCGCGCAAGCCCACTTCCACTCGACACAAAGGATTTTTCATGAGGTCACGCCTGACGACGTTTGTCACAACCGGATTTCTGATCGTGGGGACCGGCGGCACGCTTGCGCTGGCCGGCGGCGGTCACTTCGGAGGAGGCGACGGCGGAAGCGCAAGCTTTCACCAATACCGCCCCGAATGCCCGACCGGCTACGAACTCAAGGGCCGTCACTGCATTCCGATTCCGCCCCCGCGTTGCCCACGTGGCTATGAAGTGAGTGGCAACAAATGCATTCCCACTCCGCCTCCCACGTGCCCGCCAGGGTATGAACTGAAGGGTCGCAACTGCAAGCCCATTCCGGTTCCCCATTGCCCGCCTGGCTACGTCCTGGAAAACGGAAGCTGTCATTTCGTTGGCCATCAGGGCGGCGGTAACGGCGGTGGCGATGGCGGCCACGGCCACGGCGGTGACCACGGCGGGGGCGGCTTCGGCGGAGGCTTCGGCGATGGTGGCTTCGGCGGCCACGGTGGCTTTGGCTTCGGCGGTGGAGGCGACCACGGTGGTGGTGGCTTCGGCGGTGGAGGCGGCCACGGTGGTGGTCACGACCGCGGCGGGCACCGTCGTTAGTCCAAGCGCATCAAGTCCCAGTGAACAAGGGGGTCCGCGAGAGCGGGCCCTCTTTTCACGTCTGCCCACCGTGGCTGTTGTGTGGTTGGTGGTCCTGGTCGGGGTTGCCGGCGCTGGCTTGGCGTGGCATAGCCGTGGCAACGAGGACCTGTTCGGCTATGAACAGTCACTCACACTGAACCGCACCCCCGTGAGAACTCTGAGTGGCGCTCGGGTGCAGGCGGTTGTCGCACAGGCGCCCGAGCCAGTCGCCGCCGCCAGGCGCACACGCGCGGCCACGGTACGTTGCCGGCCCGGCGGCACGGGAATCCTTCGCAACCCGTGGTCGTGTGTGACCCGCTATCGCTCGGGCAGGCGAGCGCACTACCGCGTGATAGTCCAACCCAACGGCTACTACACCGGCACCGGCACAGGGATCATTGAAGGGTGCTGTGTGAAGGTCCCCACACTCCAATAGGAATGACAGCGCACAGAACAGAACGACCGCGTAGATACGTGGCGCGACACTGGCTGGTTCTGTTCAGGCCACTGCTGCGCTACAGCGTCAGTCGCGACGCCTACGTGCTGCGTGTCGTGGGGGGCTTTCTCGGCCCTGTGTTGTGCGTCGAGCGCCGCCGACAGTCGCGTTAGCCAGGGATCGAGCGAGCCCGGGCTTACTGCGGCTATCCCCCACTGAAGGTTCCTCGAGGCTGCTCGCCGCTGGGCCAGGAGCCCGCGCCGCCGATGAGCGAGACCCAGGATTCACCGCGGGGTGATGCGTTCTCTACATAGATGGGTTGCACATGAGAGCCGCCACAGGTTCTTCACGCGGCGGTCACCCACAGATAACACGCACCCCTGACGCCCTGGGGGAAATTAACTACTGCCGGGTCGGCGCCCGCATCCGTGAGCTATTCGCCGCTGCCGTGGGATGCCATCTCATGACAGTCCCCCCTAGTCACCGAGAGCAAAGGAGCAACATGACACAGTTTCGAGCAAACCGCTGGTCTCTGTTGCCCGGTGTGGGCGCCGCGGGCGTGATCGCCGCACTGGCGAGCGGCTCGCTGGCATCAGCCCACAGGGATCGTGAGCATGGTTCGCACAGACACTTTCCCCCGCCACCCCATCAACTGCAGCACGTGCTGCTGATCTCGGTCGACGGCCTGCACCAGTCAGACCTCGAATGGTATGTCAGCAATCATCCGAGCTCAGAGCTGGCGAAGCTCGTCGGTGGAGGCGCCGAGTACGCACGCGCCCAGACGCCGATCCCCTCCGACTCGTTCCCCGGCATGACCGCCCAGGTCACGGGCGGGAACCCGCGCACGACTGGCATCTACTACGACGATGAGTACAGCCATGCCGTACTGCCCGCGGGGACGACGTCATGCCACGGCCAGCCGACTGGCGGGGAAGTCATCTATGACTCGCCGGACGACAAGGACGCGACCGCGCTGGACGCCGGTCAGGGTCTCGCCGGCCTGCCCGAAAGCATTCTCGAAATGACCGGCCAGCCGCAGTCTCTGATCAACCCGGCCGCGCTGCCGGTCAATCCGCAGACCTGCAAGCCGATCTATCCACACGAATATCTCCAGGTCAACACGATCTTCGAAGTGGCGCACAGCCACGGCTTGCGGACCGCGTGGTCTGACAAGCACCCCGCTTACGAATCCCTCGAGGGGCCGTCGGGCAACAGCATCGACGACCTGTTCACACCCGAGATCGACAGCAACGCACTACAACCGGACGGCACGCCGTACCCCGGCGAAATCAGCTGGACAGAAGACAACGCCGCCACGATGCAGTACGACTCATACAAGGTTCAGGCGGTTCTCAACGAGATCGAGGGCTACGACCACAGTCGCAAAACCAAGGTCGGCGTGCCGGGGATCTTCGGGATGAACTTCCAGACCGTCTCGACCGCGGAGAAGCTGCACACGTCGGACGGCCTCAGCGGCGGGTATCAGCCGGGCACGACCACGCCGGGACCGTTGCTCGCGCGGGCGCTTGACTACATCAACGCGAAGTTGCAGGCAATGTACGAAGAGATCCAAGCGCAGGGCCTCGCGGACTCGACCGCCATCATCGTCTCGGCAAAGCACGGCCAGTCCCCGCAGGACCCGAACTCCCTGACCCGGATCAAGGACGGTCCGATCATCGAAGCGATCAACGCCGCCTGGGAAGCGTCTCACCCCGGAGCCGGTGCTCTGATCGTGGCCGGCACCGACGACGACGCCTGGCAGAGCTACCTGTCCGACACCTCCCAGCAGGCCGCGGACTTCGTGAAGGACTACCTGTGGAGCCACTCGGCGACCGGTGTCGCCTATGACGGCAGCACGCGCACATTGGCGCACTCGGGGTTGGCCGAAATCTACGCCGGGCGGGCCGCCGCGCGGTACTTCGGGGTACCAATAAGCGACCCCCGCCACCCGGATGTGTGGGGTGTGGTGCAGGTCGGTGTGGTGTACACCGGCGGCAGCAAGATCGCCGAGCACGGCGGCGCCAACCCGGCCGACCGCGACGTGCCGATCGTCGTCTACGCGCCGGGAGCGGTGGAGCCCGGCAGTTACCGCCCGTGGGTGGAGACGACACAGATCGCACCGACGATCCTCGAGTTGCTCGGGCTGGACCCGAACGCGCTCCAGGCGGTCCAGATCGAAGGCACACCGGTGCTGCCTGGGATCGCTCGCCGCTGATCTCACCGTAGGCGAATCGCCGGGCGCCTGCACTACAAGGCGCCCGGCGGTTGGTTGACATCACCTGTTCGGTTGGCCGACCAGCTTCGGTCGCCGAGGACTCGTCGTTGACGGCCTATAGCTAGGACGCCTCCGGGTCTCGCCGCTTGGGTGCTACGGCGCCAGAGGAGTGATCTCCTCGATGGGCGGAGCGTTGCGCAGTCGGCTACCGAGCTGACGCATCACCACGTCGGCGGCGGTGCCCGGATCGTACTCTGCAGGCGTACTCGTCACGAGCGCTTGGAGGTCGCGACGGAAGCTTGCATTCGCGAGCTTCGCGGTGAGGTTCTCGCGCAGCTCCGGGAAGCTGAACGCGGCATTGCGCATGTAGTGATGGAAGGCGTCAACGATCCGTTCCGGGTCTGCCTGGAGGACTGTTTGTCCGAGCCACAGATCGAACAAATCGCGACCCTTGCTGCGCTGGTAGAGCGCCCGTAGCTTGGTAGCGAGCAACTCCTCGGTCTCGAATGTGGTGATGTCGGCTTCGCCGCTCCACCAAGCGGTCTCGACCGTGTGGCGTACGCGCTTGCGCGGTAGGAACGACTGCGTCTCGGCGATGTTGATCTCTATCTTGATGCGGATGCGTCCGATGCCTTCCGTCGGCTGTCCGTCGAGGTAGACCCGGACCATCTGTCCGGAACGCTGCCGACTTGTGACAGTGAGCCCGACTTCATCCGCGATCCTCGTGAGCGCCTGGGTGTAGGGCTTGATGCCGGTGTGGGTCAAGCGAACGTAGTCGAGATCCTCGGAGTACCGCAGCGCAGTCGCCAAGTGAAGCTTGTGCATGCACGTGCCACCGCGCATCGCCAACTCGGGACCGAGTACTTCGTCGCGGGCGATCTCGATCATGAGGCGTGAGAGCAGGAGGTCCTGCTCGATCTGAACTCGGTCTGGCCACGGAGCCCTCGAGCGCCACGCAATCAGCGCCGGACGGTCGATCATAGGTCGGGTTCGACGTCGCTGTTGACCTGGACGTTCCAGCGACGATCAACTGGGCCACGCACTGGAAGCGCACGCACGAGTCGGGTCGAATAACCATCTTCGGGGAGCGCGGCATCGCACAGCGGCGCGAGGTCCAAATCCTCGCGGAACCGGTCGAGTAGCCAGCCCAGACGCCGGGCTACCGAGCGGGAGCGCAGCCCCGCAAGCCGCGCCAGGGTTGGCACGTCGAGATCGCCGATCTCTGCGATCACGGTCGCGACGTTGCTCAGGCCGCCGGCGGCGTCGGGATGGACCACGAGGTCCACGAGCGTCGTCTCGCGCGTCGCCAGTCGGATGCGCCCTGTGTCGACCATACGATCCTCCACAGCCATCTGGTCGAGGAAGTCGTTCGCGTAGAAGCGCAGCCTGACTCGCTCTATGTCACGGTCGGAAACGTGCCTGTCGACCATCACCTGGAAGAGCTGCGGCGCCTGATGTGCAGCCCCATGCATCGCCGCCGCTGTCAACAGGCTCACGTAGTAGTCGCGTCCCAACGCTCGCATCATCCCGTCGATGAACAGCTCCCCGGGCAACACGCCCCACGACCGATATTCCGGCGGCACCACTACGTACAGGCCACGTGTCGGGGAGAACAGCACGCCGCGGCGACGCAAGCGCTGCAGCCCCGGATACACATGCGCCGGCGCCACCCCGGCGAACTCGGCAGCCTCGATCGAACTGACCCAGTAGCGACCCTGGGAGATAAGAGCATCGGGAAGATCAGCCAGAGACGGCATATTGCGCAATCTAACGGAAAACGTTCGTTAGCACAATATAGCGTCTGACGAGACGTGCCCTCCCACAGTGCGGCATTTTGCTTGTAGAGAATTATTTGCCGTGATGGCAAACAATCTTTTTGAGGAACTGGCCTTGGAGGTTGCCCTATGCCTTACAGGTCGTGCCGTCTCGATGGCACAGTTGATATGTCACCCTGATAGTTGGTTGTGATTGACAGCGCCTTCAGCGTCTGGGTTGCACCGGGAGTGCGTCGCGGACCGCCGTAAGCCGTTGATTACTCGGCGCACAGTTCAACTTAGATCGGCTCGCCCTCCAGCGCCACACGAGTGAGAGGTGGCTCAGATCCGCGGCCCGGACAATGCGCCGCCGGGCCGCCCAAATCTGGCGCTGGCAGGCACTCAAAGATCCGACGTGCCAGAAGCCTGATCGCCAGCGCCAGAGGATCCCGCCGCTGCGCTTGAGATCTGCTCCTCCGCTAGGAGTCCCAGGAACAGCTCTGTCAGCCGCGGGTCAAACTGGCTGCCGGCGCACCGTCGCAGCTCCTCGAGCGCCTGGGCTTGCGAGAGCGCCGCGCGGTAGCTGCGGTCGCTGGTCATCGCATGGTAGGCGTCGCAGATCGCGACGATCCGCGCCGCGAGCGGGATCTGCTCGCCGCTGAGGCCGTCCGGGTAGCCGCCTCCGTCGTAGTACTCGTGGGTCGCGCGCACGATCGCGGCCACGGGCGCTCCGCTTGGCGCCGAGGCGAGGATGCGCTCGCCGATCAGGGTGTGGCGTTCCATGAAGGCCCGCTCCTCGCTGTCCAGGGCGGAGGGCTTTTCGAGTATCGCGTCCGGGATCGCCGCCTTGCCGATGTCGTGCAGCTCGGCGGCCGCCACGAGTGTTCTCAGTTCAAGCTCCTGCATGCCCAGGCGCTCGCCGAGCCGGTGGGCCAGACCCGCGACCTGCGCCACATGGCTGCCAAGCTCGGCGTCGCGTTCGCGCAGCAGCCCGAGCAGCACGTCTCGCCACTCGAGGCTCGTGGGACGGTTCAAAGTCTTCTGGGCGTACAGGCGCTGGTCGGCGATGCGCAGCGCGTCGTCCACGTCGGTGCTCTCGGATCCCAACAGGACCTCGCCGTAGCTCGCGCCGATCGTGAAGTGCTCGGCCGACTCGAGCAGGGCCTGCGCAAGCGAGCTCGCCTGTGCCACTGGATCGCCTTTGATCTCCAGCAGCGCACAGAACTCGTCTCCACCGAGTCGATAGGTTCGTCCATCGGAGCTTGCCTGCTCAGCGAGTCTGCGACCCAGGCGCTTGAGCAGCGCGTCCCCGGCCGGGTGACCGAACGTGTCGTTGTAGCGCTTGAAGCCGTTGAGGTCGAACAGAAGCAAAAGCTTTGGCTTGGTAGGAGTTGCCTGCGCGCTTGCTATCTGGAGGTCGTGCAGGAGCGCCCTGCGGTTACCGAGGCCGGTGAGCGCATCGTGATTGGCAAGGTCGGTACTGGAGGCGATCAGACGGATGTTTTCATCGGCGGTGACGACCAGCCTGATCAGCACCGTGAGCAGCGTCGCCACGGCGAGCCAGATCGATAGGCCCGTGACTCCTTTGGCGTTTCCGTAGGCGAGAATGCCGATCGCCACGACCCCGAAGAACACCGGGGCGATCATGACCAGGATCGAGGAGTCTCGCTCAGATGCGGGGGCGCTATCGGGCTGCCAGGCCGCGTAGGCGAGAGTCAGAGCCGAGAGCAACCACAGGCTGTCGAGCGGCGTGCCGGCGGTGTAGCCGCCGTGGACTTCCTGGTAGAGGTAGATGCCGTCGGCTGCGGCCATCACTACGAACCCGGCCGCGATCAACCCGAACGTGCGACCCGCTCTCCAGCCTCCCAGGGCAAGCATCAGGATGACTATCCCGAGCAGCAGCACATCGGTTAGCGGGTAGGCGATATCCAGACCCGCTTTCAGGGTGGTGGTGTTAGCGGCCACCAGCGCGGGCGCGAACAGCGCGGTCGCTGTCAGGGAGGCGACCGCCAGCATGCCGGTGATGCCGTCGATCCACATGCTGGCGCGAAACCGGGTGACACGCCGGCGCCCGAGCAGCACGATCGCGACATAGGCGGCCAGGTAGAGAGCTATGTAGAGAGAGTTCTGGATCGCCGGTGCGAACGATTCACCGATCGAGGAGAGGACTTCCCCAGCCGCGTCGCAGGACACACCGAACCCCAGGATCAACCATGGCACCCGGCCATCGCTTACGAGCACGCCGCGCGCGAGGCAGACCATCGCGCACCCGACCATCACGGTGTCATAGACCCAGCTTTCAAAGAGACGGTCGGTCGATCCGCCGCCCAGTCCAACGGTGCTGTGCGCGGCGCCTAGGAGGATCAGTACGCCGAGCAAACCGAGCCCGATCCTGACTCCAGTTGGCGTGCCGCGGCGCGGGGAGATCGCGTTGAAATAACCCACCACATTCCTATCGGCAGCCAGCATCCATCAGCTGAGTACCCGTCTGGCGCCCTTGGCGATCAGACCTGGCCGTATGGTTGGGACTGCCGCGCCACCCCAGCGGATCTACCGCGAAGGTCGAAATGCAAGGATTGCTGAGCCAGGCGGGCTCAGCTGATCACTCGGTGCGCGAGCAGCACGTCGAGATCGACCGTCGCTGAGACTCGCCAGACGGTGGTCCATTTCACCGGCCGGTGAGGTTCACACAGCACCCGCCGCCAACAGCAACCGATCAGCCGAGCTCTACTTCACGGTGTGTCCGGAGGCGTTGATCGCGTACCACGTGCCGCCGAACTGCTTTTCCCCAACGTAGGAGGTTTCTCCCGGTCCACTGTCGGCGCTGTAGAGGTAGAGCGGGTGACCGGCGTAGGTGACCTGCTTGGCGCCTGTGGACAGGTTGATCGAGGACAGCAGCGAAGCCTTGACGCCGCCGGCGGCCCTCGGTCGGCCGCTCGTCTTTAGCGACGGCCACACTTCTGAGCACCCGCTGATGCTCGCGCAGCTGCTCTTGTTGGTGTGATCCTTGGTGAACTCATACAGCGTGTGGCCGGAACTGTTGACGAGGATGTTGCCGAGGCTCGTGTGACGCAGCTTGATCGTGGCGGTACGGCTCGAGTGCGCGGTTGGGATGGTGGGACGCGCGCTTGCGATCGTAACGGCGCTCGCCGTGCATGCCACGACGAATGCCAGGAAAACATAGGTTGGCTTCATGGTTCCTCCGAATGTCGGGGGTGCGATTGTCATCTCCTATCAATAGACACCGCCACGCCGGGGATCTTCCCGGGCCTCACCGCCACTCGCCAGCCGATCTTCAGGCCGAGACCGATCGGCTGGGTGTAAGAAGTTGAGTGTGTTGTTCAGCTCGTTGAGTCCAGGTCAGGCGTTGGCCTGGATTCAGACGCCGGCGGATTGCCCCAGTGCCTGCCTGGCGGTAGCGGCTATTCGGATGAGCCTTGAGGTGTAGCTCCCCGCACGATGCCGACTATCCAACTCGTGGGGATCGGCCCGTAGAAGCGGCTGTCGTCGGATTCGCCGCGGTTGTCGCCCATCATGAACCAGTGCCCCGCCGAGATCTTTATCGGCGTCAAAAAGTTGCACTCCGGCACGGGCCCGCATTCTTTGATGTAGGAATCCTGCTCCCGCAGCCCGTTGCGATACACATGACCTTCCTTGACATAGATCTCATCCCCCGGGCCCGCCACGATCCGCTTGATGAAGTTGACGTCGGACTCTGTCGGGATGGGCACAGAGCACGCGGCGGCCCCCAAGACAACCGTATGACGTTGCGGGCCGCAGACCTGTTCCTCTGCTCCTTCAGGCGGGTAAAAGACCGCTATCTCCCCCACCTTCGGCGAGCCGGGCTGAAGCGTGACGTGCGAACCGATACCAAGGGTCGGCTCCATCGAACCGGACGGCACCCTGTACTCGTTCACGGGCAAGCGTGTGGGTCTCTTTACGGGCGGGCGCGTGGGGCTCCTGGCGATGCTCTGCGTCGTGACAGTCACGGTCACACTCTTGCCGGCGCAGCCAACCAAGAGAGCCCCGGCGAGAACCGTTGCGGTCGTGCTTACCCAGCGCATGAGCAGACCGTACTGATTTTCCCGGGCACAACCGTCTCCGTGCGATCGCGCCACGCGTGAATACGCTCCTCAGGGTGCTCGGGCGATCCCGAGGGGCATGCCACGAACCCGAGGATTCTCCTAGATACCAGGGTCAGCCACCATGCACCGACTGTGGCGCTTGTCCTCTGTGGATGGCGCGTGGAAAGGGTTATGTGCTGATCGGGATGCGTATCAGCGCGGGGCCGCTGGGGCGGGAACTGCCTCCGAGCGGCTCGCTGGTGACCATCAGTTCTTTCACGCCGTGCAGGCTCTCAGGAACGGCGACCGCGGCGGTTCCTCGGCTTGTCACGCTGAAGAGCGCGTCGGTCGGTTGCGGCGCTGCCGTGCCCCGCTTTAGCCAGAGCTCGTAGATCTTGCCGAGTGCTGGCCGTGGCATGCCGGAGATCACCAGTTCGGCGTGATTCTCCACTTGGCGCAGAGACGCGTGCGCGCCGGGGAGGCTCGCGGCAAGGTGTGCTGAAGTCACACGCACGTGCGTTGAGGAGCCGCCGCCCAGCGCGATGACGACAGCGGCGCCGAGCACGGCCGCGAGCGCGATCGATGCGCCGAGGTATGGCTTGCCGCGCGATCTCAAGCGCCTGGCGAGCTTGGGTGGCTCCTCTGTCGGGCGGCTGGCGGCGCGGAACAGCTCGGCCTCCGATCGGACTGTGGCGAGCACTCGCCCGCGCAGAGCCTCGGGGGCCGCCATGGCCGGGGTACTCTCGGGCAGCCTGTCGACCACCTGTTGCAGTTCGGCGACCTGCGCTTGACAGGTTGCGCAGCCACTGAGGTGCTCGCGGTAGGCCTCGGCCTCCTCGAGCGCCCGCAGGACATATGGGGCGGCGTCGATGACTTGCTCACAACTGCTGTTCTCAATCGAGCTCACGCGTTGATCACCTGCCAGTCTGCCAGGGGGGTGCGAAGCTTCTGCAGGCCCAGGCGCATGCGGCCCTTGACGGTGCCGATCGGCGTGCCCAGCATCGAGGCGATCTCGGTGTGTGTGAAACCGCCGAAGTAGGCGAGCTCGATGACGCGCTTCTGCTCGGTGGGAAGTTCGCCGAG
>DATBPE010000031.1:0-14967 GCA_036561505.1 Solirubrobacteraceae bacterium
GATGCCCCGAGACACAACAGGAAGCGGATGAAGGGATTCGAACCCTCGACCTTCGCCATGGCAAGGCGACGCTCTAGCCAGCTGAGCTACATCCGCGAAGCCAGCGGATTATAGACCGGCACGCGGTCGTCGACGTGGCGCCACCGGCCGGTGGCCTCAGTCGCCTGTCCAGCTAGCTCGCAACGACCCCAAGGCTTGCGCAGGGAACATAGCGACCGCCATCGCCGCGGGCGATCTTGCCCATCAGCTCCAGCTCAGTCAGCGCCATCAGTGCATCCTGCGCCTCGAGCCCCGTACTGGCCAGCTTGGAGAGGGTGTCGTAGCCGGAGCCCACCTTTTCCAGAATGGCCTGTAGAGGCGGATCGAGTTCGGGACCTGGGGGCGGGACGCGCTTGGCGCCGACACCGTAGAGCAGGTCAAGTATGTCCTGTGCGTTTTCGATCAGACGCGCGCCCTGGTTGAGCAGCGAATGCGACCCCTGCGAGGTGGTCGAGGTGACTCGCCCCGGAACGGCCGCGACGGTCTTTCCAAGCGTGTTCGCGAAGTTCGCGACCATCAGATCACCCTGGGTCCGCTCGGCCTCCACCACGACCACCAGGCGTGCCAGTCCGGTGATGACCCGGTTGCGCGCCGCGTAGCACCAACGACGCATGCGAAAGCCACACGGAAGCTCTGAGATTGCGCAGCCGGATGCCTGAAGGCTCTTGTAGAGAGCCCGCTTGTTCACCGGGTAGCAGATGTCCGCGCCGCCCGGCATCACGGTGAGAGTCGGACCACCAGCATCCAGGGCGCCGAGGTGAGCGGCGGCCGCGATACCTTCGGCTAGGCCGCTGATGACCGGCACTCCTGCCGAGGTCAAGTCCCGGGCGAGGCTACGAGCGATCTCGATGCCGTAGTCGGTTGCCTTACGTATACCGACGATCGCCACGGCTGGCTCACTGAAGAGGGTCTTGAAACACTCGACGTCCCCGAGCAGAAACAGCGCCGAGGGTGTGCCGAGCGCCTGCGCCTGGGCGAGCGCGTAGGGGAAATGGGGGTCGTGCTTGCACACGGCGGCCGAGCACGACTCGAGATTCAAACAGCTGATATCGAACTGTTCATATTCTCTGAGTACGCTCTCGCGCCGATGCGCCCCGAGCGCGCTCAACAGCTCGAGATCCGAGAGCGCTAGGAGTCTGGTCAGGCGCCGCACATCGTGACGGCGGCTGTCTAGATAGCCAGTCATCACGGTCAGCAGCCAGCTGCGCCGTAGACACTCGCGGCAGGCGTGGACGCCGTAGGTGGGGCGCTCCACCGTCTCGACAGCAGAGGGCTCCTCGGTTGTGATCAGCTCGGCGAAGCGCTCGGCTGTCATATCGGTGGTCGCGGTTGCCGTCATAACGATCACGCTGCCCGGGTGCCCGCGAGGCTTGCCTCGGGGCGTAGCGAGAGGGCCATCGCGACGTGCTGGGGGGCGACGTGGTCGCTGCCGGCGAGGTCAGCGACGGTGCGCGCAACCCGTAGCGTCCGATGCTGGCCGCGTGCACTGAGCAGACCGCGTTCGTGGGCGCTGCGCAGCATCGCGTCACTCTTGTCGTCGAGATTGACGTGCAGGCGCAGCATCCGCGGATCCATGTGTGTGTTGGCGACGATGCCGTCATTGGCGAAGCGGGCGAGCTGGCGTTCCCTTGCCAGTAGGACCGCTTCACGCGCCTGCGTGGAGCTGGTCAGCGGCTCTTCGGTGAGATTGTGCGTCTTTTGGCGTTCCAGATGGGTGAGCATGTCGATGCGGTCCAGCAGCGGCCCGCTCAGCTTGCGGCGGTATCGAGCGAGCTCCGCCTCGCTGCAGTGACAGCGCTCGGCCACCCCGGCAAAGCCACAGGGGCACGGGTTGGTCGCCGCCACCAGCATGAATCGCGCGGGGTAGACGGCCGCGTGGTTAGCGCGGACGATCGCTACACGACCGTCCTCCAGCGGCTGGCGCAGCGCCTCCAGGGACTGGCGCGAGAACTCCGAGAGCTCGTCCAGGAACAGCACGCCGTTGTGAGCCAGGACGATCTCCCCGACCCATCCCGTGCCAGCGCCACCGATCAGGCCGGCGGTGGTGGCCGTGTGATGCGGCGCACGAAACGGTCTGCGTGTCATCAGCCCGTTGCGCTCCAGCTTGCCGGTGATGCTGTGGATCCGCGTCACTTCGATCGCCTCCGAGCGACTCAGTGGAGGCAGGATCGAAGGCATGCGCTGCGCGAGCATCGTCTTGCCGGTTCCGGGTGGTCCGCTGAGCAGACTGTTGTGCCCGCCGGCCGCGGCGATGATCATCGCCTTCACCGCCTGATGTTGACCGCGCACGTCGCTCAGATCGGGTTCGCGTTCGTCGATGCTCTCCTCGGAGGATGCGCTGCTCGGCAGGGGATCGCCGGTGCCCTCGGTCAGGATCCGAACAGCGCTGCTCAGGCGTTCCGCGACACCGATTTTCAGAGCATCGACAAGCGTCGCCTCACAGGCGCGTTCGGGCCCGAGCACGAGCGTGTGCAACCCGGCTCCAGCCGACGCTTGGGCGACCGCGAGTGTTCCCTGGCAGGAGCGCACCTCACCATCGAGTGACAGCTCGCCGAAGAACGCAAAGCCCTCCAGGCGCTCGCTGGAGATCTGATCGCTGGCCGCCAGAACCGCGCAGGCCAGTGCCAGGTCCAATCCGGCGCCCACCTTGCGGATGTCTCCCGGAGCGAGGTTGGCGGTTATGCGTCGTGCGGGGAAGTCAAACCCCGAGTTCAAGATCGCGGCACGAACACGATCGCGCGCCTCTCGCACCGCCGCGTCCGCCAAGCCCACGATCGTGAAGCTTGGTAGCCCGACACGTATATCCACCTCGACGGTGACAAACCGTGCCTCTAGGCCTTCAATGGTGAATGTGTGTGCCCGAGCAAGCATAACTATCTCCGTGTCGCCGTTTGAGCCGTTGGCGCCTGAAGCTAGGCTGTGCTTGGGACGGGATGATCGCCCGTGAGTGCATCTCCCGTGTGTTGGAGTGTCGGTCTGGATGGGCCACCCCTACCAAAACGCTTATGGACGCGCGCGTGCGCGCGCGTAAGGAGATTCGATGAGTCAAAAAGAGCTTCCGGTGATCGGATTTGACTCCCAGCGCGAGTGGGAGCGGTGGTTGAGCTCCAATCATCAAGACGCGGCCGGGCTCTGGATGAAGATCGCCAAGAAGGGCACGGGAGCAGCGAGCGTCACCTACCAACAGGCCTTGGAGGTGGCGCTCTGTTTTGGTTGGATCGACGGGCAGAAGGCGGCGTTTGACGAGGGCTACTGGCTGCAGCGATTCACACCACGTTCTGCCAGGAGCAAGTGGTCACGAATCAACCGCGAGAAGGCACAGGCCCTGATCGATCAGGGCCGGATGAAACCGGCGGGCTTGCTGTGTATCCAGGCGGCGCGTGAGGACGGCCGCTGGGAGGCAGCCTATGACGGGCAGCGTGTGGCCGGAGTCCCGGAGGATCTAAGCCAAGAGCTCGAGCGTCACCCGCAAGCCGGGGCCTTCTTCAAGACCCTGGACCGCGCCAACCGCTATGCGATTCTCTACCGGGTGGGGGAGGCGAAGCTGCCAGCCACCCGAGCACGACGCATCAAGAAGTTCGTCGCGATGCTCGAGGCTGGCGAAAAGCTTCACCCGTGAGCCAAGGGCCGACGCTCCTGCCCTAGAGCCCAGCCGGATGACGCACGACGTAGCCGGCGGTTGAGGTCATCGAGTCGGACCAGCGCGTGCCCGTCTCTTGCTGGGCGACCGTGTCAAAACGACGCCCGTCGATCGTCATCCAGGCGTGTTCGGCGTTGGCGTAGATCGTGATGTGGCTTCCCGGTCCCGCTTCGCCGTATGACTCCAGCGCGCTCGAGTCCTCTGGTGAGCTCAAGAGACCACCGCCGTGAAGCGCGTAGGAAACCGATCCCGAGCAGTCATAGCCGGAAGACTGAAACGAACCGTGGCCGCCGCCAAACACATACGGCGTGGTGGCGATTTCGTTTGCCGCGGCGATCACTCGCGCAACCACATCCGATGTTTCTCCGCCGCCCCCGCCGGTCTGGGACTGCGAGGCGCTGGGCGGGTTGAGGGTGTGTGTGGCGCTGATTCCAAGTGCGCTCCAGGTGGCTGGTCCCACGACCCCGTCCACGGTCAGACCGTGCTGGGCCTGCATGCGCTTCACCGCGGCCTCGGTTTCCGGGCCGAAGGTGCCGTCGACCGGTAGATGTAGAGCTTCCTGCAGGCGCGCAACGGCACCCGACTTGCTTTCGGAGCGAGCCCGAGAGTGGCCGCTTGCCGCGGTGTGATGGGAGTGCGATAGCGACGAGGCCGGAGGGGTCAGAGTTTCGGCGCTGTGCACGCCGAGTACGCCCCACGTCGCCGGTCCGACGACGCCGTCCACGTTCAGGCCATGGCGGGCCTGCAGCCGCCGGATAGCGGCCTCGGTCTGCGGGCCGAAGTCCCCGTCGACGGGGAGGTGAAGGGCGCCCTGCAGCAGCTTGACGGGGCTGCTCGCGCTTGCGCCGCTGTGTGTCGGCCCATCGCTGCTGGCCTTGCTGGCATGTGGCTGGCCTGTCTGCGGTACAGCGCTTGCCGGCGGGTCGAGTGTGTCGGTGGCGTTGATTCCGAGGGTGTTCCAGGTGGCTGGGCCTACGACTCCGTCGACGGTGAGACCGTGAGCTTGTTGTAGATGGCGTACGGCACGCTCGGTTTCCGGCCCGAAGCTGCCGTCCACATGCACACCGAGCTTTTCCTGTAGACGCGCGACTGGACTTGTCTGAGTTTCTTGGCCAGTCGCGGAGGGGGACAGCGATCTTTCTTGGGATTCGCCTGGAAGCGCATCCTGGATATCGGCGGCGAAGATCGTCTGAGAAGCCCGATCGCGGAGCGCCGCGTTGGTGAGAGGGCCGGCGACGCCGTCAACGCTCAATCCGTGGCTGGCCTGGAATGCCCGCACAGCCGCTTCAGTTTGCGGACCGTAGATGCCGTCCACGTTGATTCCAAGTGCCTGCTGCAGCAGCCGTACCTGCCTGCCTTCGCTGCCTTCGTTGAGAACGACGGTGTGTTCGGTGGTGGTCGGGGGCTCGGCAGTCGGGCCGCTGCTGGCGCTGGAGACCGCGGTCGTTTCGCTGAGGGCGCCGGCTGGTCCAGCGGCGAGAGCGATCAGGGTGCCCAGCGAAAGGCGCTTCGCGCGCGTGCTCGTGGGAACGAATCGCAGCTGCGATGCGCGCCTGCGGGTACGGGAGCGTCCCAGTGAGAGCTCCCAGGGTTCCGTTTGGGCTAGGTCTCGGGAGGCGTGGGCAAGTGCCCGACCGCTGTCAAGCAGCACCGACAGTGCGACTGGGGCCTGGCTCCTAGGTTGACTTTGGGAGCGTTGGCGACGTGCTTGCGAGCGTGCAAGCGAAGCCTCCCAGGGCTCTAGGGCAGCAAGATCACGCGGGAATCCCGGCATCGAAGCGCGTCCTTTCTTCTGTATTGCTGGGCGCCTACGGGGTTAGCTGTCGGGCTCGCGTAACCGTCTACGCTACGCCACACCTAGGTGACGATTCGCCCCCGCAGCCTGCTGGCTGCTTTGGGTCCCCCGCTCCTCGCCCCGTGGGGAGAGGACTCGGCACGAACGGGCAGGAACCTAACAGGTCTTCTTGCAAGATGCATCACATGGGAAGGAATGCAACGTTTCTTGCCGACGTGGACGCTGGGCTCGTGGGCGATTACGCGCCGCCTTGAGGTTACGCGCGATCGCTTGTGTGATGCTAAGTTCGCTTCGACATGAGGGTCGAAAGTACTGAGAATCGCCGGTATCTATGAGCGCCGCGCCACCCGAACATCCAGGCGAGAAAAACCCCGTCGAGGGAGGTGCGGATCGGGCGGGAGAGGCGAGCAAGAAGCAGCGCAGCGGCCTCGATTTGCGTGTCCTGGCGGCGTTGGTTGTGATCGTCGTGATCGCCGGCGGGATCGCTTTGCTGACCGTGGGCTCTGGCTCCTCAACACCTGCGCCCGGCACCGCTGAAGCCAAGCCCTCCGCCTTTCACGCGGCGGGCATGTTCTCACCGCCGCGCCCGGCTCCACCGCTTGCGCTGCACAACTATCTGGGTCAGCCAGTGAACATCGACTCCTACCGCGGCAAGTCGGTACTCGTCACCTTCCTTTACACCAACTGTCCGGATGTGTGCCCACTGATCACCTCCAACTTGCGCGTGGCGCAGAACCTTATGGGCTCCAAGGAGTCCGCCAGGGTGCAGATCATTGCGGTCTCGGTCGACCCGCACGGCGACACGCCCAAGGCGGTCGCCGCGTTCCTTGCCCGCCATGGGATGACCGGGCGGATGCAGTATCTGATCGGCTCCGCACACGAACTTGGGCGTGTCTGGGAAGCGTGGGGCGTGGGCTCCCAGCAGGACTCAAGCCAACCGCAGTTCGTAAACCACACCGGGATCATTTACGGGATCAGCGCTAGCGGCAAGCAGACGGCCTTCTACTCGCCTGAATTCAAGCCCGCGGACATCGCCCACGACGTACCGCTGCTGGCATCGGAGTAGTTCCGGTGCGCCAAACGGGCCCACGGCTGCTGATCTACGGTGTGCTGGTGGCCTTTGCGGTCGCGGTGATCGCGTTCGGCTTTGCCAGCCACTCGAACAAGGGTGAGTTGGCCCATCCATTGCCCCATCAGGTGCTCGTCGGTCCCGCTGTCACCTTGGCAGGCCTCCGCGGGAAACCGGTGTTCGTCGTCTTCTGGGCCAGCTGGTGCGGGCCCTGCCAAAAAGAGGCGCCGGCTCTCGAGCGGTTCGCCAACAACCTACGTGGTCGTGCGACGCTGGTCGGGGTGAATTGGAACGATCCGTTGCTCGGCAACGCCCGCTCGTTCATCCGCCGCTACCGCTGGAGCTTCCCAAACCTGCGCGACGGGGAAGGTCTGGTGGGAGACGATTACGGTCTCAGCGGTCTACCGATGACGTTCCTGATAGACAGCACCGGACACGTACGGCAGTCCCTCGGCGGAGCGCAGAACCAGCAAACGCTCGAGCGAGCTCTGTCTGAGCTGAAAAGCGCCGCCTGAGCCCAGGCGCACGCCGAGTTCCCCGCTTTGTAACGAACGGGCTGATCGTGTAGTGGACGACTGAGCGACACCGATGGTCAAGGTCTATGTGGCTACGGCCGATATTCCAATGTGTCGGCATCGCCGAGCCATCAGAGCACTGCCTATCTCAGCACCGACTTTCTGCCGTCGGTGCTGCGCCTGCTTCCTGACACCTCGGTACTCGTCTTTGACTGCGAGCTGTGCTTCGCGCTTGCTGGCGGGCAGGCACTTATCTATGAGGGACTCGATTCCGGCGCTTTTGAGGGCCGACAGGCGGGAAGCGTCTTCAAACCCGACCAGTGGGCAATCTATGAGCCGCTGTATAGGGCCGCTTTGGAGGGGCACACCGAGACGGTTGAGATCTGGTCCGAGGACGAGACCCGCTGCTACTCGGTTCAGGTGGGGCCCCTGCACGGTAGAGGAGCCCAGATCCTCGGGGGTGTCGCGATCGCTCAGGACATCACTCAGCGCAAGCATTTCGACGAGGCCCGTCGCCACGCGCAGGAGCGTTTCGAGCTCGTGTTTGCACAGTCGCCGATCGGTATGGCGCTGCTGACGGCCGAGGGCCGATTGGTGCGAGCCAACGACGCGCTTTTGGATATGACCGGTTACACCGCACAGCAACTGCTCTCCCAGACTCTGGATGAGCTCACCGACCCGGAGGATTCCCAGACCGACCAGGAGCAACTGCTGCGGCTGCGTGCCGGGGAAATCGATGGCTACCAAATTGCAAAGCGCTACCGCCATGCCCGTGGGAACGTGATCTCGGTGATGCTGTCGGTTTCGCTTGTGCGCGATCGGCAGGGAAAGCCGCTTCACCTCGTGGCCCAGATTCAGGATCTGACCGAGTACCGCCAGATCGAGACGCGCCTGGCTCACCTGACCGAGCACGATCAGCTCACCGGCTTGCTTTCGCGCAAGCGTCTGGAGCACGAGATCGCGCTATGGGTCTCCAGCGCCGATCGTGGGGGAGAGCTGTCGACCTTGATGGTGATCGGTCTGAACGACTTTCGCTCGGTCAACGAAGCACACGGTCACAAGATCGGCGATGAGTTGCTCAAGAAGGTCGCCTCGCACCTACTGCGGCGTGTTCGCGGTGGAGACATCGTCGCGCGACTGGCTGGCGACGAGTTCGCGATTCTCTTGCCGGATACCGACCCAACCGGAGCGAAGGTGCTGGCGCGGGACCTATCCAAACTCATCGCGGAGTGTGTCGTTGAGGTTCCGGGCGGCACGGCCGGATGCAGCGCGAGCTTTGGGACCGCTTGTATCGGAGGAGATATTGATAGCGATCAAGACGTGCTGCTCCTCGCCGAACGCACGATGTTTGAAGCTAAGCCGTCGACTTGAGACTGCCCCCGGAGCGACTACGAAGGCCGGACGCTCAAACAGTGTGGGGCTTGTGAGCTGCTCTCAGGTGTTCTCAGATCGGCCCAGATTCGCTCACTGAAATACGACGGGAGTACCACGGCGAGCAGGCGGGCGCCGATCACGTCCGGCTTTCAAGGAACTCGCGGGGCGTGAGCACAGGCGGGCTTGGGTCCGTGAGTTCGGTGAGGTGGGCGTCGCCCGAGACGATGCATCGCGCATCGGCCTTCTGAGCGAGCGCCACGAGGTAGTCATCGCCGGGGTCGGGAGTCACGCCGGACTGCGGTGAAGGGTCGTCGACCAGTACGGCGTCCTCGACCAGGCCCGTCAGGAGCGCGTCGATATGGACCGTGTCGATCGAGGCATGGAACTTGGGTCGGCTCAGAACCTTCTCCAGCTCGGCCAGCAGCAGACGGCTGATGACCAGATCGACGTCGCCGTCCGCCCACTGATTGAGGATCTGTGCGGGACTGCCCTGGGGCGAGAGCAGCGCCGAGACAAAGACGTTGCAGTCGAGGACGATCCGTGGCACTCAGCGACGGGAGGCGTGCTGCTCTTGGACTGCCACCCGCATCGCCTCTTCTTCGCTCATGCCGGCGCCTGCCGCTCGACGACCAGCAAGGATGGCCTTGGCCCGCTCTCGGCCGCTCAGCATTGCTAGATAGCGCTCGTAGGACAGCACGACGGCCTCGGGACGACGGTGCGCGCCGATCACCACCGGATCGGCGTCGGCGCCGCGCGCACGAAATCCAGCGAGGAGCGAGGGCAGCTTTGCCCGTGCCTCTCGCGTGGGAAGGACCTCATCTACGCGCGGACTCATGACCCGATCATAGCAGAAGGTGTACACCTATGGATACACATTTATGCTACGTGTCGCACATCGTTTCTCACCATAAACCCTTCGTCGGGTCCAATCGGTCCCGTCCCCACCACATTCGAAGTACCACGCGAGTACCATCGATAACATAAAGATGCCGATTAGCAGGCACTTTACAAGTGGGCGATACTGGGCTCGAACCAGTGACCTCCGCCTTGTCGAGGCGGCGCTCTCCCAGCTGAGCTAATCGCCCTGGGATGGCCTGCAAGGGTATCAACGCGCCGAGCCACTGACGGGTCGCGGGGGATGTCCGCCCAGCGGCAGGCGAGAAGCATGTCGCTGCGACCACACAAGGTCAGGCCTACAGCGGCCGAAGATTAGTACACGCGTGCCTTCCGTTGGACCAGATTCGCCGACACTCGGGCTCTCAGACAGCCCGGAAAGGTCGACTGGGTGACTCCCAAACACACTTGGAGAGTCGCCATGATGATGATCCTGGCGGCAAGGTCGATACGCTTGTGATGCTTTCGGCGACGTGGCGGAGTGGCTACGCAGCGGCCTGCAAAGCCGTCTACACCGGTTCGATTCCGGTCGTCGCCTCTATAGGGGATTTGGACCATGTGCGCTACCCCTAGAACGTTTGTTCGTGGCGACGTAGCGGAGTCCGACTAAGCCGGGAAGATCAGCACCGTCCAGTGTTGACCTCGAATCGCAGGAGACGAACAGCGGTTGTGTCTCGACCGCTGTACAAAGACTGCGCCCTAGCTTGCCTTCGTTCCGAGAATCCGAATAGAGTTCAAAAAGGTGAACGCTCCGGCTGATCCCCACGCATCCGACATCCACGTTGCCGAGGAGCTTCGGGCGCTGGTCAATTCCTACTCCTGGCACCATCAGATCGACCTCGGACATGGGATCGTCACGCCTGGTCGCGACAAGTCGGCCAGCAAGCTAGCGGCACTCGAGCTACCACCTCTCACGGGCAAGTCGGTCCTCGACATTGGTGCCTGGGATGGGTATTTCTCGTTTGCGGCGGAGCGTCTCGGTGCTGCTCGTGTGGTGGCACTCGACTCGGTGATCTGGCACAACGTCTCCAAGGCCCCGTTCGAACTGGCGCGCAAGCAGCTTGGCTCAAAGGTCGAGGACATAGAGCTTGAGGTGCTGGAAATCAGCCCCGACACCGTCGGGATGTTCGACGTGGTCCTGTTCATGGGCGTGCTCTACCACATGCGTGATCCGATGGCCGCCTTGGAGGCGGTTGCGAGCGTCACCAAGGAGCTGCTGGTGCTCGAGACGCTCACAGACATGAACTTCAGCCCACGGAAGGCGGTTGCCTTCTACCCAGGTACCTATTTCGGCGGCGACCATTCGAACTGGTGGGGTCCGAACGCGGCCGCAGCGGTTGGCATGATCTCGGAATTCGGCTTCAAAGAAATCCGGATTATTAAAAAGCCCAGCCCCTTGAAGCGCCTGTACACGACCGCTCGAAACCTCGCCCTGCTCGTCCACAGCCGACTGCCGCGCTCGATCAGCAAGCTACCTCCAGGGTTCCTCGCGACGGACCGCCTCGTCATACACGCGCGCCGCTAAGCGCTCCGCGCCGGATGGCCGGAGATATGGCGCGTCAAGCCGTTTGTAGCCGGTTTCTGCTGCAAAGACCACAGACAGTCCTCGCAGAACCGCTCGATTCTGCTCGCCGCTTCGGCCGGGGATTCCGACCGGCATAGCGTTCCAGTATTCACACCCGCGACCGGTGGGTCATTTCGGGTGGGGACCCCGGTTGGTGTAATCGTCGAGCGTTGATGGCCATATTGTGGTTGTGAGCATCGATGAAGCCGAGGCGGTCGCGCGACTCTACGAGCGTTACGCGGGCGCCGTGCACGCCTACGCGCTTCGACGCTCCGATCGTGAGTCAGCGGACGAGGTGACCGCTCAGGTTTTCCTGGTTGCCTGGCGACGGCGAGGGAGTGTGCCCGAGGAAGCCTTGCCGTGGCTATATGGGGTGGCACGGCGAGTACTCGCCGACCAACGGCGTGGGGCTTCACGCCGCCGCCGGCTCGGCGAGCGGCTGCGTAACGTCACGACCGAGCACTATCACGAGTTGGCTCTGCCTGATCGGGTCCTGGCGGGTGCTCTGCGGCGGCTTTCGGCGAGCGATCGCGAAGTGCTGCTGCTTTGTTATTGGGAGGAGCTCGAGCCGCTCCAGATGGCCCAGGTCATGGGCTGCTCACGGGCGGCGGTAGCCGTGCGCTTGCATCGTGCTCGCCAGCGACTCGCTCGCGAGCTTCAAAGAGACGAGCAGGAGCGCTCGTGTGTCGTGGGGGCGCAGTCGAGTTGACCGATATGCGAGAGATCGAGCAGCGTCTGCGCGCGGCGCGTCCGGCCGTCGAGGTCTCGCCGCCTCCGCTCGCCGCTGTGCTGAGCCGAATTGGGCCAGGCGCACCACAGCCGAAAATCGCGGGATGGTGGCGTCAGCGCAGAGTCACACTGTCGCTGGCGCTGCTCGCTTTGCTGCTCGTCGGCGCCGGTGGAGGCAAGTTGCTGCTGGCGTCCGGTAAACCGGTGCCGCCGGCTTTCGTGTTGCCGGCGAATCCGACGGTTGGCCTCGGTCGTCCGCTTGCCGACAGCCTTGCGCTGCTGCCGATGCGAGTAGCCGACCCGGTCGGCGGACCGTCGTGGGGGATGCGCGTGATCCGAACGACTCGTGGCCTGGCCTGCCTACAGGCCGGCCGGGTACTCGACCGCCGCGTCGGGGGACTCGGGATCGGGTATGCGTTCAAGGCAGACGGCCGCTTTCATCCCTTCTTGGCAGCCGATGCGATCAGCGTGGACTCCTGCGCGACGGTCAACCACCAGGGACTGGCTTTTCAACCCGGTGCGCCGACGGTCGTGACGACCGACGCTCTGCCCCTTGCGGGCGAAAACGTGTACCCATCTCAGCGGGTGCACTGTGACCTCATAGGCCAGGAAAACTGGGGCGTGCGCTGCCCGCAGGCTGATCTGCGCCAGGTCGCCGTTGGAATGCTCGGCCCGGAGGCTCAGAGCATCCGTGTGACGGCACCCGGCCAGGATTTCACCGTTTCCCCATACGGGCCCGACGGCGCCTATCTGATCGTGCTACCCGCGCCGATGAACATCAATGTCGGTCCCGCGGCCGGCCCGTATGGGGCCCTTGCCAGGCACGGCGAGGAGACCTCCCGTTTGGCGCTGCTCACCGTCACCTTCCGCGACGGATCGCAGTGCCAGATTCCGGCGAACCGACCCAAGTTGCAGTGCACCCCGAGGGGTCTAGAGACGCGGACCGCTCCGCGTCTCACACGGACGAGCTTTAGAGCTTCTGTACACGTCCGTTACCAGCCGATCGCGGCTCACCTGAGCCAGCCGCTCACGGTGCTCGCCCGTCACGGCCAGACGATCGCGCCGAGGGACATCACGGCTTCTAAGAAGCCCGGGCCCGGGCTTCTCGTCACCTTCAAAGCGCCGGTGGCCGCAGCGAACATATCCAACGCCTACGACGTGGAACTGAAACCCCGCCCCGTGTCTGGCTGTTTCACTCCCGCCACGATCGTCTCGCAGCCCACTGAACAGACCGTCGCCGCGGGAGGGCCGGTATCGATAGCCGTTGCTCTGCCGAGCAGCTGCCGCACGACCTATCTGGGGCGTGTCTTCTTCGTCAGTTCATCTGGTAGCTATAGCGAAGCCAGAACATCCAACCAGGCTGGCGAAGGACCGCTGTATGAGGTGATCGCCAATCATTACGGGGTTAGGCGCAATCCCTCAACACTCGGCGTGACAGTCGCTCGCTTTCGTATCTCTGTGCCCTGAGCGCGGCCTGGGCGCACCAGATGAATCGGCCTATCCCGTTTACCAGCGCGGGCACATGTCTCACCCAGTCGCTGGCGCGAGGATCTGTCCGAGCCATCCGTGGAGCTCGAGGAGGAAGGCGGGATCGATGCTGTGGGCGATCGGCGACTCGCGATAGCTGACCGCGAGCTGCGCGGCGGTCAAACGCTGCTCGGCTTCGTGGGCGAACCCAACGGGGATGACGGGGTCAAAGCTGCCGTGCCCGATAGCGACAGGCAGGCCCTCCCGGCCCTCCAGCTCCAGGTCGAATCCGGGCACACTCGGGATGAATCCGCTGAGGGCGAGCACGCCGGCAGGGGTGGGGCGCCCGCGCCCCAGACTGAGCGCATAGGCCATCACCGACCCCTGGGAGAACCCGCCGAGTACGGTCCTCTCAGGCGCGACCCCGGTCCTGTCGGATAGTGCTCTCAAGCACTGATCGAGTGTCTGGTAGGTGCGCTTGAAGGTCTCCGGGTCGGGATAGCCGACGCGCTCCACGACATACCAGTGATGTCCGCCTGGAGGCAGGCTCAGCGGTCCACGAGGGCTGAGAACGTGCAGCCTGTGCTCGGGATCGAGCACATCGGCCAGCGGCAGCAGGTCGTGCTCGTCGGCGCCTCGGCCGTGCAACAGCACGAGCGCTCCCTGCGGCTGCCCGATGGCCTCCCGAAACTCGTAGTTCAGTTCAACTGGCGTGCTCACCCGCTGGCAGGCGTGGGTTGGGCAACGGCGTGAGCGCCTCTTGCAGGCGTGCTCGCAGCGGCTCGAAGCGCGGCGGTAGTGAGAGACGCTCGCCGAGGTGCTCGGAGTCCTCATCGGCGGCGAAGCCCGGGCCGATGCTCGCGATCTCAAACAGAACTCCGCTGGGTTCCCGGAAATAGATCGAGCGGAAGTAGAAGCGGTCGATCACCGGTGTCGGATGTGCCCCTGCGTCCGCTATCCGTCGCTGCCAACCCTCGTGGTCGTCCATCGGCGAGGCGAACGCGATGTGGTGGACCGTGCCGGCACCCTGTATCGGGGGAGCTTCAGGTGGGGGGTCGAAGGCATAGCAGGAGCTGCGCGTGAGTCCTGCCACTCGCCAGCGCCCATCTTGGCCGTCCTCGAAATTTAGCGTCTGGGCCAGGAGGTTCTCGCTGGCGGCGCGATCGGAGGTGTAGGCCCGCGCGCCGTCAAAGCCGGCAAGCGCGAACTCGGAAGGGACCTCCGGGCTGTCGGCGAGAAGCCGCGGCTCTTGGCTGGTGTCGAGGACCAACTCGTGCGCGAGCCCCTCTGGGTCCTGGAAGAGAAGACCGGAAGGCGTTCGCTCGAGCGCCAGGGCGCGCCCGTTCAGCCGCTGCTCCCAGAAGTCAAGCGCTTGGGAGGATCCGACTCGCCAGATCACGCGGTGCACCATTCCGGCTCCGGCTCGGCCGGGGGCGGCGTGGGGATACTCAAAGAAAGTCAGATCTGATCCCGGCGATCCGTGCTCGTCGGCATAGAAGAGGTGGTAGACGGTCGGGTCGTCTTGGTTGACGGTCTTCTTGACCAGTCGCAGTCCGAGTAGCCCCGCGTAGAACTCGACGTTGCCGGGGGCGTCGGCAGTGATCGCCGTTATGTGATGTATGCCCTCGAGCTTCATCTCAGCCTCCATCAAACTCGTTGACGGCGCAACATTCTAGTGGCGGGGGTGCCCTTAGACGAGTCTCGCCGCCAAGCCACATTCGCCAATTTTCACCTTCAAACAATGACCGAGCTCGATCATAGAGCTCTACGCAAGCTCAGCGAAACAGACGCCTGAAACTTCCTCAGGGCAGTAGAGAAATCGACCGAGTGAAGCGGCGCCGGATTTGTGAACAGCCGACCATGCCAGGGTGGCGGGCCTAT
>DATBPE010000032.1:0-15017 GCA_036561505.1 Solirubrobacteraceae bacterium
GTGACGCAGCGGGATCAGGTTGTAGCTCGGTGTCCCGGACTCCTCCAGCAGGCCGCGAACCTGCTCGAGCGTCGGCTCGAGCGTGAGCTCTGCGCCGCCGGCGCTTGACAGACCGCTAGGCGCGGCGGCCATCGAGCACCCGCTCGGCGTCGGTGAGCGAGCGATTGCGGCTGCGCATCAGCACCAGCAGGTGGTAGAGCAGATCGGCGGCCTCTTCGTCGACCCGCTCGTCGGACTCCTCGCGCGCCGCGCGGACGACCTCCTCGGCCTCCTCCATCACCTTCTCGCCGATCCGGGCGGGATCGTCCAGCAGCTCGACCGTGTACGAGCCGGCGGGTCGCTCGCTGGCGCGGGCCAGCAACGTGCGCTCGAGCGACGGCAGCGTCTCGTATGGCGCACGGGGCTCCAGCTCCCCACGGTGAAAGCAGGTTCGCTCACCCGTGTGGCAGGCCGGGCCGGCGGGCTCCACCAGCGCCAGCAACGCGTCGCCGTCGCAGTCCAGTCGCAGCGCCTTTACCCGCTGGATGTTGCCGCTGGTGGCCCCCTTGTGCCATAGCTCTTTGCGGGAGCGGCTGTAGAGGTGAAGTTCACCCGTTTGGCGGGTGAGGCGCAAAGCCTCGAGGTTCATGTGGGCGAGTGTCAGCACCTCCCCCGTCTGGCAGTCCTGGATCACGCACGACACCAGGCCGCGATCGTCATAGACGACCGCTTCGTCGATGCTCGCTGGCTCGGTGTCGCTCACGCGCACGATTGTAGGTGCTGCCCGGCCTGGAGCCGCTCACCGCGGGCGCCTCGCCGTGGCCTGCGGATTTCGGCGAGACTCCAGCCGATGGGCAGCATGATCGAGCGTAAGCTGATCGTCGTCACCGGCAAGGGCGGCGTCGGGAAGACCACTGTCGCGGCGAGCCTCGGTCTCGCGGCGACACGACGCGGTCTGCGCGCGATCGTCGTGGAGCTCGGTGGCCAGCAGTCCTTGGCCGCAATGTTCGGCGCCCGCGGCGATCCGGACGCCGGCGGGGAGATTGAGCTCAGCGACGGACTGTGGGGCACCTCACTGGACCCCGACCGGGCACTCGCGGACTGGCTGGGAACTCTCACCGGCAGGCTCTCCGCACGAATGATCGGTTCCCGAGCGACGTTTCAGTACTTCGTAGCCGCCGCGCCGGGCGCCAAGGAGCTGCTGAGCATGATCAAGGTTTGGGAGCTGACCCAGCAGCAACGCTGGCGCGGTGCCCAGCGCAGCTATGACCTGGTGATCCTGGACGCCCCGGCAACCGGCCACGCGCTCGGCCTGCTTCGCTCGCCGCACACCTTCGAGGCGATCGCCAGGGTCGGTCCGGTAGCGGCTCAGACACAGAAGGTCAGAGAGCTGCTGGCCGACCGGCAGCGCACCGCCTACCTGGCGGTGGCGCGTCCCGCGGAGATGGCGGTCACCGAGACACTCGAGCTGGCGGCCGGGCTGCCCGAGCAACTGGGGCGTGAGCTCGAGGCGGTGATCGTCAACGGTGTGCTGCGGCGACGCTTCACCAACGGGGAGCTGGGACGTCTGGCGGGCGTGGACGGCGATCGTGCTTTGGCGGCGGCGGCATTGGCGGCCGCGCGGGAGGTCAACGAGCGAACGCGCATCCAGCGAAACCAGCTGGCTCGCCTGCGGCGGCGAGAGCTGCGTGCCGTTACGGTGCCATTCCTGTTCACGGCGCGTATAGAACTCGAGCACATTCAGTCGATCGCCGAGCGCCTCGAGCGGCGACTGTGAGTCGGGGAGCCGTACCCTCGTCCACATTCTCGGGGGCGCCCTGACGAACGCGCGCGGCGAGGCCGATGTCTGCGCCAGGATGCGTGGCTCGATCAGATATTCGCTACTGGCGGTCGTTCTCTTGATCGGCCTGCTGCTCAGCCCGGCGCTGGCACTCGCCTCCGGTGGTCTGTCCGGGACCCGCAAGCACCCCGCCTTCGCTGCCTTGCTCGCGGGGAGCTTCTCTCCCGATGGCCAAGAAGAATCCGAACCGACTCCCCCAGCGGAATCGCAGAGCTTCCAGGGAGCCGAAGAAGAAGAACCTGAAGAAGAATCCGTAGAAGAAGAAACTGAAGGCGAAGGCGAATCGGGCAACGCGTCCGGGGGCCGTCGAGCGCACGCTCGCTGTGTGGTCCCGGCCGTCGGCGGTGAGTCGCTTGCGGTCGCGCGCACCGCGCTGCGCAAGGCGCACTGCAGCCTCGGCAAGGTCTCTGTACCGCATCTCGCTCACACAGCGGGATCGTTGGTGGTGGTGCACCAGAGCCGCCCACGGGGAAAGCGGCTGAAGCGCGGCTACCCGGTCGCGGTCACGCTCGGCCCGAAGGCCAAGCGTCATCTGTCTGTCAAGTGATCCCGAGGCGATCGAGGAGCCCCTCGTCTGCGCGCCAGCCGCGGCGCACCCGCACCGAGAGATCCAGGTGAACGTGAGCGTCGAGCTCGCTCTCGAGCTCACGGCGAGCGGCTGTTCCGATCGCCTTGATCATTCGCCCGTGAGCGCCGATCACGATCCCCTTCTGGGAGTCGTTCTCCACCCAGATCAGCGCCCGGACACGGATCAGCTCCGTGCGCGAGCGGTCGATCTCTTCGATCATCACCTCCACGGCGTGCGGAATCTCGTGGAAGGTTCGCCTGATCGCCGCCTCGCGCACGAGCTCCGCTAGCCGCACCTCTTGCGACTGATCGGAGCTGACCTCCGCGCCGAAGAGGAACGGGCTGGCCGGCATCAGACCTTCCAGGTGGCTCGTCAGCTCGGCCACGCCCGTGCCGGTGCGCGCCGATATCGGGAAGATCTCCTGGGCCACGTCGAGCTCGTTGGCGGCGTTGAGGGCGTCCAGCACCTGCGCGCGGGACAGCCGGTCGATCTTGTTTACGGCAATCAGCACGGGTAGTTTCACGCCCGCCAGGGCCTGCGCGATGAACCGGTCACCGGGGCCGACCCCCTGTTCGCCGTTGAGGACCAACAGCGCGGCGTCGGAGCCGTCGAGCTCGGCGGTGACACGTTTGGCCATGCGTGCGGTGAGTGCGTCCCGGGGACGCTGTACACCGGGGAGATCGACCAGCACAAGTTGGCAGTCGCCGCTTGTGTGCACACCCCGGATGGCCCGTCGGGTCGTCTGCGGGCGGTCGGAGACGATCGCTACCTTGCCACCGATCACGCGGTTTATGAGCGTCGACTTGCCGACGTTTGGGCGGCCGGCGAGCGCGACGAAGCCTGCTCTGGTCATGGTGCCGTGGCGCGCCTCTCCCACGCCAACAGCTCGCGTTGCAGGGCGAGCATCTCGCCCTCGTCGCTCTCGTGGTCCATGCCGATCAGGTGCAGTGTGCCGTGGACGATCGCCTCGGAGATGTCCTCGGTGTGCACCGGGCAGATCACCACGTCGCCGAGCTCACGCGCACCCGCGCCGATGGGCTCTGCTCCGTCGATCGGAAAGGAGAGCACGTCTGTTGGACCGGATTTGCCGCGATATTGCTCGTTCAGTTCGCAGATCCGCTGCTCGCTGACGAACTCGATCGCCACGTGTCCGTCCTTCACGCCACCGGACGCCAGCGCGACAAGGCACAGACGCTCGATCTGAGGTCCCGGCGGGAGCTCGGCGGCGATATCCGCGCCGACTATCTCGACATCGACCATCTCCCGTGCTCCCCGAGGCTCAGGCGCGGCGGCGGTCAGCCGGACGCAGCTCTGGCGCTCCACGCTGTGAGTGCTCGTCATAGGCCTCCACGATCCTCTGAACGAGCTTGTGGCGAACGACGTCCTCGCCGCCGAAGCGAACGAACTCGATCCCGTCGATCGTCGAGAGCACGTCTCCGATCGTGATCAGACCGGATTGCTGCTCGCGTGGCAAATCGACCTGTGTCACGTCTCCGGTGACGACCATCTTGGAACCGAAGCCCAGGCGGGTGAGGAACATCTTCATCTGCTCCGGGGTGGTGTTCTGCGCCTCGTCGAGGATGACGAACGAGTCGTTAAGGCTTCTTCCGCGCATGAATGCGAGCGGCGCGATCTCGATCACTCCGCGCTCCAGGTGCTGGGAGACCTTCTCGGGATCGATCATGTCGTGCAGGGCGTCGAACAGCGGTCGCAGATAGGGGTCGACCTTGGCCATCAAATCGCCGGGCAGAAAACCCAGTCGCTCGCCGGCCTCGACCGCGGGCCTGGTCAGAATGATGCGGTTGACTTCGTGGCGTGAGAGCGCGGCGGCGGCCATCGCGACCGCCAGGAAGGTCTTTCCGGTGCCCGCGGGGCCGATCCCGAAAGTGATCGTGCGGGTCCTGATGCAGTCGATGTAGCGCTTCTGGTTGACGGTCTTGGGGGCGACTCGCAGGCTGCGGTGTCTCCAGACGACGTCCTCCAGCACCTCCGCCGGCGAGCGGTCGGCGTCCAGTGCCCCGGTGATCGCTGCGATCGTCGCGGGTGCGATTTCGTGACCGCGCGAGAGCAGCTCACGTAGCTCTGTGACGACCCTCTCACCGGTGGCGATCTGCTCCTCGCTGCCGTCGAGTGTGAGCAAGTTTCCGCGCAGGAACACCCGGCAGTGCAGGTGACTCTCGAGTGCCCTCAGCACGGCGTCCTGGCTACCCGCAAGCTCGGTTGCCAGGTCGTTTGAGAGCTCGAGTTGTCTTCTCATCGAGTCAGCGCTGCCGCCACCAGCCCGGATACGCGCTTGCCATCGGCGCGTCCGTCGACCAGCGTCATGACTTGCTTCATGACCCGGCCCATGTCCTTCGGTGAGGATGCGTCGCTGTCGGCCAGCACCCGCTCGACGATCTCCTGGAGCTCCTCTTGGGAGAGCTCCGGCGGGAGATATCCGGCGATCAGCTCGGCCTCTGCCTCCTCGCCGCTAGAGAGATCCTCGCGTCCGCCGTCGCGGAACGCGCGGGCGGCCTCCAGCCGTCGCTTGCGCTCGCGTCTGAGTACCGCCAGTTCGTCACCGGCGCCTTCCTTGGCGTCCTTGCGCAGCTCCGAGAGCACCAGCCTCAGGGCTCCCACACGATCTTTTTCCGAGGCCCGCATCGCGACGGCGAGGTCGTCTGTTATGCGCTGGATGATTGTCACAGTTATTTGAGGATACGCCCCAAACGGACGATCGACGGACCCGGTCACGTCTCCTTCACGGGAGCGTCCTCGAGCTCGGGCTCGAGCTGTTGGTGCCCGAGCACGGTGGGGTTGCCGAGATGCCCAGGCGAGGAGGCGTCTCGTCCGAATAGGAGCGCCACGTTCCAGTCCACCAGCAATCTCAGGCGCCGTCCCCAACCGGGCATCAGCAGCAGGTGGTAGGTGCGGGCGATCAGCCATGCCGGCAGCCCGCGCCAGCGCAGACCGAGGGTGATCGCGACCGCTTGGCGTTGACCGAGCTCGGCGACCACACCGCGGGTGCGGTAGCGAAATCGCTTGATCCGCCCGTCACCCAGTGCGGCGGCGATGTTCGCCGCGACGAGGCGGCCCTGGCGGATCGCGTGCTGGGCGGTCGGTGGGCAGGCCTGGCCGCTGCGCGCCGGGTCGGGAACGGCCGCGCAGTCGCCGATCGCCCACACTTCGGGATGGCCGCTCACGCGCAAGCTCGAGTCGGCCGCTATGCGTCCTTCTCGATCGAGCGCAAGCCCGAGTTTTGCGACAACCGGCGCGGGCTTTACCCCCGCGGTCCAGACGACTGTGCGGGTGGGCAGCACCTCGCCGGTTGACAGCGTCACGCTGCAGTCGCTGACCTCGGCCAGCGTGCTGGATGTCCGGATCTCGATTCCGCGGCGGCGCACCTCGCTTTCGGCGAACGCGCCAAGGCTCTCGGGGACCTCCTGCATGATCCGCTCCTTGGCCTCGAGAAGAACCCAGCGCATCCCCTCCGCACGGCAGCGCGGATACAGCTCGATCACCTGGGCGGCGAAGTCCTGCACCTCCGCCAGACCCTCCACTCCGGCGTAGCCGGCGCCGACGAATACGAACCCGAGGTACTGTGCGCGCCGCGCCGGGTCTTCCAGTGACTCGGCGATGTCCAAGCAGCGCAGGACCTGGTTGCGAAGCGCGGTGGCGTCCGCGAGAGACTTCAACCCGATCGCGTGCTCAGCCAGGCCGGGGATCGGCAGCGTACGCGAGACCGAGCCGAGTGCGACCACGAGCTGGTCGTATTCCAGTTCGATGTGCTCGCCGTCGATCCGCTCGACCTCCAGGGTCCGCCGCGACGGGCTCGCGCCGGTGACCGTCCCGATCAACAGATCGGTCTGTCTCAGTTGGGAGCGCAGTGGCACGACCACGTGGCGCGGGTCGAGCACGGCCCCGGCCGCACCGGGTAGCAGCGGTGTGTAGAGCATGAAGTTGGTGTCGTTGACAAGCGTCACGTGCGCGCTCTGCGGATGCAGTCGACGCTCCAGAGCGCGTGCCGCATAGAAGCCACCGAAGCCGCCGCCGGCTATCACCACTCGCCACGCCATGACTGCAAACTACGCCCGAAAACAGGAAGAGACCAATGTTACAATCCTGTCACAAGGTCTTTTCTCGGTTGCTTTATCACCCCCTGCGACATGGCGACTCTGTGCTCCGCGCGGGCAGGCGCGGAGCGATAGGGACTGACGGGACGCCAGATCACCAGCGGCCGAGGGGATCAAGGCGCCCGGCAATGAGAGCAAATAGGCTTGCGCTCTAAGTGAACGTCGACCTCTACCACAGCGCACTCGCTCCATTTCTGGCCGAAGTGCAGCGGATGCGTCCTTCTGACGCCGAGGTGATCGACGCGCACACCCACCTGGGTCTGGATGAGGACGGCCGTTCGCTTGATCTGCCGACTTTGCTTTCGCAGCTGGACGACGCCGGTGCGCGCCGGGCGTGCGTGTTCCCGTTGCACGACCCTGAGCGTCAGCCCGCCTACCGGATACCCAACGACCGTGTGCTTGGCTGGGCCGCTGAAAGCGATGGGCGTCTGGTCCCCTTCTGCCGGCTCGATCCCGCCGAAGAGCCGATCGCCGAGGGCGAACGCGCCCTGGCGGCAGGGGCGCGAGGCATCAAGTTGCATCCGCGCGCGCAGGCGTTCGGGTTCGACGGTGAGGGCCTCGAGCAGATCTTTGCGCTGGCGAGCTCTGCCGGGGTGCCGATCCTGATCCACGCCGGTAGGGGACTGCCGCCGATCGCCGACGGGCTGGCCGATCTCGCGCTGCGCTACCCGGAGGTCGTGCTGATCCTTGCCCACGGGGCGATCTGCGACCAGGGGATCCTGACGTCGCGGCTGGCGGATCATCCCGGTGTGCTCTATGACATCTCCTGTTTCTTCCCGCTGGATGTGGTGGAGCTGCTCGCCCGGGTGCCAGCCGAGCGGATCGTGTTCGCCTCCGATCCCCCCTATGGGCGGACCGCGACGACTCTGTATATGGCGCTGCGGGTGGCGGCCCACGCCAACCTGGAAGAGAGCGCCACGCGCGCCATCCTCGGGGAGACGATGGCTTCGCTCATCGACGGCGATGGATTGGCAGCGGTCGGGCCGATACGACGCCCGGAAACGATCACTCTCTCTGGGCGCTTGGCGCGCGTCTACGGTTACGGGAGCCTCACCGGTCCGGCGCTGGTCGCGGGTGTGATCGAGCAGGGACGGGCGATGCTCGAGATGGCCATTTCCGCATGCCGTGACCCGCGTCCAGGGCCGGTCGCGGAGGCGCTTGAGACGATCGGCACCGCGCTTCAAGCAGCGCACACGCTGCTTTCAGAAGAGGACGGCATTGCGCCGGCGATCGACCTGCTGTATCGCTCGATGGTGCGTGCGGCGACCGAGATCCCCGACCCCCGGTAGCGACACCGAGGCCCAGCGAACGGTTCGCTAACCGAGCGGATCGGGGTGAACCTACCGGTGGATTTCTGGGCTCACGCGCCGCCGGGCGCCAGCCACAGCGCCGCCCATTCCCCGCTCTCGCGGCGCTCCAGTTCGCGCATTCCGAGCCGTTGTGCAAACGCGTTTGCGACGTCGTCCGCCTCGCTTCTCAGCAGGCCGCTTGAGAGCAGATGCGCCGGCGGGGCACCGATCGTGTCGGCGAGCCCCAGCAGCAATGGCCGCAGCAGGTTGGCGAGCACGACACCCTGCTTGGAGGATCCCCCAGTGCCGTTGGGCGACGGCAGCGGCTGGCTGCGCAGATCGAACCGGCGGATATCTATTTGAACGTCGTTGACCTTCGCGTTCTGGCGGGCGGCCTCCACGCTCTCGCGCTCGTGGTCGAGGGCGAGCACCGGCCCGAACCCGAGTCTGTGGGCCGCGATCGCAAGTACACCCGAGCCGGTGCCGATATCCGTGAGGGCTTGCCCGGCACCGGCTCGTGCGGTCAGCTCGAGCAGTAGCTCCAGACACAGGCGGGTGGTGGCGTGAGCACCGGTCCCGAACGCCTGCCCGGGGTCGATCACGATCTCCTGGGTGTCGGCGATGGAACTCGGCGGCTCCCACGGAGCCCTTACGTGCAGGCTTGGCAGGACCGTGGGTGCGGGCGAGGCGATCAGCACCGGCTTGTGAAACTGCTTCCAGCGCTCGGACCAGTCGTCGGGTAGTTCGCTGCTTGAAACTTCCACGAGTGCCTGGCCAGCGGCCGCGTGCAGGTCCGGTAGGGCCGGCAGCTCACCGGGGGCGCCGTAGATCGCGTATTCGGTGATCCCTCCCTCGAGCTGCGCCTCCTGCAGGCCGTTGGGTGCGAGCTCTAGCAGTTCGGCGAGCACGAGCTCGGCGTGCTCGCGATCGACGCGGATGGCCAGGCGGATCAAAAGACGGTGCTCTTCATGTCGCGCTCGCTCGGTGGCTCTGTACTCAGAAAAGCCGGCTGGCTATTTGGTCTGGGTGGTCGAGGCGCCGGGCTGGCTGAGCGTGCCTGTCCGCTGGTAGGGCACGGCACCGACGCCATTGCCTGTGGCGGTGCTCTTCGGTGCTTTGTATTGCTTGCATTCGGCCACCACATAACCGGCCCGGCAATCGGTCTTGCTTCTCCACTTCTTCTTGAAGCTGACCACGAACTTGCTCAGCGCCTGCTGCTGGACCTGCGCGCCAAGCAGCTGCTTCACCTGCCGCTTGGCTTGGCCGAGGGTTTGCTGGTGGGAGGCGTGGATCGCCTTGACCTGGAATACGTAATAGCCTGACGGTGTCTTCACGGGGCCGCTCAGCACGCCCTGCTTGGCGGCGAAGATCGCCTCATCGAAAGCCTGCGGCTCCTGGCCTTTACTGACCGCGGCGATCTGGCCGCCGCTGTCCTTGCTGGTCGGGTCGATCGATTTGCTCTTGGCTACGGTCGCGAAACTGTTACCCGAGGAGATTTCGCTTTTCGCCTGTTCCGCATCCGCTTCGGTCTTTGTGAGAACGATCAGAAGATCCCGCGTTTCGGGTTGGACGTACTGGGTCTTGTGCGCTTTGTAGTACTTGGCGACTTGGGCTTGGCTGACATCGCTTGCTGCATTTTGTCTGACCTTTTCCCCGACCTTGGTGGACAGCGCGTCGTACTTGACCCGCAGCAGCAGATCTGCCGTCCTCTGCCCGGTGCTCGACAGGTACTTCTGAAATTCGGCCTGCTTGGGGAACTGTTGGTTCTTGAGCTGGTTGAACTGCTTGGCGACTTCGGCGTCGCTGACGCTGACTCCCAGCGCTTTGGCTTCGCTCTGGATCCACTGGTAGGAGATCAGAAAGCCCAACGCGGCCCTTTGCAGGGCTTTGTACTGCTGTTCGCATTCCGTCTTGTACTGTGCGGTCGTCTTGGGGTTCTGGCCTTTGGTGGGCTTCGGTTCGATCGTTTTGAGGTGTGCGATGCAGGCGCTATAGGAGGGCGGTTCGGGGACCACGGGCTTGGGGGCCTTCTGACCCGGCAGCGCTCCAGTGCTGGAGGCGTCCACGATGCCCAGCCAGTGCTGGTAGGCGGCCTTGGTGATGAGCTGCCCGTTGACCTGCACGACCGCGCTGCTCGGTATGCCACCGCCGCACGCGGTGAGAGCCGCGGCACAGAAAAGGGCGCTTGGCGCTGCGATCCAGCGAGTTGGCTTTGACACCGCGCAGAGGACTCTAGCGGACACCGCTGGGCCCGCGGTGTAGCCGGGATCGCCCGGCCAGTCAGGCGGCCTGGCTGCGCAGAACGCGGCGCAGCTTGGCGAATACCGACTCCTCTGAGCGCAGGTTCTCCTCGGTGAGGCTCTCTCCAAACTGGCTCATCAGCTCTCGCTGCTCCTCACTCAGACGGCGGGGAACGATCACGTTGATGACCACCTGCAAATCTCCCCGTCTGTTGCGCCGCAGCGAGGGCATCCCCTCGCCGCGCACGGTGAGTATCTCCCCGGGCTGGGTTCCGGGCGCAACCTCGATAGTTGTGCTTGCCTCGAGCGTCGGTACCTCCAGCGTGCCGCCGAGCGCCACCAGCGTAACCGGGACATCCAGCGCGGTGATCAGATCGTCCCCTTCGCGCACGAAGCGCTCGTCCTGGCGGACCCGCACGAGTACGTACAGATCGCCGTCGGGGCCCCCCGCCTCCCCCGCGTTTCCCTTCCCCTGCAGCCGGATGCGCTGCCCGTCGTCGATGCCCGCCGGCAGCGGCACCTCGATCGTCTTGGTGGTCGCACGTCGTCCACGTCCGCGGCATTGCTGGCAGGGACTGCTGGGGACCCTCCCATCGCCATGGCAAACGTCGCACTGACTGGTGCGCAGCATCTGCCCGAAGGGCGTTCGAACCGCGCTCTGTAGCTGTCCGGCGCCACCGCATCGCTGGCAGGTCTCGATCGGCGTTCCTGGCTCCGCGCCGTTGCCCCGGCACTGCTCGCAACGCTCGACCGCTTCGTAGGTGACCTCCACGTTGCCGCCGTTGGCGGCGTCCAGGAGGTCGATCTCGGCCGCGACCGCGAGATCGCCCCCAGCGGCTGGTCCACCGCCACCAAAGGGACTTCCGCCTCCAAAAAACGCGTTGAACAGATCGCCGATCGACCCGAAAGAATCGAAGTTCGACGCGTAGCCACCCGAGCGAAGACCCTCGTGGCCGTAGCGATCGTAGGTCGCGCGCCGCTCGGGGTTGGAGATGATCTCATAGGCCTCAGCGGCCTCCTTGAACTTCTCCTCGGCGTCGGGGTCGTGCGCGTTTACGTCCGGGTGCAGTTCTTGGGCCAGGCGACGGAAGGACTTCTTTATCTGCTGCTCGTCGGCTTGGCGCGGGACGCCGAGCACCTCGTAGGGATCGCGTGGCATCGCTCTATCTCTCAGCGTAGGCGTCTTCTACGAATCGGGAGAGCTCGCTGGCAGCCTCACGCACGGTGCTGATCACACGGCCATAGTCCATTCGCACCGGCCCGATTACCGAGACCGCGCCGAGCTTACGCTTCCCGACGCCGTAGCCGGCGGCCACCATCGCCAGCGAGCGCATCGCCGGATTCTGGTTCTCTTCGCCTATGCGTACGTACACGTCGGGTTGGCTGAGCGCCTGGCGCAGGATGCCCAGCAGCGCCACGCGTCGCTCCAGCAACCCCATCAGCTCGTTGATCTGATCGACGTCATGCAGGTGACCGCCCGAGAAAAGATGGGCGGCGCCTTCGACATAGACGGCGTCCTGCACATCCTCGGCAAGGTTGAGGAACGCGGTGGCGAGACGATCGAGGAACGCCCGCTCGGTCGCCGGTAGGCTCACGTCGAGCAGACGCTGGTGCAGCATTCGCGCTCCCAGACCGAGGCCCACCAGACGCTCGTTCAGATACTCCCCGGCCCAGATCACTAGGCCCTGGTCGACCGGTCCGTCGAATGTCGCAAGTAGCTTGGAGACCCCGCCGGCGGAGGTGATGATCACGACCATGACTACCTGCGGCTGCAGCGCCAGCACCTCGATGTGGCGGATCGTGGCTGTGCTCGGAGACGGCGCCGAGACGACCGCCAACAGGTTGGTGACTTCAGAGAGGGTCTCTGAGGTGAGACGCATCGCCTCCTCGACCTCTTGGCGAATCAGCGAAAGCTGCAGCGAGCGGGCTGGCACGAGCCCCTGCCCGGAGGTGAGCATGCGATCCACGACATAGCGATGACCGGCATCGGTGGGGACACGCCCGGCGGAGGTGTGTGGGTGGGCCAGTAGACCTTGCTCCTCGAGCCAGGCGAGCTCACCGCGGACGGTCGAGGGACCGCAGTCGAGCTCCGGATCGGCGGCGATCGTCTTGGAGGGCACCGGCTGCCCCGCACGCAGATACCGGTCCACCACCTTGCACAGAATCCGCTCCTGTCTGGGGGTCAGCATCGTTCGATTGTAGGGGGCGCCGGGGCGACCCAGAGCGGTGGCTAGAGCTCGATCTCGGCGGTGGCGTTGCGGATGATCCGCTTACCCGCCTGCTCAGCAACGGTGTCGATGACCACGCGAGTGTCGCTGGCCTCGCTCACCGTTCCGCTCACGAGCACCTCCTGCTCGGGCACGCCCATGCCACGGAACTGGACCGACAGGCGCTTGAGATGACTGGGTCCACCGGCGGCCTCGGTCTGGGCCCGGGCGACTTGGGCCATGCTCCACAGGCCGTGCAGGATCCGCCCCGGTAGCCCCACGGCTTTGGCGAACTCCTCGTCGATGTGGATCGGGTTGAAATCGCCCGACGCGCCGGCGTAGCGGACTGTCAGATACTTGTCCGGGGTGACTCGCACCTCGGGAATCTGGGCTCCGGCTGTTAGATCGGCCATGTCTTCACACTCCCCTGACGATGTTTGTCCAGGTGCCGCGGCAGACCTCCTCGCCACGCTGATTGACCGAGACCGACTCGAATACGTAATAGCCGCGCCCGTCGCTTTCAGAGATGTCCTTGACCGACGCGGTGGTCGTGATCTCGTCGCCGGCAAGCACCAGCGGCCCCCACTGGAACTCCTGGCCGCCATGGACCATCATCGCGAAATTCAGTTCGATCTCGGGGTCGAAGATCGGCGGGCCGACCGAGGGTGCGCTGTAGACGACGGCGAACATCGGCGGCGCCACGACATCCGTGTAACCGGCGTCGCGAGCGGCCTTGACGTCGAGATGGACCGGGTTCGTCTCCCCGACGGCCCGGGCGTACTCCTTGATCTTCTCCCGGCCGACCGCGTAGAGGGTGGGCTCATATGTCTTGCCGACCGCTTGGGTGTTGACTGGCACGGGATCGGGCTCCTTGGGCTATCGATTGTGCTTGAGATGCTGCCGGCGCGGCAGTTTACTCAGGCGCGCGAGGAAGGTCTGCTTCGACTCCGGGACAGCCCCAAAAGTGATCGCCGGTGTGTGTTCGCGCTCTGGCTAACGGAGATCCCGAACGGCCGCTCAGGGGATCCTGTTTGCCTCCCAGAACCATCCCAAGTGCGGGCTAGTTTTAGCCTCGATGAGCCAAGACGCGCTACTGGAACCCCTCAGCGAGCTCGACCTCTTGAACAAGTATCTGGGGGTTCGCTCTGTGTTGTACGCCCGTGAAGGGCACCCACTGTGGATCGTCAATTGCTGCGGGCAAGGCGATACCCGTTCGGCCCTTCGATGCGCCAGCTGGGTACGTGAGCAACAGGAGAACGATCCGACGCAGATACTGCGAACGCTCAACTTGGCGGTCGATGAGCCGACCATGACCGCCCTGGAACGCGATCTTGACCCCTATCAGTCTGAGGCGGTGAACGTGCTGGGCTCGCTGGAGCAGTCTCTGGACCGGGTACTCAGGACGATCGGCAGCAGTCCGGCATTCGTGACGCTCGACCCGCTGATCGGCGGCGGCGTGCGCATCGACTCACTGGCACGCCTGATATCGCGCCGGGGGCGCAGAACCGAACTGCTGCTGCGTCTGGATGCAAGCTCACTCGAGATTCTCTTTGACACCGCCCCTGAAGAGCGCTTGGATCAACTCATCGGCAGCTCTTTGTGGCGGCGGCTGTGGCGGGAGGGAGAGCAACTGGCGAACCTGACCCGAATCTCGGTGCTCTATCGCGCCTGCCTGCAGCGACGAGGCTATTCGCACGCCCGCAAGATCGCTCTGCGCGACCAGCCACTCGGAGCACCGCAGACGCAGTTGCTGTTCGCGACGCGTTCCCAGTCCGCTGTTGTGCTGATGAGCGACCTCGTCTGCCGCTATCGCCGCCAAGAGAGCGAAGATGCGCCGCCGCGACCGGACGAGCTGTCTGACCGTGTATGCAGGTTCGGAGCCGACCTGGGCACCGCCAGCACCAACCAGATCTTGAGAGGGCTCAGCGGAGAGCTCTTCGGCCAGTTCACAACCCAGGAATACCGCGAGGCGATCAGTCGTTTGCTGACCCGCGGGACGATCGTCGGCCCAGACCGCGAAAGCCTCACCGACGAGGACCCCCTCAGTTTCAACAGCAGCACCCAGATGGCGCTGTTCGACACCGCCGCCGTCCTCTAAAGCGCGTCGCTGAGGAATCACCGCTGACCGCAGCTCTGCTCACCCTCCGAGCAGGGCCCCTTAAACACAAAAGGAATGGCCCGGCCTGTGCCGGAGTACTAACCGCGGGATCTCCAAGCGTGAACGGGCTGTAGGTCCTCACGCTTTCCTAGCTCGCTTGGGCCACTCGCCAGTGAAGAGCGTGCTCCCCTCGAAGCTGGGCATCGCCGCGAAGACCCCTCCCGGCCTCAACGTGCCTGGCGGGTTGGACTAGAAGACAGTGGAGTGCACGCTTCGCCCGCCCGCGGTGACACAGCCGACCGGGTCCGCGTGAGCATCGCCCAGGGAATCCTCGAGGAACTCGAGCGTCTCGGCGAGAATGCTTACGGTCTGCGCGCTGTGTCCCTCGACCGTCTCCCATTCGCGCCAATCGAGCTTTCCCTCGACGATCACAGGCCCACCCTTGTGCATCTGTTCGCTGGCCTGTTCGGCCTGGGTGCCGTAGACCTTGACGTCGAAGTAGTTGAGCTTCTCGGCGCTGTATGGCCCGCAGTCGGGCGTGCGGCAGGCCAGCAGCAGATTGCACACGCTCTCGCCGCGCGGCAGTCTATGTAGATGTGGCTCACACGCAAGGTTTCCGCTTACTACAACTCGGTTGATGTTGATGGCGCGCACGGGGTCATCACTCCTCTCTACACATCTGTG
>DATBPE010000033.1:0-19040 GCA_036561505.1 Solirubrobacteraceae bacterium
CGGCTTCGGCGCTATCCGGGCTCAGCGCAGCAGCTGCCGGCACCAAGTCTGCTACCGGTACATCCGCGCGGCGTCCGGGACGCCCACGTGGTTCGACCAGTCGCGCCCAGGCCAAAAAGCAGACCTCCGGAACACCCGGTGCACGCCGTGGCGGCGGACGACCAAAGGGCAGCGGCGTCAGAGCCGCCCAAGCCGTTACGTTCGTCACTGGACAGCCTGGAATCACCATCGCTGAGCTAGCGGCGAAGATGGGAATCAAGCAGAACTACCTCTACCGCGTGCTACCCGGCCTTGAACAGGACGGCAAGATCACTCGTAAGGGACGGGGCTGGCATCCAGCCGGCAAGTAGCATCCGTCGCCTGTCTACGCCTCAGAAGCAATCCGTCGTGGGCTGGTAGTTCATTCTCTGACTTGAGCGGGTGTCGTGGTAGAACGAGGATCACGGCACCCAGTTCAAGCGCCAGTACCTGATCTCTGCTTCGCCCTACCTCTCCAGTGGATCGACGCGACCCTGCCTGCGTCAGCGAGCAACGCGAAACGCCCTACCGGGTTCGGATTACCAGCAACCCCGGTGGCAAGCACCCCAAGATCCTTTGGATCACGCTCGAGCGCTCCGATCTCCCCGGTGCGCTGAATCGCGGATGGGATCCTCCACAGTTGTTCGCAAGCCCTGTGTGAATGCGAGCCGATACGGCTCATTCACTACTTCAAAACGTTTTGGCGGAGGAAGTGAGCACGGTCCGTTTCGTTGCTTTCCATCAAAACCTCGATCCCGACCGCCTGCTTTGCCTACACAAGCCGGTGCAGGCACAGCCCAGCACCAGCCTGGGCGCGCCATTCATACACGTTCGCCGCGGGGCTGATTGGCAACGTGCGACAGTTGGCTGGTCGTGCATAGGATCGCGACCCGACTCTACTCACCGCAAGTTTCGCCCGGTCGCCGCGCCAGCTAACCGCCACGAGCGCCGCCGGTCGACCTCCTCGACGATCTTTCCTGCCAGAGCTAGCGGCCAGTCCGCTGGCGCGGCGGTCATACCGCGTCGCTTGCGTGCCAGCAAGATCGCCAGATGGACCGGTACAAGCGCGAGCTTCACCATCGGCTGGCTCTGTGAGGCTCTCGGGACGTCGAGCACCGTCAACCCGAGCTGGTCTGCGCGTCGGCGTTCGGCGAGCCAGCGTGAGCGCTGGACGGTGATAGTGGCTGAAGCCGTTGCAATCACCGAGATCAGCGGACGGCGTCTGAAGGCCCCGTTGAGGAAAATTTCGATCGCGATCAGACAGGCCTCAACGGCCGGTGCTGCTGGAGCGCGCGGCGACGAATGAAGGCTCTCCACTCGGCGAATATCGCTGCGTGCGCCGTGATCGTGGGCGGACTCTGGCTGCTCCGATGGATGGCGCCAACCGTTGGTCTGCAGGAGAGGTGGCGGCACTTCGATGGTGGGCCGGGCGGAGCTGAACTGGCCGCCGAGCGACAGCAGGACGAATGGGCGAGAGCATCGTTCGGGTCTCGAGGTGGGTGAAATCTTCGATCGCCCGCGGCGTCTACCGGTCATCCAAGCAGAGTACTTCCCGAATCTCCTCTCCAGGGAATCTGCGGTTCAAAGAACTGGAGGAGGGTCTCGTGCGCGGGGTTTGCCGGGGAACAGGCCTCATCGGCCAAAGGCGAGCAGGCTACGCTCAGATGCGCAACCTCCGCGTCCCGCAGGAGTTCCGACTAGCAGCGTCCGGCGCCGTAGGCGTTGAACCCTCATCCATGATCGCCTCTCACGCCACCACTGATGCTCATCCTCATCCGTTCGGGTTGTCCTGGGCGCCGCGGCGGGCGGTCCTCATGCTCGGGTGGATGTTGGCGATCGCGGCCACGGCGCTCTGCCTCCGAGCACCGACCGCAGGCGCATCGTTCCCGCTGAGTTTCTCAGCGCCTGCGAGCTTTGACCCTGGGCAGACGCCGAGTGCCATTTCCTGCCCGTCACGGAGACTGTGCATCGCGGTCGATCAGACCGGCGAGGTGATCTCTACCGCCGATCCACTGGCCCCCTCCCCCTCCTGGTCGACTCCAACCCGGATCGACCACGGTCTGAACCCCGGGCAGGTGCTGAGCTCGCTGTCGTGCCCCTCGGAATCGCTGTGCGTGGCGGTAGACGGCGCCGGCTCTCAGCTGACGAGCTTGAACCCGGCGGGCGGCGGTGGCACCTGGCGAGCGACATCCATCGATGGCGGGACCCTGAGCGCGGTCTCGTGCGCGTCGAGCAGCTTGTGCGTCGCCGTCGATGACAGCGGTCATGCCCTGAGCAGTACAGATCCCGCGGCGGCGAATCCGACCTGGACGTCCCTGGACATCGACACGAGCAACCCGTTGCGGGCGATCTCCTGCCCAACCGAATCGCTGTGTGTCGCGGTGGACGAAGCCGGCAATGTCCTGAGCAGTACTAACCCGGCCGCCGCAGATGCTTCCTGGCAGACTCGGCAGATCGACCCGGGCAGGCACCTTCAGGCCGTTTCCTGCTCGGCAACGGGGCCGTGCGTCGTGTTCGACTCGAGCGGCAACGTCCTGGCAAGCGAGAACCCAGCCTCGAGCACACCGACCTGGAGCACGACCGCCGTCGAGCTCTCCGGTACTCCGGAAAGCGTCTCGTGCACGGCTGCCGGGCTGTGCGTCGCGGGCGACAGCCTGGGTAACGCTCTGATGAGTGACGGGCCGGCCGCGGCGATCCCCGCCTGGAGCCAAGAGAGCCTAGATAGCGCGAAGATCACCGGTGTCTCCTGTCTCGCGGAGGGCTTCTGTATGGCGGTCGACGCCGCCGGACGGGCAGTCCAGGGATTTGTCGCGGCGCCACTGGCAAGCACCGGCGGCGCCACTGAAATCACATCTGGCGAAGCGAATCTCAGCGCAACGATCAATCCCAACGACGCGCAGATCTCTGACTGTCGTTTCGAATATGGCCTCACCGCCGAATATGGGCAGAGCGTCTCCTGCTCCAGCCAGCCGGTCCCGACCGCCGGGGAACAGGCCGTCGTTGCACGGCTGAAAGGCCTCGCTTCCGCTAGCACGTATCACTTCCGCCTCAGCGCGTCAGACGCGGCGGGGACGAGCACCGGAGCCGACAAGACGTTCACGACGGCCGCCGCCGTGAGCGTCGTTTACCCCAGCCCGTCAATCGTGGGTGTACCGGCCGTCGGGGAGCGGTTGCGATGCCTGCCGGGCGTGTCGAGCACAACCGTCGCGCTGACCTATCTCTGGATTCGCGACTCCAAGGCGATCAGTGGCACAAACTCCTCCATCTACCTTGTTCGCTCAGCCGACGCCAAGCATCATCTTCAATGCAAGGTGACCGCTACCGACGCTGCCGGCAGCGCGAGCGCCAGCAGCGCGTTCGTGGCGGTTCCCGCCCAGGGGATAATCGCCTCTGTCGGTGAGACGCTCGTCGGCAAGGCGCGCATGGAAAACCAGCGGGTGCTCGTACCGTTGCGGTGCTCCCCGCAAGCAGCAGGCTCGTGCGCGATCGAACTTCGGCTCACCCTGACAGAGACACGGCGAGGCAGCCGGATAGTCGCGGTCTCAGCAGCCAAGCACACAGCCAGCCCCACTACCTCACGCGTGAGAGTCACCCTCGCGAGCGCTCGGGTGCACCTGGCCCCCGGGCAGCGTCTCACTGTCTCAATGACACTCACTCACACCGCCCGAGCACTGCTGGCGCGAATGCGACGGCTGCCAGCCGAGCTAACAGTTACAGGGACCGTCATCGGCGCGATCAGAGCGTCCCTGGCGCGTCAGCAACTGACGCTCGGGGTGATCCTGACCCGCAGCGCCTCCCGAAGACGTTGATCGGGCTCGCGGCCATACGCAGGCGCCTGTCGATGGCGAGCAGGACCGCAACAACGCTGGCGGTGGCGACGCTGCTCGCGACTGCGCTACTGCATCCGCCCAGGGCGAGCGCCCAGACCCTGGCGGCAACTCCGTATATGGGCTGGGACACCTATTTCGCTTTCGGTCCTCGCTACAGCGAGGCCACCGTGCTCGAACAGGCAAGCGAACTGCTGACTCACGGGCTGCGATCCGACGGATACCGCTACATCTGGCTGGACGCCGGCTGGTGGCAGGGAAAGCGAGCCGCCGACGGGCAGATCCTGACGAGCAACACGCAATGGCCGCACGGCATGAGATGGTTGACAAGCACCCTGCATAGCGCCGGATTTCTGGTCGGTATCTACACCGACGCCGGTCGTGAAGGGTGCGGCGGCACTCACCAGGGCAGCTACGGCCACTACCAGCAGGATGTAAACACGTTCGCCGCCTGGGGCTTTGACGCGGTCAAGGTCGACTTCTGCGGCGGTGTGCGCCTGCACCTGAATCCGCGCAGCGCATACACGGCCATCCACAACGCGATCGTGCACAACGCAAGCCACCGGGGAATGCTGCTTTCGATCTGCGACTTCTTGGAACCCGGCCAGTTTCGCGGCGGTCCGGGATTCGCCGGCTCAGCCTTCTCCTCTTACACCTTCGGTCCCAGCGTCGGCAACAGCTGGCGCACCGACACCGATGTCGGCTCACCGGGATATGTCACGTTCGCGACGGTACTGCGCAACCTCGACGCGGACGCGACTCATCCCGAGGCGGCGGGTCCCGGACACTGGAACGACCCTGACTACCTGGGCCCCGACCAGGGAATGACCGAAGAACAGTTTCAGACACAGATGAGCATGTGGGCGATGCTCGCGGCGCCGCTGATGATCAGCGACAATCTCTCAAGCGCCTCAGCGGCCAGCCTGCGCCTTCTCTCTAACCGGGAAGTCATCGCGATCGACCAGGATCCAGCCGGTATCCAAGGAACGCTTCTGTCCTCCTCCGGTGAAAGCGAGGTGTGGGTAAAGCCGCTACGCGACGGGTCTCGGGCCCTCGCGCTACTGAACCGCGGCACGAGCCCGCTCCCGATCGACTCCAGTGCGGCGGCGATCGGTATGGCAAGCGCTCCTGGCTACACGCTGCGAGATCTCTGGAGCCACTCGAGCACCACCACAACAGGGGATATCTCCGCTTTGGTGCCCGGACAGTCGACGGTCCTGATACGCGTCTCGCCACTGCCGGGCGCCTGAAACCGACGCCCCAGACCCAGCGGCGCGCCACCATAGGGACACGGAGGTAGTGGGCGTGACTGCTACGGTCGCGGGCGAGCTGGCCAATTGCCCACGCCGGTGAAAGGAAAGGAAGCGTCTGAGATGCCCGAGCTACAAGTCGTGATCGCCAGCACCAGACCCGGCCGCGTGGGCCCAGCCGTAGCACAGTGGTTTTGTGAGCTGGCCGGCACCCACGAGGCGTTTGATCTACGCACCGTCGACCTCGCCGAAATCGACCTGCCGTTCATGGATGAGCCCAACCATCCCCGCCTTCGCCGCTACACCCAGGAGCACACCAAGCGCTGGAGTGCAACGATCTCGGGCGCCGACGCGTTCGTGTTCGTGATGCCGGAGTACAACAACGGCTTCAATGCACCGCTGAAGAACGCGATCGACTATCTACACGATGAGTGGCAATACAAGCCCGTCGGGCTGCTCAGCTACGGCGGAGTGGCGGCCGGCACCCGCGCCGCGCAAATGATCAAGCAGGTGATCACCTCCCTGAAGATGGTCCCCGTAACGGAGGCCGTGTCGATCCCCTTCATTTCACAGTTCATCGACGGCGACGGTCATCTGCAGCCCAACCAGACGATGCACTCCGCCGCCCACGCGATGCTCGACGAGCTGGCGCGCATGGAGCGCTCGCTGCGCGAGCTTCGCCGCCAGAGCACCAGCTAGCCGGGATCGACCTGGCGCTGAGCGGGACGGTAGGGTCCGACTCATGACCGAGAATATGCCCGATCCGCAAACGCCCGTCTTCGCCAACTTCCAGTATGAGATCTACGGCCGCGGCCTAGTCGAAGAACTGCCGCAGCTACCGACCTCGATCGCCGATCTGCAGGAGCGCGCGCATGCGCTGCTCAGCCCCGAGGCCTACGGTTATGTTGCCGGTGGCGCGGGGGCGGAGCAGACGGTGAGCGCCAACCGGCGCGCGTTCGAGGCGGTGCAAATCGTGCCGCGGATGCTGCGCGACGTGTCGGTGAGAGACCTCGGCGTGACGTTGCTGGGAACCCGGATGCCGGCGCCGCTGCTGCTCGCGCCCGTGGGTGTGCAGTCGATCGTTCATCCCGAGGGTGAGCTGGCGTCGGCACGGGCGGCGGCCGCGCAAGACCTGCCATTCATAGCGAGCACCGCCGCCTCGCACACTCTCGAGCAGATCGCCCAGACGATCGATGGTGCGAACCGTTGGTATCAGCTGTATTGGCCCAGGGACCGTGAGCTCGCGGCGTCCTTCCTGGACCGTGCGCAACGCGCCGGCTACAGCGCGATCGTGCTCACACTCGACACCTGGATGCTCGGCTGGCGCCCGCGCGATCTACAGAACGCCTACCTGCCGTTCCTGAAAGGCGAGGGGGTGGCCAACTACTTCAACGATCCGGTGTTTCGTGCGGCGCTACCGAGCACGCCCGAGGAGGATCCCGGTATGGCGATCGGCCATTGGGCGATGCAGTTCTCAAACCCGACCGTGACCTGGGAGGACCTCGAGTGGCTGCGCGAGGAGACCGATCTACCGATCCTCTTGAAGGGCATCCTTCACCCAGACGACGCACTGCAGGCCGTGCAAGCCGGCGCCGACGGGCTGATCGTCTCAAACCATGGGGGACGTCAAGTTGACGGGGCGATCGCCACGTTGCGCGCCCTGGTGGCGGTCCGTGACGCGCTCGGCCCGGAGTTTCCCGTGCTACTGGACGGGGGTATTCGCAGCGGAGCTGACATCTTCAAGGCGTTGGCGCTCGGTGCCGACGCGGTCTGCATCGGGCGGCCCTACGTCTGGGGTCTGGCCCTGGACGGGCAGGCCGGAGTGGAACACGTCCTGCGTTGTTTGCTGGCAGAACTGGACCTCACACTCGCGTTGAGCGGCTACACCAAGCCCGAGCAGCTGAGCAGCAACAGCCTCACCCCCACTCCGCTGTGGTGAGCACCGCGCCGGTGAACGGGGACCGTCGGGAGCGTCTCCCAACAGGTGGTTGATGGGCGACGCGACCACAGCGACGCTCGCCAGCGCCGCGACGCTCGCCTTCGTGGCCGCGATCGTGTTGCTGGTGTGGGCGCACCTGGTGCCGAGCGGCTACGGAGCGGTGCGTGACGCCGTCAGTCACTATGGCGCCAGCCGCTATCACCCGCTCTACCGCCTGATGGTGATCAGCATGGGCCTCGGGGCGCTGCTGTTGGCGCTCGCATTGGCGCGCTCCACCGCGCTGCCGGGCGCAAGACTTGCGTGGCTGTGGATCTTCGCCGCCACCCGTATCGCGATAGCCGCCTTCATGGCCGACGATCCGCACGCACCGCCAACGCGCACGGGCCGGGTTCACGTGGCGCTGGCCGCCGGCGCGTTCGCCTGCATCGCCTTTGCCAGCGTCGAGATCGCCGCGGCACTCTCCAAGCAGGCGGGCTGGTCACAGATCGACCCGCTGCTATGGGCGATCTCGATCGCCGTGGTGGTGTTCGCCGTCCTGACGCTCGTCTGCCGGACCAACCGCCGCGCCGCGGCCTACTTCGGCGCGGTCGAGCGCCTGCTGTATCTAGCGATGTTCGGGTGGCTGCTGACGGTCACCTTGCACCTGCTGTCGCTGAGCGGCTGAGGTCAGGTTTCCTAGAACAGGGAGGGCGCCCGGCGCTCGTGCCAGCGCTCGACGCGCTCGAGTTGCCCCGCCAATGACAACAGCAGTCCCTCGCTGTTGGCTGGTCCGAGCAGCTGCACACCGAAGGGCAGCCCATCCTCGTTCACTCCCGCGGGAACATTCACCCCCGGCCAGCCCAGTACGTTCCATGGCCACGCGTAGGGGCAAGCGCTCGCGACTATTTGATCGGTGGCCCAGCGGCTGAGGCCGCGAGTGACTCCCACCGCCAGCGGCGGGGCGGCGGTCGTGGGTGTCAGTAGGACGTCGGCATCGGCGAAGATCGCCCCTGCTCGGCGCTGGAAGAAAGGCTCCAGACGGCGCGCCAACCCAAGCGAGGGTCGCGCCAACCAGCGCGCAACCGACGCCGAGCTGAGCGTGTTGTGGTGTAGCAGCGAGCGATCGGGGACACGTTTCATCCATTCATACACGCCGGCCTCTCCACGAGCCAGTAGCGTCACGCCCATCAGCCCATAGCGCGGCTCCGCGTCGAAGACCTGATGGCCCAGCTGTTCTAGCAGCACTCCGATGCGCCTGACGGCGGCGCGGATCTGCGGGTCGAGACGTACGCGCGCTGCACTGAAGGGAGGTCGCAGAGACAGGGCGACGCGCAGCCTCGGAGGCTCGCGTTCGGCGGCCTTTGAGAACGATTCTGGAGGTGGCGGCGGAGTGTGCAGATCGCCTGGATGCGAGCCGCTGAGCACATCCATCATCAGCGCCGCGTCGGCTACGGTGCGCGTGAGCGGCCCGAAGCAGGTCAGCCCGTTGAACGCCTCGGCTTCGGGCCAGGTCGATATCCGTCCTCGTTGGGGCTTTACGCCCACCAGTCCGCACCAGGCGGCCGGAATCCGTACCGACCCGGCGCCGTCCGAGCCGGTGGCGGCAGCTACGACTCCCCCAGCAACCGCGGCCGCTGAGCCGCCCGAGGAGCCACCGGGAGTGTGCTCGAGGTTCCACGGGTTGCGTGTGGCTCCGAAAGCCGGCCCCTCGGTGAACGGGTAGATGCCGATCTCCGGTGAGTTGGTCTTCCCGACGATGACCGCGCCGGCCTCACGCAGGCGGCGTACAATCTCGCTGTCGCGGCTCTTGGCCGGGAAGTCCCCGCCGCAGCCAAAAGCGGTTGGGTGCCCGGCGACATCGACGTCGTCCTTGACCGCGATCGGTACTCCCAGCAACGCCCGGCGCTCCCCCGCCGCCAGGCGCCTGTCGGCCTGCTCGGCCTCAGCGCGGGCAGAGTCCTCGAAGACCAGGCGGAACGCGTTGAGCGTGGGTTGTGTGGCCGCGATCCGTCTCAGCGAGAGATCCACCAGCTCGCCGGAGCTGAGGTGCCCGTCGCCGAGCATACGGGCCTGCTCGGCCAGGCTCGTGCGGGAGATCCGCCTCGCTCTGTCTTGGTCCTCGTCGCGTTCGGCGCTACCCTGCATGGAACCCCAGCTCTCGTTCGTTCGAACGAACGATGCCAGATTGGTTACTCTCGTGTCCTCCCGGTGAGGACCGGGCAGCTCCGATGGCCACCTCCACAGCCCCTGACACACGCCGCCGGATCCTCAAGCACACCCTCACGCTGATCGGCGAGCACGGCATCGGCGCGGTCTCAAACCGGCGCGTGGCGAGCGCCGCCGGCGTGGCGCTCGGATCGCTGACCTACCACTTCCCGAGTCAAACCCAGCTGCTGCGCGAGGCACTGCTGCTGTATGTGCACGACGAGGTCGAGCGTCTGCAGCAGATCGCATCCGAGCTGCGCTCCTCCAAGCCCACCGCGGCCGAGGTTGCCGCCGAGGTGCAGTGGATCGCCGAGACCTCCTCGGGGCGCTCCGAGCAGGTCGCCGAGCTCGAGCTGCATCTGCACGCCTGGCGTGACCCCGAGCTCCAGGACGCCTCCGCACGCTGCTTTGCCGCCTATGAAGACCTGGCGACGGTGGCGCTGGAAGCACTCGCGGTACCCGACCCAGCACGGCACGCACGGACGGTGGTGGCGCTGATGTGTGGCCTCGGCCTGCGCCGGCTGGGCACCGGTGAACGTGACGCCGACGGAACCGCCGAGGCACTGCTGACGATCGTTCGCGGCGCGAGCCTTCCCCGAAGCGACTAGGACCCGTCGAGCTTCGCTTATCCGGCCGTTTCTACCGGTTCGATCGAGCCCGGAAGATGGGCATAGGCGACCCGTTCGGCCTCGTATTCCTCGACCGCCAGATAGTTGGCCATTCCCTTGGAGTAGGCGTGGCGCAGACTTGCCGGTAGCGGGGCGCGCAGCTCGCCGGGGAGCGCTTCGTCGATCAGCGTGGCATACAGCTCTTCCTCGAGCACGCTCCCGCCGGCAAGGTTTTCAAGCTCGGCACGACCGGCCGGATTGGCGTAGTCATAGAGCTCTGTTTCCTGGTCGCCGGGGAGGATTTCAATACCTCCCGCCTGCCAATTGCAGTAGACGCCGAGCTTCGCGCTGGCGGTTCGCAATGCGAGGACGTGCCTGGGGGCCTCAGAGGCGTAGGGGTCTGAGGCGAACTCGGTGACGTCCTCGTCGGTGGCGTGCAGAATCCAGTCGCGCCCGGGCGCGATTGGGTTGGCGCAGATCCCCGCCAGGTCAGCTCGGTCAGCCAGATGGGAGAAAGTCGATTCCTGCCGCCAAGAGTCAGAGCCGGTAGCGATGCTCAAAAGCAGCGCGACGACATCCACGCTCGAGGTCAGCTGATGGCGTGGCAGCGCTGGTGCCCGAGTCCTCCGCGAGCGCGGATCGAACACATACAGCGGCACGCGAATCGCCTCCTCATAAGCGCCGGCGCCCTTGCCCCGCAGCCCGTGCGCACCCCCGTACTCGCCGTGATCGGAGGTGAATAGGACCACGGTGTTAGCCGCGAGCGCCGGCTTGGTGGCGAGTGTTCGGAGCACCGCCCCGATTTGGCGGTCCACGTTTGCCTGGAGCATCAGGTAGGTGTTCAACAGCGAAGTCCACATCGGCAGGGCGTCCGGGCCCGTGAATGGCACGGCGCCGAAGGAGCGCGCGGCGGTGTCCTGCAGGGAGCGCTGCACGGCCGGCTTGGCTGCGGCCTGTAGCTGCTCGGGCGTCTCGAAGTTCGTCGGCATCTGGTTGATGAGCAATGGCGGGGAGTTCTCCTGCGGTATCTGCTCGGTGAGGCGATACCACCACGCGACGTCGTGTGGGTTTACGAAGGAGACCGTCGTGCACCATGGCCCCCGGCCGGCGCTTTCGGAGAACCATTCGGCGAACTGCCCAGCGATCAGCGGGTCCATTTGGGTGCCCTGTCCCGGCGAGCCGTTGGGCGAGGGGTAGGTGCCGCCGGAAAAGCCGTAGGGCTCGAGCGACGCGTTGGCATGCGGATTCAGGTGCCACTTTCCCCACCAGCTGGTGTCATAGCCCATGTCTCTCAGCAGCGTGCCCCAAGTCGGAAAGCCCGGATTCAGGTGGCTTCGCCCGGTGATCATGCAGCCCGTCTGGTGTGTATACAGACCGGTCAGCAGCGTCGAGCGGGAGGGCGAGCAGTCGTTTGAGGCGGTGAAGTGGCGCTCGAAGCTCACCGAGCGCTGACGCAGGACGGCGAGATTGGGCATCACCGCTTCGAATAGCTCCCGTGACTGCGGGCCGATCGGCGTGCGCAGCTGATCTACGACGATCACGAGGATGTTGGGGGCCTTGCTCGGCTGGGCGAACCTCCCCGGCCGCCGGTGGGCTCTGCGTGCCGTGGCGGCATCGACCGGGGAGCCGATTGCCAGCGACCCGGCGGCGGCCAGGCCGCGCTTGAGGAATGTGCGCCGGTCGCTGCCCTGATCCGGCGGGAGGGGCACTCGGCTCGATTCGGTATTGATCGGTTTTTCTTCGTTCAATGCTCTCCCTGCCTGGAACAACCGTGGAGCCCCACCGGTGCGCCATCGACGCTCTCTAAACCCAATCGCAACCTGCGATGGACATCGGGCGCACAGGCGATAGGTCCCTCATGATGCTAGGACGCCGACAGCGCTCCCACTAGGATCGGGACATGAGCATCAAACTTTCGCGTCAAGACGCTTGGGATCTCTTGTGTGAATGGGTCTCCTCTGACTCGCTGCGCCGTCATTGCCTGGCGGTGGAGGCGACGATGGCCGCGCAGGCCAGCACCCGCGGCGAGGATCCCGAATTGTGGGGCATCACGGGACTTCTGCACGACCTCGACTACGAGCGCTACCCAGATTTCGACAGCGGTCATCCGCGGATGGCGATGGAGCTACTCGAGCGCCTGGGCTACCCCCCGGAGATGGTGCACGCGATCGCCGCGCATGCCAACTACATGCACATTCCGCGCGAGACCGCAATGGAGATCACGCTGGCCGCTGTGGATGAGCTCTGTGGCTTCATCCTGGCGTGCGCCTATGTGCGCCCGCAGGGCATCGAGGGCCTCACACCCAAATCGGTGAAGAAGAAGCTAAAGACACCCAACTTCGCGGCCGCTGTCAGCCGGGAGGACATCTACGAAGGCGCAGAGCGCCTTGGAGTGGACTTCGATGAGCATCTGCGCGAGGTGATCGGGGCTCTGGCCGGACGGGCTAAGGAGCTTGGCATCGAGGGCCAGGCCTCAAACGACGCCACCCAGACCGCGGCATCGGCTGGTTGATCTAGTCGCCGCTGGCAGCGCCGAGGTTTGAGTCTCCTTCGCAGTCGCTGAGGGTGTCGATGAAGATCTCCACACCGCGCTCGAGCAACGAGTCGGTGATCACCAGCGGCGGCAAGAATCGGGCGACGTTTGAGAAGTGCCCCCCGACCTCGATGATCACCCCTCGTTGGCAGCACACGCGGCGCACCCGGGCCGCCAGATCCGGCCACGGCTCCTTGCTGTGGCGGTCCTTGACCAGCTCTATCCCGATCATCAGTCCACGCCCGCGCACCTCTCCGATCGCCGCGAGCTTGGACTGGTGTTCGGTAAGCGTCCCCAGCACGATCTCGCCGAGCCTGGAGGCGTGAGCGGCCAGCTCGGTCTGGGCGATGAAGTCGATTGCCGCGGAACCGGCCGCCATCGCGACCTGGTGGCCGCGGAAGGTGCCGATGTGGGCGCCCGGCTTCCAGGTGTCGAGCTCCTCCTCGTAGGCGATGCACGAGAGTGGGTAGCCGATGCCGCCAATGCCCTTGGAGAGGGTCATCACATCGGGGGTCACATCTTCGTGTTCGCAGGCGAACATCCGCCCGGTCCGTGCGAAACCTGTCTGAATCTCGTCGAAGATGAGTGGCACGTCGTGCTCGGCGGTGATGCGCCTGACCTCGGCGAGGTAGCCCTGTGGTGGGACGATCGTTCCGCCCTCCCCCTGGATCGGCTCGATTATCACCCCGGCGGGCGCCGGCACGCCGCTGTGGGGATCCTCGAGCGTGGTGGCAAGCAGCTTGGCGCACGCCAGGCCGCAGCTGTCGCGCTCTAGCCCCAGCGGGCAGCGATAGCAGTATGGGTAGGGAGCGAAGTGAACGGGGCTCGATGACGGCCCGCCGCAGGAGGTGTCGCTGGTCACGCTCAGAGCTCCCTCGGTCATCCCGTGGTAGGAGCCCTGGAAGGCGATCATTCCCTCCCGGCCGGTGTGTGTGCGCACGAGCTTGAGTGCCGCCTCGACCGCGTCTGAGCCGGTCGGCCCACCGAAGTGAAAGCGGGCGCTGGATCGTAGTCGCCCGGGCATGATCGCCTTGAGCTTCTCAAGCAGCCGTATCTTGGTCTCGGTCGGGAAGTCCAGTGCGTGCACGAGCGACTGCTGCTGCTCGCTGGCGGCCTTCAGTACCACCTCGTTTGAGTGCCCAACGTTGACCACCCCGGCGCCGCCGAAGAAATCCAGGAACGTGTTGCCGTCGGCGTCGCGGATCGTCGCCCCTCGCGCCTGGGCCATCGCGATCGGAACCGAGCGTGGATAGGACCGGGCGTTTGACTCGAGCTGGGCCTGGGCGTCCAGGAGCTCACGCGAGCGTGGTCCGGGGATCTCTCCCTCGACCTGCGGGGCGGGCGAGAAATGCATCTGCTCGAAGATCTCTGAAGCCGTGCTCATCGCAGCTCTCTCATGACCGGAAAGTTGATCACCTCGCGCAGCGACTCCTCCCCGGTGAGGATCATCAGCAGCCGATCGACGCCCATGCCGCCCGAGGCCGAGGGAGCAAGTCCATACTCCAGGGAGCGCACATACTCCTCGTCGTGGGGGTGGGGCGCATCGTCCTCGTCGAGATGGCGTTCTTTGCGCTGATCGACGAAGCGGGTGCGCTGCTCGATCGGGTCGTTGACCTCGGTGTCGCCCGAGACGAGCTCGATCCCGCCGATGACCGCGTCGAAGTGCTCGGCGAAGCGCCGATCTGAGCTGTGCGCCTTGGTGATCGGGAACAGCTCCAGCGGGAAGTCGAACACGAGTGTCGGTGTGATCAGCGTCGGCTCGATCAGCTTGGAGTAGATCGTGTGGATCACCTGTGCCCAGCTGGCTTGGGGGTGCACCCGATCGTCGACTAGCTCGCGCAGGCTGGCGGCGTCGCTGGTGAGGATATCCCTGCCCGTGACACGCTGGATCTCCGCCGCCATCGTGGTTCGCCGCCATGGCTCTGAGAGGTCAAAGCGCTCGCCGTCGCGCTCGATCACGGTGGTGTCAAGTACGCGCTCGGCGACGAACGCGACCATCTCTTCGGTGAAACGCGCGACATCGTTGTGGTCTGAATAGCTCTGCAGCCACTCCAGCATCGTGAACTCAGGGCTGTGCCGGTAGGAGATTCCCTCGTTGCGAAAGCACTTGCCGAGGTCGTATACGTTCTCGAGGCCCCCGATCAGCGCACGGTTGAGGTAGAGCTCGACGGAGATGCGCAGCGACAGCTCGCTGTCCAGCGCGTTGTGATGTGTGAGAAATGGGCGCGCCGAGGCTCCGCCGGGGAGCGTCTGCAGGATCGGCGTTTCGATCTCGATGAAGTTGCACTGCTCCATCCACGCCCGCAGCGCCTGAATCGTTTTCGACCGAGTGATAAAGAGTTCACGAGTGCGCTCGTTGGCCAGCAGGTCGAGCTCGCGGTAGCGGTAGCGCGTGCCGGTGTCCCCGACACCGTGGTAGCGATCGGGTGGCGGACGCAGCGCCTTGGTGAGCAGGATGCACTCCAGCACGGCGAGCGTGAGCCCTTCGCGTTGTGTGACATACACGAAGCCCTCGATGCTGACGATGTCCCCGATGTCGAGGTCGAGGATCCGCTCATAGGCCTCCTGGCCGAGCGCCTCCCCACGCGCGGTGATCTGGATCTGACCGGACTTGTCGCGGATGTCCAGGAACGTCGTCTTGCTGTGGGTGCGCCGGGAGATGATGCGTCCCGCAACCCGGTAAGAGAGCTCGGTGTGCTCGCCCGACCCCAGGGCGGCGGGGTCGTGTTGCTCTAGAAGGTCGGCGATCCAGGTGCGCCCGGCCGACTGCACGTGCGGATAGGGCTCGATGCCCTGTTGGCGCAGACGCTCCATCTTCGCCTGGCGCTCGGCGGCGATGTTGTTCTCGCGCTCGTCGCGCGATGGAAGCTCCTGTTGGGACTCGGCGCCGCTGGCCTGCTCGCTGTCGGCTTCGGCGTGGGAGCTCATGCTCGGTCCCCGGGCGACCCGTACCGCGACCCGGCGGGGTGGGTCGCAGTGCCGAGCATGGCCGGACTCTCGCGCATACCCCACACGATGTCAAGAATCCCGGGCGGCTGACAAGCCGGGGCGCCAACGGCCCTGACGCGGGATGTTCGCCTGCCCCGTGGCGCCTTCAAAATCATCCTGTCTATCTTCAAATTACTCACCTTATTCTGAATATTCGATGGTAGTATTGGTTTTCCGCCCCAGATCGGGCCTGTGGCGCCCGCCACGGCACAAGTGGCCGGCGACGGCACGCCACGCGGGCTCTCTCGCAGCGTCGTGGCTGTCGGTGTGAGCTCGCGACCTGTGCGTCGCGTCCGGCTAGCTGCGCCGGGAGGAGCCACCCGAGCCGGTGCGAGCCGAGCTCTTGGGCTTGGGTTTGGCGCTGCGTTTCCCGGGGGTGCCTGAAGCTCCAGCGGGAGCACGTGTGCGTTTTGAGCGCGCGGCGCTCGCGGGTCCCTTGCGCGAGCGGACCTCTTCCAGGCTTTCCTTCAGGGCACTCATCAGATCGGGAGTTTGCGGCCTGGGGGCTGCTGGCGCCGGGGCGTGCGCGATCTCCTTGCCTTCGGCCTTGCGCTCGATCAGCTCGAGCATCGCCTCCCTGTAGGTGTCGCGATACTTATCCGCCTCGAACGGGACCGAAAGCGAGTCGATCAGCCGGCGAGCAACGTCCAGCTCCCGCGCGACAGGCTCGACTGACTCCTCGGGCACCTCGTCCAGCTGGCCCGCGTCGAGTACTTCATCAGCAAAGTTCATGGTTGTCATCGCCAGCACCCGCTCCAGCGGCCGGATGCAGACCAGCTGTTCGCGGCTGCGCAGCACGACTCGCGCCACCGCGATCTTCTGGGTTTCTCGCATCGCGCTCAGCAGCAGCGTGTAGGGCTTCAGACCGCCCGTCCCGGCCACCAGGTAGTAGGCGTGGTCGAAATACAGCGGGTCGATCTCTGAGAGCTCGACGAAGTCCTCGATCTCGATCGTGCGCGATCGTTCCGGGGCGAGCGCTTCCAGGTCCTCGGGCTCGATCACGACATAGTGCTCGGGGGAGATCTCATAGCCCTTGACGATGTCCTCGTAGGAGAGCTCTTGGCCGTCGGCGGGACACACCCGTCGCTGCTGGATACGCACGTGATCGCTGGAGTGCAGCTGGTGAAAGCGCACGGTCTTCGTCGAGATCGCGCTGTAGAGCTTGACCGGCACGCTGACCAGGCCAAAGCTGATGTTGCCACTCCAAATCGGTCGGGCCACACCCAAGTCTTAGCGCATCTTTGCCCGATTGAGAACACTCGGGCGAAAACTTCCGCCGATCCAGTCTCTAGGCCTCCAGCAGCTCGATGATTCTGCTGGCCGCGTCGGGGGCGTCGCGGCCGCGGTTGTTGTTGAGCATCACGCGCGTCTCGCCCTGGTGTAGCGAGGCGGTGAGGCGCCGGGCTCGAGCGATTATCTGCTCGAGCTCCTGGTCGTTGTAGCGGTAGGCAAAGCGCTCGGCGACGGTGCGGCCGTTGAGGTACCCGTGCGTGTTGCGCCCGTGGGCGCGCAGATAGGCGAGCCGGCTGCTCGTCACGACACTGATATCCGAAGGCATGATCGTCTGGTGCCGAGCTACGGGCGCGTCCACGCACACGAACGCCACGTCGCGTTCGTTCAGGAAAGCGAGGGTGCGTTTGATCTGCTCGGGGCTGACCCAGTCGCTGTGGCGAAACTCGATCGCTAGCGGTATCGGTGCGATCAGCTCGATCAGATCGTCGAGCTCCGCGAGCTCGTGCTCGACCGGCGAGAACGATGGGGAGAGCTGCAACAGCAGCGAGCTCAGCTTCCCAGACTGCGCCAGCGGGCTCACCGCGTCGAGGAACTCCCGGGTCAGAGCGACTTCGAGCGTCTTGGTCAGCCGCACACGCCCGCGGTCGTCTGTGCCGGTGTGTGGCCGCAGCTGCTCAGAGAGCGAGGAGCTAAACGCAACGTGGCGGGATAGCGCCCGGTGAAGCTTGACATCGAATGTGAACCCGGGTGGGGTCACCTCTGCCCAGCGGGCGACCATTGAGCGGCTAGGTACGCGGTAGAAGCTCGAGTTGACCTCTACCGCCTGGAAATACTTGGCGTAATAGCTCAAACGTTGGCTGGCCGCCAGGCCCTGGGGATACCACTCTCGAACGAAACCCTGATCGGCCCAGCTGGATGTGCCGACTACCACGCGACCTGACATCTTCGGGTGATATCCGGCGCTTGCGAGACTTCGCTGGCGCGAGCGCTAACCGGCTTGTGCGCGTCGGGCGTTGCGGGTCGGCTTGCCGCGCTTGGCCCAGTGCCCGACCACCTCGCGGCTGCGGCAGCTGTAGTAGTTGACACGCCGGTCTATCGGCTCGAGTGAGAGTCCTCCGGGCGCCGGGCCGGTCACAATCGCGTGGAAGCGTCGTCCGCGTCGGTCCACCTCGACGATGTGGCCTGTCTTGATTCCCTCTAGTCGCATGGTCTCACGCTCACATGCCCGCTGGTTACCTTCTCGCGTCGAGTCATGCGGGGATATCTACCAACGGCTTGAGAGAGTTCTCTGGCTTCACGAGCCCACCGCATGGCGAATTTGGCCCATCGCGTACAGCGTGAGCGGGTGGCGATGAAAGCCGCGGGTTGTCTACCCACCGGATCTCAGCACCACCCAACAAGCGTCCTCTGCCGGTTTGTACAAAGGCTGAGCTTGGGCGCTCAAATCAGCCAATAGTTGGGGTGAGGACTGGTTCTGGCGCCCGCCGCCGCAATAGATTGCGAGTCGTCCGGTCCGATCGAGACGCTAGACGTTCTCGGGATCAGCAAAAGGGGGGATGACAGATTTACGCTCAAGCGAGGCACCGCCGGTGTGTGCGCACCCAACCCGGCGTCTGGACATCCATCCGCTCGTTCGTGGCGCTTGTCGTGACCTTGGCGCTGTTTGCGAGTGTCGCCGCGAATGGCCAGGCCGCGCTTTCCACTTGGAGCTCGCTGACCGGCTTGACCGAACTGAGCGGCGCCAGCTGGGTGCGGGTCTATGCCACGGGCTCGCCTCCGACGACCATTTACGCAGGCACTGAGGGCGACGGGGTCTACCGCAGCCTCAACGACGGGCTCAGTTGGGAACCTTTCAGCAGCGGGCTTGAGGGCGAAGGGATGAGCATCCGCGCGATCTTCACCGGCGGGGGGAAGGTGTATGCCGGCACAGACGGCGGCCTCTTCGCCAACGGCGGCAGTGGCTGGGAACCGGTCGCACAGGGTCCCGAGGAAGATCCCCAACACCCCAAGAAGCTCAACGCCGCCGTGCAGGCCGTGATCTCTCTTCCGGGGGGTACCATGCTCGCCGGCACCGCCTCCTTCGGCGTCTACAAGAGCGCTGACGACGGCCAGACCTGGTCCCCGCCCGCCGAAGGCAACGGCATGCCCAACGACGGCCAGACCGTCTGGAGCTTCGCCAACTTCGCCAACTTCGTCTGGGCTGCCACCTCCAGCGGCATCTACCGCTCCGCCGACTTCGGCTCGACTTGGACCCTCGCCAGCGACGGGATCCCGGAATCGGCGACGACGCTTGGGGTGTTTCCGGACAGCAAGGTCCCCACGATCTATTACGCCGCGACCGCCAGTGACGGGCTGTACCGCACAATCAACGGCGGGGTCACCTGGCAGCCGCTGGATCCCAAAGATTTCAACGGCGGCATTATCCGGGGCATCCAGGAGTTCAGCGGCGAAACACAGACG
>DATBPE010000034.1:0-16874 GCA_036561505.1 Solirubrobacteraceae bacterium
CGACATCCTGGTGGTGGGGAGCGAACATCGCGCCGATTGAGGAGATCACGACATCGAATGACTCGTCGTCGAACGGAAGGTGCTCGGCGTCCGCCTGCACCCAGTCGAGCACCAGATCTTCGCTCTCGGCGCGGGCGCGGCCGGCTTGGAGCAGCTCAGGCGTCAGGTCGCTGGCGGTGACCTGAGCGCCGGCCTTCGCTGCCGGGATCGAGGCGTTGCCAGTCCCGGCGGCGACGTCCAAGACCGTACTACCGGGACCGATGCCGCACGCCTCGACCAAGCGTGGTCCCAGCGGCAGCAGGAACGTCTCGACCATGTCCGGGTAGTCACCCGATGCCCACATCGCGCGGTGACGAGCCTTCAGTTCAGAATCAGACACAGTAGACGACAAGACGACCCCCTTTGTGACACGCCGATCCTACTTCGCCCAGACACGCGCTACAACCAACGTAGCGGCGCTCGAGTCGGCCTCGGTTGACCTGCACCAGCATACTGACGGTATCAATCATGCATACTTGAAGTATGAGTGTCAAGGGCAAGAAAGTACAGCAGCGCCCGAGCACCCGCCAAGCTCTCCTGCACGCCGCCCGCACGCTCGTTCTTCCCGTCCAAGGCGATAGCGAGTGCCCGGGCCTGCCGAGAGTGCTGCTCTTCTCCAGCAACGCAAGAGCGCTCCGACCCGCTACCGGTCTACCTGCAAGCATTGGTGCCGTGAGCACCGCTGAGCTTTGGCGTCGCGGCCAGTCGGGCTGGCCGCAACGCTTCCCCGTTGCGCAGTTCCCGAACCCGCCGCTGTTGGTCGCGTTCGCGGGGTGGGGACTCGCGGCCGTGTCTGGTGGCACCGCGCACGAGGTCGGTCGCGCGATCTTCACACTCGGGCTCGCGGTGTGGGCGTGGGAGGAGGCGGTGAGCGGGGTCAACTGGTTCCGTCGTCTCCTCGGGGCGGGGATGCTCATCTGGATCCTCGCCGGCCTAGCCGGCGAACTCACGGGCCACTGATCGAGTTACGGGTGCTCGTCCGCGGCGGGCGTCCTTGGCCGGCAAACTGGAGCGCTCCTGCCTCCTGCTCGTCTTCTTCTGGGCAGAGCGATCGTTCTCCCATTGGGGGATGTAGGAGTCGCCCGAGAGTCTGAGGCTCGTGCACTCCATCGGGCGGCGTGAACTTCGTTGGGAGCTGATTGACAGGTTCGAGCAATCCAAGAAGCCGCCGAGAAGCCGGGTGCTCGTGGTCGGGACGAACGGACGGGTCATACCGATCCTCGGCACCGCGCAGGGAGCGCGCATCGCGTGGGACGGCGCAGAGACCAGGGACATCGCTGGGGTGCTCAACGAGCGCCTCTCAATATGGCGCTCCCAGCAAGTCCGCGCAGCACCCTAATCCGCCGCAGTCCCCTCGGGGCAGCAGACCTTCCCGCCTATAAGTCCACACGTAGGCAAGTGCTCACTGGTGAGCGCCAACCGGTCGATGGCCTCACTAGCGAGAGCGATCGCTCTCGCGGCCTATCACCGCTCCAGCCAGGCGGTTAACCCAAGGAGCGGTAACGATGATCAAACGTGCAGCTAGAACCCCTGCCAACCGACCGCGGCGATGGCGGCCGACTCCATCGAGCTTCATCTCCGCCACCGCGCTGTTCCTCGCGCTCGGCGGATCTGCGGTCGCCGCAACCGGCCTGATCCATGCCCGCGACATCGCCCCAGGCGCGGTAACTAGCAGGGCGATCAGGGACGGCGGAGTCGAACCCAGGGATCTGAGTGCCAGCACGCGTGCGTTGCTCGGAGGCGATCTGGGTGCCACTGGCGCCAAGGGTGACGCCGGCTCTATCGGTATTGCAGGTGCTCCTGGCGCCGGCGGCGCCAGCGGTGCCAAGGGCGATACCGGCTCGATTGGAACCGCGGGCGCGGCTGGTGTGAGTGGTATCAATGGTGCCAGGGGCGAAGCTGGTCTGATTGGAACTGCGGGCGCGGCCGGAGCGAGTGGTGCCAACGGTGCCAGGGGCGAAGCTGGTCTGATTGGAACCGCGGGCGCGGCTGGCGCGAACGGTGCCAACGGTGCCAAGGGCGAAACTGGCTCGAATGGAACCGCGGGCACGAACGGTGCCAATGGTGCCAAGGGCGAAACTGGCTCGAATGGAACCGCGGGCACGAACGGTGTCAACGGTGCCAAGGGCGAAACTGGCTCGAATGGAACCGCCGGTGCCCCTGGCGCCAGCGGAACAAACGGCGCCAACGGACCCAACGGTGCAAATGGCGCCGACGGAGCCAAAGGCAGCAATGGCGCCAACGGTGCGAACGGACCAAATGGCGCCAATGGCACCAACGGCATCGACGGAACCAATGGGGTCGATGGACTAAAAGGCGCCAATGGAACCAACGGAACGAACGGCACCAACGGCACCAATGGAACGATCGCGCCACTGTCTGCCAAGCAGGGCCTGACTGCCCTTCCGACCGCCTCACCGCCTACCACCGTTGTCGAACTGGCAGTTCCGCCAGGCAATTACGTCGTCTTGGCAAAGACTGAGCTCTCACACACGGGCGCCGGCGACAGTGTCGAATGTCTTCTGAAGTCTGGCCTCAGCACCATCGACCAAGTCGCGATGAAGACGCTACCCGCGCTAGCCGCGATACCAGCCTCGCTGCAAGCGGTCACCACCACCACGACCTCGCCGACGGAGTTGAGCGTTCAGTGCAGTGTGGCGGTCGCCAACGGGTCGGCTAACTTCAGCAGCTTGATCGCGATCCCAACCGGGTAAGGACGTCGCTGAAGCGTGAAACGCACGCTGTCGCAAGTGGTGGGCGGCTGCACGATCGCCCAGCGTCTAGCTCGGCTCGGGGCCGGGCCGTGAGCCGGCTGTCATGGGGCCCAGACGGCGGGCAAAGAACTTCAGGATCTCATCGCGAGCCGCGACCGTCGGTTGGCCCGCTTGGTCGATCAGGTGCGCTGTCAGGACGCTGTGCGGGCTGGCTACCACCTCTTTGAAGAACGGCGCGGTGTCGGGGTTGGCGGCGCTGTCGGGGAGCACCCGCCCGACGAAGCGCTCGCCGAGTGCCTGCGAGTAGGCCGCGAAGCGCTCAGCCCGGCAGAAGCGGTCTCCCTTGAAGCGGTAGGCCATCACGGTCAGGTCCTCCCGCTCGAGGCGCTCGCGGACGGCTTTGAGCTCCTCGGGAGCGATCTCAAGCCCGGCGGGGTCGTCCAACGGCAGCGTCGGCTCGGCGAGCACCGGTGCGAGCATCGCGGGCTCGAGCATCATCGAGAGCGCGAAGTTACCCGTGAAGCACATCCCGATCGCACCGACGCCCGGACCGCCGCACTCACCGTGGGCAAGCCGCGCCAGCGACCGCAGCCATTGGGTCACGGGGCTCGACTTGTTAGCGGCCAGGGCGCGGAACTCCGCGCTGACACAGGCCCTCTGGAAGACGGCGATGCCCTCCTCGACCTTTGCCACCGCACCGTCGCGGCCGAACAGCGAGGGCATGTACACGGTGAACCCCGCGTCCCTGACCCAGCGAGCGAAGCGAGCGACATGCGGGCTGATGCCCGGCATCTCGCTCATCACGATCACCGCCGGTCCACTGCCGGTTACGTGCACCACCTTGCTGACGCCATCGAGGACGATCTCGCGGGGATCGAAGTCCTCGAGCGGATCGTCCTCGTTGAGGTTGCGTTTCGTGATCCTCTCAGCTGGCATGGAGCATCGGATTCCCTTCGATCAGCTCGACGAAGCCGAGCTTGTGTAGAAGTGCCGAGCGCGACTGGGGGCGCATGTGTGCCTGCTTGGCGGTGGTCGTGGCCAGTTCGCCGGCGAATCCCTCGCGAGGCCAACGCCCGTTGACACTTGCGGTGGCTGTGGGCGATATCTGATGCAGTCTTCTGCCCACCACGTCCAGCGAGACGCCCTTGCTCAGCAGATGCGCCTCGACGCCCAGACGAGCGGGCACGGTCACGTTCAGGTGCAGTGAAATCGCCTCGGCCACCTTGCGGGCGCGCTCGTCGCTGACACCGTGTGCGTGTACGAAGGTGTGTGCCGCGCGCGCTCCCTCGACCGCGAAGCACCTGGCATGCGGATCGTCTCCCCAGTGCTGCTCGGTGAGGCCCAGATCGTGCAGCACGCAGGCCAGATACAGCAGCTCCTGGTCGTGTCCCAATCGGTCTCGCTGGGCAAACAGCTCCGCGAAAGCCCACGTGCGAATGCAATGGCCGTAGAGCGCGGGGCTGGAGAGCTCGCGGACACGCTCCTCGGCGTCACGAGCAAGCCTGCTGTCGGGTGGCTCTGGAAGCACCAGCGAGGCGTGCTCGCCGAAGATCCGGCTGCGCCACTGGCTCGGTATCCGCTCCAGGCGCGCAGCCACTCCCTGGCCGATCAGCCGCAGACGATCTCCCGCACTCAAGCTTCCGCCTGTCTTCTGCGCCCACTCCCATGTGCCGACGTAGCTCATCGCGAAATAACATAGACGATCGTCTGTATATATACTTGTAGACTATGCCTATGCGTGTAGGGGAACTATCAGCGGATGCACCCACCGACGGGCGCCGCGCCAGAGGCACACGTAGCCGTGCGGCAGTGCTCGAGCGCTCGGTCCAGATGGCCTCACGAGAGGGCCTTGAAGGGCTTACGATCGGCAAGCTCGCCACCAAGCTGGAAGTGCACAAGAGCAGCGTGTTCGCACTGTTCGGGTCCAAGCAAGAGCTGCAGTTGGCCACGCTCGCAGCGGCACGGGCGATCCTCATCGACCAGGTGCTAACGCCGGCGCTCTCCAGCGAAGCGGGCGTGCCCCGGCTCCTGGCATTGGGTGAGGCCTGGTGGAACTACCTTGGATCCGAAGTGTTCATGGGCGGCTGCTTCCTATGTGCCGCCTCCACAGAGATGGACGGCCGCCCGGGAGTAGTCCGCGACGCGGTCGCGAACGTCATGCGCGAATGGATCGCCGTGCTCAAAGCCAACATCGAGGCGGCGATAGTCGCCGGTGAGATGCAACCGGAGGTTGACCCCCAGGCGATGGCGTTTCGACTGAACGCACTGGGCATGGCCGCCAACTGGCAGCGACAGCTACTCGATGACCCTTCCGGCCTCGAGCATGCGCGGGCCGGCTGGCTTGCGGAGCTCGACAAGCACAGCCTCGATAACGCTTAGAGGACGCACAACAGCGAACCGTCCGGCAACTCCCACTCGCGGTGCTCCTATTTGCTGCTCGCCGATCGAGGCCCGCCGCTCAGGAGCTCACGAATCGTGGCTCTCGCACCTGGCACCTCGATGGCTGGCTGGTGGGTGGCTAGATCATTGCCTCGTGAGTAGTAACCATGGTAGGATCATTGGTATGAAGGTGAGTGTGAGTCTCCCTGGCGAGGATGTCGCGTTTTTGGATGCGTATGCGATCGCGCATGAGTTTCCGTCCCGCTCTGCTGTCGTGCAGATGGCGATCAAGGTGCTTCGCTTTGGCGATCTTCGCGACGCCTATGGCGAGGCTTGGTCGCAGTGGAACGTGAGCGGCGAAGCCGCCTCCTGGGACGCGGTCGCCAGCGACGGCCTGTAATGCTGCGGGGTGAGGTGCGCATGGTGGACCTCGAGCCTGTTCGAGGCGCGGAGGCGAACAAGCGCCGACCAGCGGTGATCGTGAGCAACGACGCCGCGAACAGCACCGCCGCGAGGTTGGGTCGAGGGGTGCTCACGATCGTGCCCGTCACTTCGAGCGTCGATCGCGTCTATCCATTCCAGGTGCTCATACCGGGAGAAACAGCCGGTCTGCAACGGGACTCCAAGGCCCAGGCCGAGCAGGTGCGCTCGATCGACGCCGAGCGGATCGGCGAGCCGCTGGGTCGGCTGCCGGATCAGCTGATGACCTCGCTCGATGACGCGCTGCGCCTGCATCTGGCGCTGTAGCTTGCCTAGGGGTGCCAGCTGGCCAGATAGGACGCGCCCATGATCGAGCCGGATACAAGCTCCTGATTTCGAGTTGCCCGACCACGGCGGGCGGGCTGTCAAGCTCTCTGACTACAGCGGGCGGCCTGTCGTTGTCTGCTTCTATCCAGGCGCAGACCCGCGGCTGAGCGTTCGAACACCAACGACCGGGAGAGCACAAAATGTCTGGCTACACCGTCAAGAACCTCAAGGATGTCGAGGACGCCGCCGCGAACACGTCCGAGGTAGAGGCGCGCTTTGCGCGTAAGCACCTGGACTCACGCGAGCTCGGCGTGAGTTATTTTCGTTACGGGCCCGGCTTTCGCTCCGGGATGGGCCACTCCCACCGCCAGCAGGAGGAGGTCTACATCGTCACCAGTGGCTCGGGTCAGGTCAAGCTCGGAGATGAGATTCTCGAGCTGAAGCAGTGGGACGTCTTGCGCGTCGCGCCAGAGGTCATCCGCGCCTTCCAGGGCGGAGCCGAGGGTCTGGAGTTCGTGGTCGTCGGCAGCTCGAGGCCCGAGGAGGGCGACGGTGTCCCCGTCAAGGATTGGTGGACAGACTGACGATCGTCTCCCCGGCGGGGTCACCCGGTCATCTGGGTGCCGATCCAGATGGGCACAGCGATCCCGCGTCCTGAGCTAGGCGGACTCTGCGGCGCTCGGCTGCGGTGCGCTGGGCGCCGCCGCCGCGGCGGCCAGGTGTGCCCCGAGCGCTCCGAGCGCGCCGGCGGCGAGCGCGGCAAGCGCCCAGGTAAAACCGGAACGTTCGCGGTGGCGCAGAGCATCCAGCGAGAGCTGACCCGGGCCGACCTCCACGAGCGCGAGCGCGGCGGCGATCAGGACCACGTTGTACTCGTAGCCGCCGTTGGTCAGCCAGGGACCGTTCTTGGCGTGCACGGTCTCGATAGCGCTCAGCATCGTGGCCGTCAGGACCGACGCGGCGAGCGGCATCGCAAGACCGGCTGCGAGCAGCGCTCCGCCACCCGCCTCGGCCGCCCCGGCCACGATCGCGTTGGCAGTGCCCGGGCGCAGGCCGAGCGCCTCGAAGCCTTGCGCGGTCTCCTGCAGCCCTTTACCGCCGAACCAGCCGAACAGCTTTTGCGTCCCATGTCCGAAGAAGAACCCACCAACCACCAAACGCAACAGCAATCCTCCGATCTTCATTTCTGCTCCTTATCTGTAGCTATTGATTTTGTGTCCTGGCCCTATGGAGCCGCTGGAACCACTGCGACCGGGGCGTCTTTGACCGGTAGTGCCGTGGTGTCAAGGACCGGCCCTGCCAAACGCTCCACATGCGTACAGAGCTCGAGGAACTCCTCGGCGCTCTCCAGAAAGGAGATGCGTGGCGTGCGGTAGTGCATCGGCACCACCCAGCGCGGGCGCAGCTCATCGACGATCGCTTGTGCCTGCTGAGCGCCGATCGTCGGGCCGCCACCGACGGGGAGGATCAGCAACTCGACCTGGCCGATAGCCGCCGCCTGCTCCTCGCGCAGCGCACGCTGCCCGAAGTCACCGAAGTGGCAGATCCGCAACTGCTCGAGCGTGAACACGAAGATCGTGTTGGGTCCCCGCTCTGTGCCTGCCGACTCGTCGTGCTCGGAAGAAATCGCGAGAACCTCGCCGATCGGCGACTCCAGCCGGCCCGCTGTCGAGCGCAGGATCACGGGGTCCCCGCCGATCGCCTCCACGCCGTTGTGGTCGATGTGCTCGTGGGTCACGAGCAGCAGATCCGCGCTTGCGAGTTCGATCGCCGGGTAGTCGAATTGCATGCCACGGGCGCCCGCCATTGCCGATATGTCCGCGAACGGGTCGATCATCACCGTCTCCTGGGCTGTGCTCAGGCGAAACGCCGACTGGCCATACCACTCAATTTGCATGCTGCTCCTCTCTGGTTGGGACTGTGATGGTTGTGCTCGCCGCCGGACTCCGCGCCAGTCCGCCCGAAGGGCCGCCATCGACGGCTCCGCGCGCGGGGATCGGCGCTGTGTAGTGGTACTTGCCGCCTCGCATCAGCGACGCGCCCGCGGCTATCAGGCAGGCCAAGATGGCGAACGCGAATGTCTCGTGAAGTCCCGAGCGAAACGGCGCGGAGATCAGGTGCGGGAAGAACGAGCGACCGGTGAGCGTCGCCCGGTTGGCGGCCGAGAGAGAGGCGAGTATGGGGGAGCCCAACAGGTGTTGGATCGGGTTGTACCCGAGGAAGGCCGCGAACAGGATCGACACCGGCGGCAGCCGGGAGATGCGGTGGGCCGTGGCGGCCGGGACGCCGTGGGCCTGTAGTCCCGCGGACATCGTGTGCGGCAGGCTGGAGGCCAGCCCGAGGATCATCAGCGTGAAGAAGATCCCGATCGAGAGTACCTGCGCGGAGTTCTGAAAGGTCTGGTTCATCCCTCCGCCCGCGCCCCTGTACGCGGACGGGAGGCTGTTCATCACCGCAGCGCGGTTGGGTGAGGCGAACATGCCCATCGAAACGCCGGTGAGGGCGAGCACCAGCGCAAACAATGCGAACGGGAAGTTCGTGGGCAGCAGGCCCAGCAAGAAGAAGCTCGCCGCCGCGGCGAGCATTCCACCCGTCGCAAACCAGCGTGCGCCGAAACGATCGGAGAGATACCCGGAGGTGGGGCCGGCGATCAGCATTCCGAGCGTTAGCGGCAGCATGTAGATGCCGGCCCACAGAGGAGTTTCGGTGAAGTTGAAGCCGTGCTGAGGCAGCCAGATCCCCTGTAGCCAGATGATCAGCATGAACATCAGTCCTCCGCGGGAGACCGCCGAGAGAAATGTCGAGAGCGTCCCGAAGGTGAAGGCGCGGATGCGAAACAGCTGCAGACGGAACATCGGCTCGGAGACCCGTCGCTCGATCAGCGCGAACGCCACCAGGAAGGCCGCTCCGGCGCCCAACAGCGCGATCACTCGCGGGCTGCCCCAGCCCGTTGGGTGGGCGCCGTACGGCCGGATGCCATAGGTGACCGACACCATGATCAGGATCAGCCCGAGCGCGAAGGTGAGGTTTCCCCACCAGTCCACCCGCGCGCGTTTGGGCTTGCTGCGCTCCTCGAGCTTCAAATAAGCCCAAATGGTGCCGAACAATCCGACCGGCACCGAGATCAAGAACACCAGCCGCCAGTCGATCGGGGCCAGGACGCCGCCCAGCACCAGCCCGATGAACATCCCGCTGACGCCGACGATGTTGTTGATACCAAGCGCCATGCCACGCTGGTTGGCCGGGAAGGCGTCGGTGAGGATCGCCGCCGAGTTGGCCAGCAGAAACGCGGCGCCGACCCCCTGCACGACACGGAAGGCGATCAGGTAGATCGCCCCTGGCGCTCCCGTCATCCAGTCCACCGTCAAGGCCAGCGAAGCCAGCGTGTAGACGACGAAGCCGAGGTTGTACATGCGCACCCGCCCGAACATGTCCCCGAGGCGCCCGAAGCTCACGATCAGCACGCTCGTCACGACCAAAAAGCCGAGGATCATCCACAGCAGATAGAAGCTGTTGGCCGGCACGAGCGGGTCCAGGTGAATGCCCCGGAAGATGTCGGGCATCGCGATCAGCGTGATCGAGCCGTCGAGTGTGGCCAGCAGCACCCCGAGGGTGACATTCGACAGTGCGATCCACTTGTAGCGATCTGTGGCTGGCGAGCCCGCGGTTGGGCGCCCGCCATTTCTCGGCCTCGCCGCCGCTGGCTGAGGTGTGTCGCCGGCAACGCTCATCACCAGTATTATACAGGTAACCTGTGCAGCTTGCCTGGCCTTCCCGTTATAGTTCCTCCTGCAATGGCCTCCTCCGTCGATGTGTCCCTCGTCGCCAGCGAACTGCGTGTCGTGCTCGGCCAACTGATACGACGACTGCGCGTAGAGCATCGTTTCTCCCTGGCGCAGGGAGCCGTGCTCGGGCGCCTGGACCGCGAAGGCGCCAGCAGCACGAGCGACCTGGCCGCCGCCGAGCGCGTCCGTCCGCAGTCGATGGCCCAAACAGTCAGCGAACTGGAAACCGAAGGGCTGATCAGCCGCCGCCCCGACCCCGCTGACGGACGGCGCGCCCTGCTCGAGCTCACCGAGCAGGGACGCCAGACGCTCCAAGCGGACCGCCGCCAGCGCGAGGGCTGGCTGATAGGAGCGATCGCCGAGGGCTTCTCGGAGTCCGAGCAGCAGGCGCTAGCCCAAGCCGTCCCATTGCTAACGCGCCTGGCCGACTCCTGAGATGGCTCTGGCGCAACGATCACCGCGACGCCGCGAGGGTTAGCGCACGCGTGACTAGGACCACCCCAGAGCGCACCCATCCGAGGTTGATCCTCGCCGTGCTCTCCCTCGGCGGAGTCGCCTACGCGATGCTGAGCTCATCGGTCGTGCCAGCGCTGCCGACGATGCAGCACGCGCTGCACACCAGCGAGACGGGGATCACCTGGCTCCTGACCGCCTATCTGCTCTCGGCCTCGGTGGGGACAGCGATCCTCGGGCGCCTCGGCGACATGTACGGCAAGGAGCGGCTGCTACTCCTAACCCTCTTGATCCTGGCCGCCGGCACGCTGCTCGCCGCCGTGTCCAACTCGCTGGCGGTGATCATCATCGCCCGCTTCATCCAGGGTGCCAGCGGGGGGATCTTCCCGCTCGCGTTCGGCATCGTCCGCGACGAGTTCCCACACGAGAAGGTGGCGGGCAGCATCGGGCTGCTGTCGGCGATCCTCGGCGTGGGCGCCGGCATCGGGATCGTGCTCTCGGGCGTAATCGTCGAGCACCTGAACTACCACTGGCTCTTCTGGATCCCGCTGATCGCAACGATCCTGGCTGCGCTTGCCACATGGCGATTCATACCGGAGTCGCCCGTCCGCGTCGCCGGGCGCGTCAACTGGCTGGCGGCGACCCTGATGACGATCGGTCTCTCAACCGTGCTGCTCGCGATCAGCCAGACCACCACGTGGGGCTGGGGCTCGGCGAAGGCGCTTGGCCTGATGCTTCTCGGTCTCGCCTTCATGGCGCTCTGGATAGTTCTCGAGACGCGCAGCTCAAACCCATTGATCGATATGACGATGATGCGCATCAGGGGTGTGTGGACCACGAACCTGGCGGCGTTTTTGCTGGGTGCCGGTATGTATGCGTCATTCATCGTCTTTCCGCAGTTCGCGCAGCTGCCGAAGAGCACCGGCTTCGGGTTCGGCGCCTCGGTCGTCGTCTCGGGCCTCTACCTGCTGCCCTCGACGATCGGGATGACGGCGCTCGGCATGTTCGCCGGTCGCATCTCCGCACGCTTTGGCTCGCGCGCGGCACTGCTGGCGGGAACAGCGTTCACCACCGCCTCATTCGCCCTGCTGGCCGCCGATCATCGTCATCCTTACGATTTGCTGATCGCCGCGGCGCTGCTGGGCGTCGGGATCGGGCTTGCGTTCGCGGCGCTCGGCAACCTCATCGTGCAGGCCGTCTCAAACCAGCAGACGGGGGTCGCCAGCGGCATGAACACGGTCATGCGCACGCTCGGCGGGGCGCTCGGCGGACAGCTCTCGGCGACCTTCATCGCGGCGCACACGGTTCACGGCGAGCCCACCGTCACCGGCTTCACACAGACCTTCCTGATGGCGAGTGGCTTCCTGTTGGTGTGCCTGCTGGCCGGGCTGCTGGTACCCAGGGCATCGACTGGGCAGGCGAAGGCGGACGGCGCTCACGGCGAGGTGGCCCCTCACCGCGCTTGAAGCGCACGATCGCCCAGACGCTCGACCTCCACAGCCCGCGCTCCGTTTAGAGGGCGCTCGCCAGAGTCCTCTAGCACTGCCGTGAGTCGCCGCTGGCGGGCGCGATCACTGCCTTGAGGTCAGCCGGTCTTCCAGCCAGAGCGCAAACGCATGTAGATCCTCGAGTTCGACGTCGGCTCCAACGGGTCTACTCGTTGCGCTGGCCACGCCGATCGCGATCGCGCCCGCCTGGCGTGCCGCGAACATGTCATCGGCGTGGTCCCCGACAAACGCCCAGCAGCGCTCCTCTCGCAGCGGCCCCACCTTGCCGGCGGCCCAGACGTCCGCTCGCAAGCAGTCGACGCTCAGGCCGACTGAGCGCAGCATCTCAACCGCGATTGCCCGGGTGGCTCCCGTCACCACGACAACGCGAGCACCACAGCGCCGAGCGGCCGCGAGCGCCGCCAGTGCCCCGGGCATCGATTGGGCGCTTGAGATGTCCTTCATCTGCAGGGAGCGAAACAGCGCGTGGTCGCTGCCGATCGGAAGCCATCCAGACAGCGGCAGACCGTAGCTGCCCATCAACGCTGCGACATCGAGCTCGTATCCGTGCTCTGCTACCAGGCGCTCCAGTGCCCGCCGGGAAACCGGGCGGGAGTCCACGAGCGTCATGTCCAGGTCAAAGGCCACGGCCCGGCCCTCGGCGATCATCGACGCGACCCACCAAACCGCTCGATTACCTGACGGCCGTCTGTACTCACGCCGTCAGGATGGCGCATCACCACAGCTTCCAACGCCGCGCAGCTGAGACGGGGGTGCTCGGGGCCTGTCCGGTCAGGGGCGGGGAGGTGTGCTCTCGCGCGCGCAAGCGGGCGTGCTCCCGGGCAGCCGGTAGCGGTTCTCAGCGACCAGCTGGTAGACCTTCGCCGCAACCGAGGAGATCCCCGGCGCCAGCACCGTGCGGCCGAGGATCTTCGGGATCGCTCCGGCGCTCATCAGGATCGCGGCGATAGCCTCGTGTCCGGCGCGGAGGGTGCCGTCGACTCCAACCCACTGCACGGCGTGCCTCGCCTGCTGCTCGGTTATTCCTAGCTCGGTGAGATCGGTGAGCTGCCAGGCGAGGATCTCTGCGTCCGGCCCGAGCCACTGGAGTATGCGCGCACAGCTCGTACAGAACGCGCAGTCCCCGTCGTAGATGAGTACCGGACGCTCTCTAGGGCTCACGTGCACCCTCGCGCTTTGCGCCACGGAGCTTTTCGGTGTGGCGGCTATGTGACTCCCAGGGTTCGCTGAGCAGTCGATCGAGCGCGAGCCCCAGCACATCCGAGCGACTCTTCTGGGGATGCTGGGCGGCGATGAAGTAGCTGCCGATGAACAGCGAGAAGGCGAGCATGCTGCGGGCCTCGACGTCGTTCTCATCGGTGCAGAACCCTCCGAACAGCGAGCGCAGATACGCCATCCGTCGGTCATCGACTCGGCGCATGCGCTGGGCGAGGTGACTGTCACGGCGCGACCAGTCCCGAAGTGCCAGCTCCACGGCGAAATCGACCGATCGGGCCAGCTGGAAGAGCTGGCCCAGCTTGGCTCGCGGGTCGCCCGGCTGGCTCTCGACGCTTGCGATGACGTCCTCGACCATGGTTTTCTCCCAGGTGTCGAGCATCTCTCCCAGTAGTGCCTGGCGGTCGGTGAAGTGCCAGTAGAAGCCACCCTTGGATACCCCCAGGCTTGCGGCCAGAGCCTCGACCCGTACGGCATCCGGGCCGCCTGTAGCCAGCGCCTTTAGCGCCGCGTCGATCCATGCGTCGCGGGGAGTGCGGACATTGGCCACCGACATATCTATACGCCACCGTATTGACAGATGCAAGCGAGCTGACTAGCATCCATACGACACCGTATGGATCGAGGATCAACATGAGGCTCCCAAACGCGGTCCACGAATCTGGACCCTGGCGTATCCGCGAAATCGCACCCGACTTCATTCTCGAGGATGTCTGGGCGCTTCCCGTGCACGGCACCGCCGAGGACTTCCAAGCGCTGCTCGCGCTAACAACCTCCTCCGATCCGGCCCACGCGGAATCCCTCCCAACTCGCGTCCTGTGGGGCGTCCGCGATCGCCTCGGAAGCTGGTTTCACCTCGGTAGGATTTCGGCCCCGATCGACGGCGCTCAGGATGGCGCTCCGGGCGAACTGCCGATCCCGGGTGAGACGGAAACCTCACTGAGCGATCGACTGCCTGAGGATCTGCGCAACACGGCGGCGGATCTGCATTTCGACTCTCTGCCTTTTGTGGCGCTCTATCGCACCGACGTCGAGTTTGCCGCGGAGATGTCCAACCAGACCGTGCACGGCGTGATGCACCTGGCTTGGGTCGATCAGGGCGATGGGCGCTACCAGGGACAGATGGCCGTCTACGTCAAGCCACGCGGTGCGTTCGGGAAGGGATACATGGCACTGATCAAGCCATTCCGCTACTGGATTGTCTACCCAGCACTGATGCGACAGATCCAACGAATGTGGAATACACGCGCCCGCGGGTAGGCCGGCTGCCGTGGAGCGTCTAGCCTCGGATTCAGTTGTTCTGAGCTCAGGCAGCCAGGCCGATCAGGGGGACGCATTGCTCGCACCCACCATCACCCGCCGTCTGATCGAAGAGTTCGCCGCCCCGCGAGTACCCGTGGACAGCGCGCCCGGACTGCACGAGCTGACCCCCCGAGAGCTCGAGGTCTTCCGGCTACTGGCGCGCGGGATGACCAACGGCGAGATCGCCACGGAGCTGATCGTCGGTGAGAGCACGATCGAGACCCATGTGAGGCGAATCGTTGTGAAGCTCGCGGTAGGCGACCGTGTCCAGGCCGTCGTGCTCGCCTGCGAAACCGGGTTCGTCACCCCCGGGCACACCAACAAGCCAAGCGACTCGAGCGTCCCGTCACAGACGCTTGGCGATCATCGCCGGCGCTAGCGCTCGAGCTCTCAGGAATCCCAGAGCACCGCGAGCGTAACGCCGCCGGTGATCTCACAGGCCACCGCCCGGCAAACAGACGATGGCACTGAGCGAAGCCCGCGCGGATTCACGGACTTTTCGCGCTCGTTTCGCGGTGTTGGTACGCAGGGGTGGGACAGTTGCCCAACCAAAGCACAACCACAAGAGAGGCACACGATGAGCGCGACTGGAATCGACGAAGCAAAGCTCGAACAGTTTATGGGTCAGTTCGTGGGGGATTTGGGTGCGGCGATGACGGCGCCGTTGGTGGTGATTGGTGACAAGCTCGGGTTGTATAAGGCGATGGCTGATGGTGAGCCGGTCACGCCGCGGGAGCTTGCTGAGCGTACGGATTGTCGTGAGCGTTATATCCGTGAGTGGCTGTGTCAGCAGGCGGCTAGTGGCTATGTCGAGTATGAGGCGGACGGGGGCACGTTTCGGTTGCCGGCTGAGCAGGCGATGGCGTTGGCCGACGAAGACAGCCCGGCGTTTATCCCAGGTGCTTTTCAGCTCGTGGCGGCGGTCGTCAAGGACGAGCCGCAGATAGCGGAGCGCTTTCGCTCTGGTGAGGGCTTCGGGTGGCACGAGCATCACCACGACCTGTTTGCGGGTACTGAGCGGTTCTTCCGGCCCGGCTATCTGGCGAACCTCGTCGAGTCGTGGCTGCCGTCGCTGGACGGGGTGCTCGAGAAGCTCTCGGCGGGCGCGCGGGTGGCTGATATTGGCTGCGGGCACGGCGCCTCGACGATTCTGATGGCAAAGGCGTTCCCGGCCTCTACGTTCGTCGGATCGGATTACCACGAGGGGTCGATCGAGGCGGCGCGTGCTGCTGCGGAGCGTGCGGGGGCTGCCGATCGTGTGAGTTTTGAGGTTGCCTCAGCGAAGGATTTCGGCGGCGGCCCGTTTGATCTGGTGTGCGTGTTCGATGCGCTGCACGACATGGGCGATCCGGTGGGTGCCGCGCGTCACGTGCGTGAGCAGCTCGCGGCGGACGGCACCTGGATGGTTGTCGAGCCGTTTGCGGGTGATGCGATCGAGGAGAACCTCAATCCGGTGGGGCGGATCTTTTACGGTGGTTCGACGATGCTGTGCACACCGGCGTCGCTGAGCCAGGAAGTTGGATTGGCGCTGGGTGCTCAGGCCGGGCAGAAGCGATTGACCGAGGTGCTGAACGACGGTGGCTTCAGCCGGGTGCGCCGAGCCGCCGAGACCCCCTTCAACATCGTGCTCGAAGCTCGGCCATGAGAGGAGACACAGACATGGCCACGAGCATCGAAGACACCGTCACACCAGGCCCCACCGGCGGGTCGGTCGGCCGCGGTGGCGAGCAGAGCCGCGCCCGCTACCCCGACAGCGAAGGCTATGTCCAGCGCGACGGCCAGCGCCTCTTCTACGAGGTCTACGGCGAGGGGGAGGCGACGATCTTCCTGACCCAGCCGTGGCTGGTCCACTCACGTCACTGGAAGATGCAGATCCACTACCTCGCGCGCCATTTCCGGGTGCTGAGCATGGACGGCCTCGGCTACGGACGCTCGCAGCGCTGCCGGGAGCCCCGGCGCTACGGAGCAGCAGAATCTGCCCGGGACTGCTTGGCCGTGATGGACGCGAGCGCTACCGAGCGGGCGGTGATCATCGGTTACTCCCGCAGCGCTCAATACACGCTCGAGATGGCACGGCTCGCCCCCGAGCGGATCGTGAGCTCTGTGTTCATCGCTCCGTTTTTTCCCTACACCCCGTCGCACTGGTCGGTCTTGACTCACCCGCTGGCCCAGTCCCTCTCACGCGCCTTTCGGCTACCCAAGACCGTCCACCGCTGGTGGGGGCACATGTACCCGGCCCATTGGCGTGAGGATTACCCCGAGTTCGTGGACTGGTTCATCTCCCGGTGCCTCCCGGAGCCGCACTCGACCAAGGGCATCGAGGACGGGGTGGGATGGGCGCTTGAAATCGACCCCGAGACGCTGACCGCGACGGCGTATGGCCATGTTCATCGCAACCGGAGCACCCTGCGCGGGTTGGCTCAGAACCTCGACTGCCCGGTGCTGGTGATCTCCGGCGACCGCGACAAGATCACTCCGCCCCGCGACGCCCGGGCGCTCGCGCGGCTAAGTGACGGCAAGCTCGAGGTGGTTTGCGGTGCTGGCCATATGCTGCACGTCCGTAAGCCGGTCCAGGTCAACCTGGCGCTGCGCGAGTTCGTGGATCGGTCCCTCCGTCGTGACCCGACCGTCCATTCCTCCGGCGACGGACGGCCGCGGGCGCTGTTCGTCAGCGCGCCGATCGGCCTCGGGCACGTCCAGCGGGACGTCGCCGTAGCGCGCGAGCTGTGCAA
>DATBPE010000035.1:0-2554 GCA_036561505.1 Solirubrobacteraceae bacterium
ACGGATCATCGCCAGCCGGATCCTGCTCCCATACGTCGCGCCTGCCCTTCGCATCGGGCACAAGCTGGACGTTGGGGCCGAGCGATTCGTCAAAGCCGTCACGGACGCGTCACTGCAGAGCGGCGTCTTCTACGCAAGCGCCGCCAAGACGATCACCGGACCGGTCATCGACCAGGCCGAGATCGTTCCCGACTTCCGCGACCCTGAGATCCAGGACCACGCATACGAGGCGATTCAGCGGTTCGTACCGAGGGTCGCCGCGACTTGACCGCTCTGCGCACGGGTGCCACTCCAATCACCACGCCACCCGTCGCTACCGCATTGCACTGCATAGCAAGTGCGACGACGGAAGCCGGCGCGACCGCTGGTGCGGACGACCGTCGAGCGCGCTGACCGACGGCCAGCAAATGCTCGCTCGCACAGGGCGAGGCGGAAGCGTACGCCTCACCGCGCCTCAGACTCTGGCCCTCGGGCGGGAGCGCTCGAGGGCTCCCGCCCTTTGGGGGGTCGCAGCCTCAGAGGCGTAGGCCGGCGGTGGCGGACATCATCGGTGCCCGTCTTGTGTGGACGGCGGCGATGATCTCCTCGGTATCGATGCCCTGGAGGTAGATCGATGTCATTCCCAGGTTTGCATGGCCGAGCTGGCGTTGGATGATGTTCAGCGGTACGCCCTCCCGCGCGAGCTCAAGGGCGTGCGCATGGCGTAGCTGGTGTGGCGCGAAGCGGCGTCGCACCCCTGCCTGGCTGGCGAGCCGACGAAGCTCGACGCGCACGGCAGCGCTTGACCAGGGACGTCCGCGGGTCGGACCGTCGATGACGCAGAACAGTGGCCCGACGGGCAGATCGCGACGAGAGGTCAGCCAGGGGCGCAGTTGTTCCCAGCCCCAGGCGTCCATCCCGATCTCGCGGCGGCGGCCGCCCTTGCCGTGGCGCACGAGCAGAGATCCACGCCGCGGGTCAAGGTCGGGCTCGGCCAGCGCGAGCGCCTCCTGGATGCGCAGCCCACCACGCCAGAGCACAACGATCAACGCACGCAACCGCCAGCCGTGACGATTGTCGCCCGCATGGCGCATCACGGCAATGATCTCCTCCACCGTCGGCGGGTCGGCCGGGTAGCGCATCCCCTTGTTGCGAGGCGACCGGCCCGCGTGGAAGCCGGGCAAGGTCGCGGGTGAGCGACGCCGCCCAGCGGAATCGAGAACAGCAGAGATAGTCATGGGATCCTCCTCGGGATCGAACAGCGGACAGTTCTCGCTGCTCTACCAGCCCGCTGGACAGCTCCCAACATGCGTCGCTGATCCAGTTCTCGTCGTGCTCAGGCGCTACTCTGGGATCGTGAAACATTCTGTTCTGAGCACAACCCCGACCGCCGAGACCCCTGCGCTGAGCGACGAGGAGCGCGCCGAGAGGCGACGCCGCCTTGTTGAGCGCGTGTTCAGTCCGGACGGCTTGGATCGGGACACGCTCGAGCACATTGAGCAGCTGACGGCCGACGAGTCGTAAGCGAACCTGCGGTGAACGCTGTCGAGCTGTTGGGAGGCGAGGCGCCGTTCATCGCCGACACCTCGGCTTGGTGGCAGTTCTCCTCGCTTCCTGATGATCTCACCAGATTGATCAAAACAGCAGTAGCCGACGAGCGACTGTGGACTAGCCCAATCGTACGGATGGAGATCCTGTACTCCGCTCGCAGCACCTCCGAGTACATCGCGCTCGAGACAGAGCTCGACGGGTTCAGGATCCTGCGCAACGATCGCTCTGTAGCCGACGCCGCTATGAGCGCGATCGACGAGTTGGCGGAACACAGTGACGGGTACCACCGCGTGCCGCTGACCGACGCCCTGATCGCCGCAGCGGCGGCCGAGCACGGCGGCATCGCGGTGCTCCATCGCGACACGCACTTCACCAAGCTCGCCGAAGTCCTGGCATTCGAGAACGTCGAGCTCGAGAACGTCGAGCTTCAAGGGTCCTGACCCGCGCTACACCGCCCGGGCCAGCACGAAGCCACCAGCCTTCTACGTAAACGCCTCGGCATCGTCCGGTCCGGGCGCGTACGGTGAGGCTTAGCGGACGCTCGCAATCGCACAATGCAGCCGCGAGCCCGTGTCTTCCCCGTCACCCCGCCCGCCGGTAGCGGATGTGCGTGGCGAGCGGAGAGTGGAGCGCCTCGACCGGCTCGAACCCGAGGGACTGGACTCCGTCGAACAGCCGCTCGCCGGACCCGAGCAGGACGGGGACCACGTCGAGCGTGAGTTCATCGATCACTCCGGCGGCGAGTGCCTGACGGACGGTCGAGGCACCGCCCGCAATGTCGATGCCATCCTCGCCGGCCGTCTCACGCGCCTGCGCGTATGCGGCCTCGAAGCCTTGGGTGACGAAGTGGAAGCTGGTGCCGCCCTCCATCTCGATCGGCTGTCGGGCGTGGTGGGTGAGCACGAAGACCGGCGCGTGGTAGGGCGGCTCGGAGCCCCACCATCCATCCCAGTCCTCATCCCACTCGCCGCGGATCGGCCCGAACATGTTGCGGCCCATGACGTAGGCCCCGCGCGGTCGCATG
>DATBPE010000036.1:0-17594 GCA_036561505.1 Solirubrobacteraceae bacterium
GCCGAGGTCCTCTCCGATCGCCTCGCACTCGCCTGTATGGACGCCGGCCCGCAGCTCGATGCCGAGCTCCGCGATCCCGTCACGCAGCGCCTCAGCGCAGCGCATCGCCATAGCCGGCCCGTCAAACGCCGATAGCGCACCGTCGCCGATGTGCTTGACCACCCGCCCGCCGTGCTCTGCTACGACGCGGTCAACGAGCTCGTCGTGGCGCTCGAGGACCTCGCGCCATGCGCGATCGCCCAGCTCCGCTGCGCGCGTTGTCGAGGACACTATGTCTGTGAACAGGACGGTTGCCAGCACCCGGTTCGGCGTGGCGAGCTGGACCGCGCCCGTGACGAACCGCTCGATCTGATCGATGATTGCGTCGTGATCTCGCAGCCAGAAGAAGTTGTGGTCGATGCCCGGAAACCTGACGAAGCGCGCCCCGGAGATGCCGTCCGCCAGCCGCCGGCCCGCCTCTACCGGCACCACGCGGTCGCCGTCGACGTGCAACACGAGCGCTGGCACGCGCACCGACGGCAGAACGTCGCGGATGTCGAGCTGTACCCATGTTTCGATCAACGCTCGCGCCATGCGGGGGCTTGCCGCCGCCCGCGCGAATATCCCGAACGCGCGCTTTTGAGGCTCGGTCAAGGTCACACTCGGAGCGAATACCTCCAAGAACTTCCCCACGTCGCCCCAATTCTCGGTCGCGTCGAGCAGCCCATGGAGCTCCGCACGCTCGAGCGTCCCAGGCGAAAAGTCCTCGGGTGCAGCCGTCGGCCAAACCGCGAACGTGCCGTACAGGATCAGCGACGTGACCCGCTGCGGTCGCATCGCCGCCATCAACACCGAGGTGGGGCCACCCTCGGAAGCGCCAAATAGCACGGCTCGCTCTGAGCCCGCGGCATCCAGCACCGCCTCGATGTCCGCCACGCGCTCCTCGAGCGTCGGCAGGTGGCCGATGGGATCCGACAGACCGGTACCCGGCTTGTCGTACATGATCAGCCGTGCGAACGAGGTCAAACGGGCCAGCCACCTCGAGGCCCCGGGGCTTCCCCACTGCAGATCTAGGTGCGAAACGAAGCCGGGCGAGTGGAGCAGGTCGACCGGGCCGTCGCCCACCACCTGGTAGGCGATCGAGATCCCATCTCGCTCGACATATTGCGTCTGCGGCGGCTGCACTCGACGAGTCTACGGTCCGCGAACACGTTGCACGAGCCTCGTCACCGGCCCTGTGCCGCCATCAACCGGCGCCCCGACTCACTTCCTCTCGCCGGGGTTGCTGCGACGAGCCGTCGAGATTGACGCCCGCTTTGCGGACCTCGACCTGGGTTTGACCGATGCGACGGTGATGGCGCTCGCCGAGCGCCACGATTACCCGATCCTCACTTTCGATTTCGAGCACTTCCGCGCCGCCGCGCCGCCGCACGACTACTGGCGCGTGGTCATCGACGAGGCCCGCTACGCGGAAGCCGTTGAGGGACGCTGAGCGTCATCGTGCCCCTCGGTGGGGGGACGGCGCGCGCAACGACAAACGGTACAACAGGCGGTTGGGCTCAGCCTGCGGACCCGCAATGCGGGCCTCCTGCTCAATATCTGCGATTAGCCGCATGAAGTCGGGGGTGCCCGAACGGTGAGCCGTCCTTAACCCCGGCGGTTGGCGCGAAAGTCATCCTCGCGGGATCCTCGGGCGGTAGGCGACCGGGCACGGCAGCTGGGTGCATCTTGCAGATTGCGTCGAGGGAGGCGGTCGTTTGGGGCTTGGTCGATTGGAAGCTTCGGCTATCGCTTCGGGCCGAAAGCCTCATCCATGCGGGCGTCCAATAGCTTCTTCACGAGTTTCTTCGGTAGCGGCTCGTCGACGGGAAAGTGCAGTGAGCCCTTGGTCTTCGTATATCCCTCGGTCTCCTTGGCGAGCCGCCGGATCACAGAGCCGCTGTGCGGCAGGTAGCTCAGATGGCTCTTGAAAGCCGCGAAGCCAGCAATCGTCTTGCCCCGGAGCTTGAACGCCGGCATGCCGTAGGAGATGCCCTGCTCTGTGTCAGGGACAATCGCAACGATCGTCTCGCGCAGCTGGGTGAGCGTTGCTCTCTTGGGCTCATCAAGGGCGCCGAGGTACTGATCGATCTCCTGCTTTGACACAGCCGCATTCTCGAGCTTGCCACAGAGCACGTCAAGACAGACCACGCCCGCCTTGCCTCCCTCACGATGGCATTCTGCGCGCGTCGCGTAGGCCACGCAGCGAGATGGCCACCCAGGCCCAAAAACCGGAGATAGGCAGACACAGAGCAGCGAGCAGAGCGCTCGCTAGACCGAGCCGGCTGGCACTGCGCAGCGCCTCCTGATCGCCTGCCTGCTCCGCTGCGCTCAACAGGCGCCCCAGAATCCAAAGTAGCGGCGAGGGCACCAGAAACCAGAACGCGGTCGCCTGTGGTCCGCGATAGGGGACCGCCCCGGCAACGCCATCGCGCCCGATTGCCTGTAGCTCATCCCGAAACAAGACCGCGCCTACCGCTGTGTGAGCGAGGGCCACCAGTTGCAGCAGACGTCCATTGCTCGGGCGAGGAGATCGGAGATCGGCACTCACATCATTAAATTAGCACAGTGATTCTAGAACGTGCAGGCTAGACTCCCAGGCGTGGCTCGACCGGCCCAATACACCGCGCAGGGCATACTCGATGCGGCCGCTGAGCTGGCGGCCGTTAGCGGGCCCGCTAAGACGACCCTCGGAGCTATCGCCGAGTCCCTAGACGCTCCGACCGGCTCGATCTACCATCGCTTCCGCTCCAAGGACGTGCTGCTCGCCGAGCTTTGGTTGCAGACCGTCGAGTCCTTCCAAACCGGGTTTCAAGCGGCGCTTGCCGGGGCCGAACCGCGTGCGGCGGGCCTCGACGCCGCGCTGCACACCCCGCGCTGGGTCCGCTCACATCCCGTGCCCGCTCGGTTGCTGCTGCTTCACAATCGTGAGGACTTCGTCGCCGGGGTGTGGCCTGCGGAGGTAATCCAGCGGGCCTCAGAGGTCACCGAGCGAGGCCAGGCGGCGCTTGACTCTTTCACCCGGCGCGTCATGCGATCAACAAGCGCGCCCGCCAGACGCCGCGCCCGTTTCGCCGTAGTCGAGCTGCCCGTCGCAGCCGTATTGCCCCACCTCCGCGCCGACGAGCGACCGCCACCGAGCATCGAGCGACTCATCGCCGACGCCTATCACGGCGTCATCGAAAACCCACGCGGCAACCAGGGGAGCAGCGAGATGGCGGCCAGGTTCGCGAGCGCAGGTGGGGCCGGCTGATCACCGCTAGGCAAGTCGCCGTCCTTGCGCCCTGCACGCTTGGGCGAGCCCAAAGACAGCCGGCTATCTGCGTTGGACGGCCTCGGTGAGACTGTAGGTTCTGAACACGTGCCGATTGCGCACGCTTCCCTGCACTTGACTGCTAAGCCGATACACGACGCCGCCCATCCCCGCGGGCATCCGCACCGACACGCGATAGTGCCCGCCGACACCGGGTCTCACTCGCGCCACAACCTTCCCACGAGAGCAGTTGGACCCCATCTGCGAGACAAGGATCCAAGCGTGGGGTTGTGTCAGCGGTCGTACAACTTCCCCGGACAGCAGCACCCGCTCGCTCCTTGACAGCGGCGGGTCCAGCACCAACCGCCGTGTCAGCTTCAGATTCAACGATCGCAGTCCATCGACCGCCGCAACGTAACGAGCACTGTTCGTAAATCGCAAACGCACGGGTGGCAGCGGTGCCCGCGTGCTGAAGAACCCGCCCGGCTGGACTCTCGCTGAAGCAACCGCCTGATGCCCATCAAAGAGGATCTCGACCACCTTTCCAGCAAACCGTCCTTCGGCAACGCCGGTCAGCAGCACCTCACCACCCTGCATGACGACGTCGGTAAGGGTCAGACGTCTTTTGGCGCAGATCAGCGCGAGCTGTGGCGCTGAGGGGTTTGTCGGGACATTCGCAGGCGGGCTCGCTGCCGGCGCTTGCGAGCTTGCGGTTTGGTTTACCGGCGGTGGTGGCGCGGTCGGTTCTGGCTTGGGCTTTACGGTGATTTCATGTGTCGCTGTGGCGGTGCACCCTGGGCCGCCTGTCGCTTTCAGTGTGAGGGTGTAGCTCCCGGCTTGCTGGAAGGCGTGTTGGAAGGTGGCGCCCGTACCGGTGGCGCCATCTGAGCTCTGCCATCCAGATGTGGCGGTCGGCGTGCTGGTCGCGGTGAACGTGACGGTGCTGCCAGCGGTTGCGCTTTCCGGTCCGTCTATCGCCGGGTTGGGGACGATTCCTTCGTGGCCGGTCAGCTCGAGCGCCCCCTTGTCCTGTCGCCCTGGCAGGCAACTGCCCAGACCGTTCAGCACGCGCGGATCCCCGGCCAGATCTGTGCTCGATGGGTTCAGGTTGCCCGGTAGCGAGACTGTGCCCGCGGGAACGCTGTCCACGCCGTCCCAGGCAGGATTCAGCACGTAGCTGCTAACCGGGTGAGCGAAGATGCCCGTCAAGGATTCTGTGTAGGTGTTCCCGTCACTGCCGGTCGCACAGTCGACGCTCCCAACCGCTCCCGATTGCACCTGGCTGACACCGGGCACCTCGGTGTAGGAGCAGTGGACCGTGACGGTTCCGGTCCCTCCTGGGCCGACCGTGACCGCGGGGACGGCCACCGTCGGAACAATCACCGGCGGTATCTTCGCGGCGGGAGGCTCGACCAAGATCGACGCCTCGATGTTCACGAGGGCGGTGCTGGCGGCGTTTTCCTCGACGGTCGCGGTGATGGAGTTGACATTATTGTCGCGCACGCCCTGCTCGCCGGCGTCGATCGTCGAGCTCGCGACGGTCAGCGTGTCCGCTTCGCCGCCGGTGGCGTGGAACAGCATGCCGCTGCCGCCAAGCACCAGCGAGTTTTCGAGGATGAGGCCGAGACCCTGAGTGGCGATTACCGGGGTGGCGCCCGTGGCTTGCATGCGCACCGTGGAGCGCCTTATGAGAGCCGTGCCTTCACCGAAGAGGCTCACCGTGGGTTCGCCACCGGCGCTCAGCACGGTCGAGTCGGTCACGATGCTCGGCCCACTGGCGATCAGCGCGCTTCCATGCCCGGATGTGACTGTCACTCCTTCGAGGTTCACTGAGCCGCTGGCTATGACGCCCAGGGCTTCACCCGTGGGATCGGTCACGAGGACGGTGCTGTCGGTGAGCCTTACGGTCGCGCCGCAGTAGATGCCTTCGCCGCTTTCGCCAGCGAGCGTGATTTGATCGCCTTCTCCTTCGAGATCCTTTCCCGTAAACACGCCGCAGGGGTTGGTATTCGGGTTCGTCATTTCGAGCCTTGTGTCATTGAGGATCATGGCCTTCCCTGCAAATATGCCGCACCCGTGGCCAGCATTGGTAACGTGATCGCCGGCTGCTACGACGGCGCCGGCGGCGAACACGGCTTCGCTACTTTCGGCGTTGGAGAGCGTAACGGTGCTGTTGGTGAGGGCGAGGTTGCCGGTGGTGTTGAGACCGGTGTCGGCGCCGGCGACGGTGACCGTGTCGTTGCTCGCGGTGATGCCGCCGTCTGAGTTGACGCCGTACCCGCTCGTCTGACTGTTGGTGAGGGTGATGGTGGTGTTTTCGAGTGTGCTTTCACCCACGTCGTTGACGGCGAGGCCGCTGCCGGCGACCGTGATGGCGGTGTCGGCAGTATCGATGTCGGCGTAGGTGTTTATCCCGTATCCCGATGACGCCGGGTCGTTCATGTTGATCTGGGTGTGGTCGGCGGAGATCACACCGTTGATGGCGTTGAGGCCATAGCCCGTGCCGTCGACTGTGATCGCCGCGCCGGTGACGGTGATCGGGCCACCCCTGTTGTTGATGGCATAGCCTGCCGATTCCGCGCCGGCGATATGGACGGAGCCGCCGTTGAGGGTGACGCTTGCGGGACCAGTGCCGCCGGCGTTTATTCCGTCCCCGAATCCGCTGGCGCCGAGCTGCTCGACGGTCACGTCGCTGAGGACCAGGTTCGCTTCGGGAGCTTCGATCACTTCTTCGTTGTCGCCTTCGGGGTTCAGCACCTGCAGGTGCTCCAGCGTGAGCGAGGCGGCGTCGGCGGTCTCGATCGTGCTCGCCCCAGCAACACCTTCGATGATCGTGCTCGTCGCCGGGTCGCTGCCGCTCCCCGCTCCAACGATGCTCAGGCCGCTCACCGCCGAGCTCAGGGTCAGGTCTTCGCTGTAGGTGCCAGCCGCAGCTTCGATCGTGACCGACCCGCCGGCCAATCCCGCCTGTGTGATCGCATAGCCAAGGGTCATGCAGGGGACAGACTGGCAGTTGCCGCTGTCGCTGCCGGTTACGCCATTGACCTCGAGCACCGTCGCCGCGTGCGCGTTGACTGCGGCAAGGCAGAACAGCAAGATCACACACGGCAGGCCGAGCAGGATGCTCCGGGGCCGCGGGTGAGACTGCTCTAATGGGCCGGTCATGGGAATCCCAGTACCGGCTACGGGAGCATCGATTTGAGGGCCGATGACCCTCGGAGTCCGACTCCTACTTCAGAGCAACAGACTATCTCACCAGTCAAATCTCAGATGGCGTTCTAGCTGTCCGCCGGGCACCAGGGAACGAGGTACAGCAATGCCCGGAACTGAGGGCATCACCAAGACCTACACGCTCACCGATGCGCCTTTCACGCTCGGCCTTGCCGACATCAACCACGACGGCAGCGTCGGACTCGATGACCTCACCACCGGTGAGCGAGTGAAGGCGATCGGAAGGATCACGATGCTCTCAAGAGGTGCGACCAGACGGGATTCAAGGCGGCGACCACGATCGGCGAGGTCATCTTCCACAAGCCAGCCAAGTAATTTGGTGCTGCCAGACTAGAAGGGCGATGGGTCACGACGTAGCGGCGGGGGCGAAACGGTGCGCCAGGGCCAGTGTGTCTTTGGGGGTGGTGCTCGCCCTACTGCTGGCGGCCGGGTGCGGGAAGACGAGCCCAGCCGCCACCGGGGGCCTCACCAAGGCGATCTGGGTGAGCGGCCTTCAGAACACGCCCGTACCCACCGCTACACACGGCCGTGTTCTGGCCCTGGCCGTCGCCAGGTCGCTGCTCGGCGCGCTGCGGGTGCCGAGCGATGCGATTCTGCCCGGCAGCCCGCCGCGATCCTCGCCCATACGCTCTGCGCCGCCGACGTCGAGCTCCCCCAATCTCGTGGATCTCCACCGCATATGGCGGGTGCGCGGGTCTGTGCGCGAGGTGCTGGCGGCCGTGCGCCGCAGCCATCCCGTCGGAATGACAGTAAATGGCGGCGGCAGTGCGGGCGAACACGCCCCGCGAGAGCCCGAACACGAATACTGGTGGTACGTCACGTTCCGTGCCCCGGCGAGGACAGGGCTCGGCTCCGATCAGCTCGCGATCTCGATGACCGCTGCACCGGGGGGTAGCACGCTGCTTCGAGTCGACGGTCAGGTCATATGGCTGAGCATGAGGTCTGCCGCAGAGCGGGTGCCAACCGCCGTCAGCAGCATCGAGGTCAGGCGCGGTTCTGCCGGGGGAGCGCGCCGGCTGCTTGGCGTCATCAGCGAACCCGCCGCCGTCCAGCGAATCGTCGCCGCGCTGGAAAGGCTGCCGATCGTTCAGCCGGGAACGTGGGTGTGCCCGTCGGAGTCGGCCAACCCCACCGTGGTGCACTTGACGTTTCGCGACAGCGCTCGGAAGGTCCTCGCCGAAGCCCTACAGGCGGCCGGCGCCGAGGTTGGCAACTGCGACCCGATGTACTTCAGCGTTCAAGGACGCGAACAGAAGCCGCTTGCTGAAGGCGCGAGCGCGATCGCCATCGTCAGCCAGATACTGGGCGTTAGATTGCTGGCGGGCTAACAAGCTGAGGGCTTGTCTTGGAAGCTCGTTCAGTCGCCTTGCGGATGGCCTTTGGGGGCGTCGTGGTTCTTTGCTTGGCCTGGAGGCTTGTGGTTGCGCCCCGGTGGCTCCTCGCCCGGGCCGGGTGGCGGGCCGGGCTGTTGTGAGGGCGTGACTGGTTGGGATCTGGCGAGCGCCGAGCTGAGGTTGGCAAGTGGAGTGTCGAGCGCGGCTGCGGTCGCTGGTGTGATGCGTTGCTGATCGGTGAGTTTGCTCACCATCTGCGCGAGGTCGCTCAGCTTGTGCTGGGCATCCATGATGTGGCCCATCTCGTAGGAGCCCAGGGCGCCGGTCAGCTTATTGGTGATCTGTTGTGCGGCTGGCTGATCGATGCCGCCGGACTCGACATCCTGTGTGATCAGCGAGGTCAGGGCGCCAGTCGCCTCGGCGATCGTGGGCTTCCCCGCCGGGGCGCTTGCCGCTGTGTGTGTTGCGGTGGTTGGCACTGACACATGGGACGCGCCGGCGGGCGGGGTCTTGCGTGTCTGTGTGCGGTTGGAGGCTGCGTTGCCGCGGCGGGGGGCCGGTGGGGGCGAGCCCCTGTCGGTGCTGAGTGCGACGACGAGCGCCAGCAGCAGCGCGAGGCCCGGGAGTGCCGCGGCTGCGGCCCGGCGGTGATGCTTTACGCGAACACCAGCGGACAGCACGCGAGTGACAGCAGTCTCCTGCGCGCGGGCACTCCGCGCGGTTGGTGACGTTGCCGGCGTGGCGGGCGGCTCGGTGACCGTCGCGGCCAGCAGGGCGCGAACCTGCGCGGCGCTCTGGGGCCGGGCGTCGGGAGACTTGGCGAGCATTCGCATGACCAGCGCGTCGAGTGCCTGCGAGACGCGGGGGTTCGTGTGGCTGAGTGGGTGTGGATCGGCGTTGACGTGCTGGTGGAGGACCGCGACATCGGCCTCGCCAGTGAACGGTGCTCGACCGCTGAGCATCGCGTAGAGCAGGCAGCCCAGCGAGTAGATGTCAGACCGCTCGTCGGCTCGCCCGCCTAGGGCCTGCTCGGGCGCCATATACCCGGCGCTGCCCAGCACCGAAGCTGTGTGCGTGAGAGTCGTGCCGTCAATCGCTCTGGCGATCCCGAAGTCCAGAACCTTGACCTGGCCGTCGTCGGTGACCATCACGTTGGCTGGCTTGATGTCCCGGTGCACGAGCCCGGCGGCGTGGGCGGCCGCCAGCGCGTCGGCCACCTGCTCGGCGATCCACGCTGCGTGGGCGGGCTCGAGCGGCGCATGATCGCCAAGGATCGCGGCCAAGCTGCGGCCAGTCGCGCACTCCATCACGATAAAGCGCGTCGCTTCGTCAACGCCGCTGTCATACACGGCCACTACCCCCGGGTGGGTCAGCGAGGCGGCCAGGCGCGCCTCCCGCTCGAAGCGCGCTATGCGAGTGGGCTCCCCGTCAGCGAACTCGGCAGGCAGCACCTTGACCGCCACACCACGCCCCAGAACCAAGTCGGTGGCGCGATACACAACACCCATCCCGCCCCGGCCAATCACCTCGAGCAGCTCATAGCGACCCGCCAGCCTCCTGCGTGTGCCATCCATACCCCACATCATCACCAAATTCATCGGCCTTCGGGCAGGAAGCTGCGCTTACCGCCGCACCCCGTTTGGAAGGCTCCGGGTATGGGTAGTGACCTGTTAGAGCCGGGTTGCGTGGTCCTGCCCGGATGCGCTTTCCACAGTGGGTTTGGCAGCGACCGGTTATGCCGGTGCCACCTCTAGACGGGGAGGAAACCAGTGAACTCTTTGACCTCGGACACAATCGCGGGAAGAGCGGCATGGGACCCGCACATCGACGATCCGATGGACTGGAGAAGGCTCCTCGAGATCAGGGAGCAGATCCAGCAGCCGGGCGAGTATCTCGTGTTCACCGAGGACGGCCACGAGAATGTTGTGGCACTGACACGGGAGTGGACCCGGATCGGGCGCAGCCTGACCGGTGATGTGCGTTTGGATGACCCGACCGTCTCGCGCCGCCACGCGCTACTCGGACGTCAACCCGATGGGGTGCGCCTGCTCGACGATCGCAGCCTCAACGGAGTGTTTGTCAACGGCGAGTCCGTGGAGTGGGCAATCCTGCAAGACGGCGATGAGATCGAGATCGGCCGCTACCGGCTGAACTTCGTCAGCCTCGCTGCCCGCCCGACGTCGCCCAGGGCCCGAGAGGCTCTCCGCCGCCAGTCACGACTACGCCCCAGCGGCCGACCAGCCCCCGCGATCGATGTCTGGGCGCTCAATGGGTGAGTTTTAGGACTGACCCGACAGCGTGGCCTCCCGCCTGGTTGGCTGGAAAAGCTCGACGGGATTGCCGGAGGGGTCCTCGAGCAGGATCTGCTTGCCGCCGACCCCGGTGAGGATGTCGTTGCGCAAGCGAACTCCCGCCTGACGGAGCTTCTGGACTGTGGCCTCGAGGTCAGGGACCTCGAGCTGGAATCGGTTCCAGCCTCCGGGCTCGGGCTGGGTGCCATCCGGCATCGCTTGCCCGCCTCCTCCCGCGCCACTGGGAGCGCTCAGCACGAGACGCAGATCACCTCGGGAGAGCATCGCGAAGGTGGGGGCCGGGTGCATGTCCTCGTGGAAATCGAGCTGCTGGGTGTAGAAGGCGATCGCGGCATCGACGTCGTTGACGATGTAACGAACACTGACGGTGGCCATGCTGGTCTCTCCCTTGGTCTTTATGTGTAGAGCTCGGTGTCGCGCTCGTCGATCTGAACGACAGTCCCGTCCGGTGCCTTCACTTGCAGAGCGCGACCCCACTCGTGATCGACGATCGTGCCCTGCGGCGGAAAGCCAGCAGCCAGAAGCCGTTGCTCGACTTGCTCGAGAGGCTCCTCGGCGAGGAAGTTCAGCGCCAGCCCTTCACGGCCCTCACCGTCGGCGGCGATCGCCGAGTCGTGCAGACCCAGCTCACCTCCGCTCGCCTGAAGCTCGACCCAATGCCCCGAGCGCGAGCGGAGCTCCGGCGTCAGGCCGAGCGCCTCGTAGAAACGCACCGCCTCATCCACGTCGGAAACGAAATGTATTGGCCTGAGCCTCATTGCGATTTTCCTGCTTGCAGGCGATCTAGATGCGCAACGAGCGCGTCCTCGACCAGCCGTGACAACGAGATGACCTCGTCTACGGCCGCGTGCTTCGCACGCCGGATGAGCGCCGGCGGCAGATAGACATTGAACTGTCGCTTTTCCTCGGGCTGCTCGACTCCTGCCATGCGAGTATGCTAGCAAGCTAGATCAACAGCCGCCGCTTCGCGAACACCGATCCCAAGGAGCAGTTATGAGCACCCAGCAATCCACACCGAATCCGGTGCTCCAGCGCCTGGACGGGTTCGTCGGGGACTGGTCCCAGCCCGAGAACCCAGCCGCGCCCCGAGCCCAACCGTTGGACGGGTAGAGCGCGACGAAGCACTCGGGGAGCACCGCGAGCTGGGCGCCGGCGTCGTGGACTGCTCAGCCATGGCAGTAACTATCGCCAAGGCCGCGATCACCAACCCCCTCTCCAGCTCCAATTTATACCACCCAGGAGGCCTTCATGAAGCCTCGGATCGTGCTGTATAAACGCCGGCCGAGACCAGAACCGACGGAGATGGGAGTCGCGAAATGTGTGTGTTGTCATCGACGTATCGGACGGAAGTGTGGATATGACCGAGCATGTGGTGGTGATCGCCGGAGGCGGTCCAACGGGAATGATGCTGGCGGCCGAGCTGGCGCTGGCGAAGGTCGACGTCGCGGTTCTCGAGCGGCGTCCCGATCACGTGCTCGTCGGCTCACGCGCCGGCGGCTTTCACTCACGCACGATCGAGGTGCTCGATCAGCGTGGAGTTGCTGATCGCTTCCTCGCGGAGGGCCAGGTGGCTCAGGCCTCGATGATCGGCACGACCGTATTGGACATGAGCGACTTCCCGACGCGTCACCCCTATTCGCTGGGGATCTGGCAGAACCAGATCGAGCGGATCATGGCCACCTGGATCGCCGAGCTGCCGGTGCAGATCTACTACGGGAGCGAGGTGACGGGCTTCGCGCAGGACGACACCGGAGTTGATGTCGAGTGCTCCGACGGGCAGTCGCTGCGGGCGCGGTACCTCGTCGGGTGCGACGGAGGACGCAGCGTCATCCGTAAAGCAGCCGGCATCGAGTTCCCCGGGTGGGATCCCAGCAAGAGCAACCTGATCGCCGAGGCCGAGATGACCGAGGAGCCGGAGCTTGGCATCCGCCGCGACGCCGTCGGCATACACGCCATCGGCAGGCTGGAGTACGAGATCCGCGACGGTGAGGTGGTCTACAAGGATGAGGGCCCGGTGCGAGTGATGGTGACCGAGCAGCAACCCGGGTCCAGCAGCGAGCCCACCCTGCAAGATTTGAGCGCGGCCCTGATCACCGTCTACGGCACCGACTTCGGGATCCACAGTCCGACGTCGATCGCCAGGTTCACCGACATGACACGTCAGGCAGAGACCTACCGCGCGGGACGAGTGCTGCTCGCCGGCGACTCGGCGCACGTGCACTATCCGGCCGGTGGACAGGGCCTCAGCCTCGGTGTGCAGGATGCCGTGAACCTGGGCTGGAAGCTGGCCCAGGTGGTCAACGGAACCTCCCCTGAGAGCCTGCTGGACAGCTATCACGACGAGCGCCACCCGGTCGCCGCCCGCGCGCTTCGCCACACGATGGCTCAGACCGCGCTCCAGCGCCAGGACGAGCGCTCGAAGGCACTGGCCGAGGTGGTCTCGGAACTGGCGGAAATGGACGAGCCTCGCAAGCGGCTTGCCGGAATCGTCTCCGGGCTGGACATCCATCACGACCTCGGCGAGGGCCATCCGCTACTCGGACGCCGCATGCCCGATTTGGACCTCGTGAGCGCCGAGGGCCCGCTGCGGGTCTTCACCCTGCTGCACGACGCCAAGCCGGTGCTGCTCAACCTCGGTCAGCCCGCCGACTTTGACATCACTCCATGGGCCGACCGGGTTCAGCTGATCGATGCCGAGTACGTTGGTGAGTGGGAGCTTCCGGTACTTGGCGTGCTCAGCGCTCCCGCTGCCGTGTTGATCCGGCCCGACGGATACGTCGCCTGGGTGGGGGAGGGCACGGATGACGGATTGCGTGACGCCCTGACCACCTGGTTCGGAGCGCCCGCCGCGACATAGCGCACCGACTTGCAAAGATCAATCTGTTAGGAGTCGTTGTGGACCTCATGAACGCTTCGGCCATCGTCACCGTCGAAGCGGGCGGCTTCGGCTCCGCGACCGTGGGCAGGCTCGCCCAGAAAGCCGCGGAGGTCGTGATCGCCGATCTCTCCGATGAACCGGGCGAGGCGCAAAGGCAGTGATTGACACCCAGCAGTCCCTCCAACGCGGTTGTGTCCGTGGTGATCGACGTTCTGTCGGTGGCCCGGTAGCTAGCCGGGCTTTATGGGTGATCGAAAGAAAGTCATATCGTCAGGTCCACGGCCCGGAAAGAAGTTCAGGTCAAAGAAGAAAGGCGTGAAGTCCTGGCCTTGTAGTTGACACTCGCCGACTATAAAAAGCTGACTATTAGCCCAGAAGGCGCTGCTGATCGATATCACCGGTCTTTGCTGAGCTACGCGGGAGCGCGATGCACCTACGGAAGCTCGCCCAGGGCGTCCAATGGCGATCCCGAGGGGATCTACCAGGCCCAGGCCCTTGCGTGATGTGGTTGCCCAGACGATCAGCTATCTGCATAGATGTGGCTCGCCCGTCTGTCAGTCGCGGCGAGCAATCAGGCATTAACCCGCTAGATGCGGTGTGTGCCGCGAGCCTGAAGGTCACATTGGCCTGGGTGCTCTACTCTCGAATGAGTGCAAACAGCTTTCGAGTCGCAACGCGACCGAGCAATCAGAAGCGCCTTACGCCCAGCATTAACCTTTTTCAGAGCTGATGCGCAGGCCCCCACGGAGCAGATCGATGTGCCTGGCGGGTCACACGTGCGGATGCGCGCTGCACACGAGCCGCTGGCGGCGGGAGCGGTGCGATGACGCCGATCAGCGACAGAGTGAGGATCAGCGGGGCGGGTATAGCAAGTCGCACGGCGATGATCACGGCTTGCGCACGAGGTGTGCATCTACTCACCTACGGTAGGGGCGCGTTGCTCTCCGATTGGCTGGCGTGGCCGCTTACCGGCGGCGAGGCAGAGAACCTGAGCAACCAGCTGAGAGCGGCGTTTGGACAGGCGGCAGGCCCGCTTGCGACGTCGATAGCGGCACGTTCCCGGGTCAGCGAGGATTGGCTAGAGGCCTCCGGCGCAGGGCAGTACGTGATCATGGGCGCGGGTCTAGACTCGTTCGCTTGGCGCCAGCTTGCTGGCGTCAGGGTCTTGGAGATCGATCATCCAGCTACTCAGGCATGGAAGCGCTCACGCCTGGATAAGCTCGCCATACCGCTGCCAGCTGAGCTGATGTTTCTAGCGGTCGACTTCGAGGTCGAGTCGGTTGCCGCAGGGCTAGAGCGAGCCAATCTCGGGCCAGCTGAGGTGTTCATCAGTTGGCTTGGTGTTGCCATGTACCTCTCGGCAGAGGCGATCGGTGAGACGCTGCGGGGACTTCCGCGGTGCTCGCTGGCGGTGAGCTACTGCCAGCCCACAGAGCTTTTGGGAGGCGCCTCACGCGAAGCGTCTGAGACGTTTCGCTCGCTCGCCGCGCAATCCTCCGAGCCTGTGATTTCGCTCTTTACCGCAGGCGACTTTGCCGAGGTCCTAGAGGCCAACGGGTTCACGGTCCTCGAAGACATTGGATCCGAGGAGATCGAAGCTCGTTACGGTCTTGCGACTCTCAGCTTCGAGCGGATCGCGCTGGCGAGCAATGCCGGGAGGATCGAGCCCGCATAGGGCTTGCTCGTTCCCCGCTCTAAGAAACGTCAGCTTCAAGGCCGGCCCTGTCGCTGGGGTGCAACGAGTTAGAATTTCCTGATGGCAACGTTTGTCCGTGATCCCGAGCCCGTGGAGCTTCAGGAACTGCGTGAGCGTCGTGAGCAGCTCGGGCTGGACCACTACGATGAGGTGTGGCAGGGTGTGCTGCACATGAACCCGCCACCGACAGGCGAGCACCAGCTGGTTCTGCAACAGCTGGCGGAGTTGCTCGGCCCGTTGGCGCGTCAGGCCGGTCTCGTGCCGCTGCTTAATGAGTTCGGGCTCGGGCGGGAGGGTAAAGACAACTACCGAGTCCCGGACGGCGGCCTTCACCGTGGGGTGCCTCGGGGCATCTATCAGCCTACGGCGGCACTCGTGGTCGAGATCGTCTCACCGGGCGATGAGAGCTGGGTGAAGCTACCGTTCTATGCCGCCCACGATGTCGATGAGGTGCTGATCGTCGACCCGCAAGAGCGCTCGGTCAGTTGGCTTTCAGTCGAGGCCGGCACCTACAGCCCGATCGAGCGCAGCGGGCTAATCGATCTGGGGCCGGACGAGCTCTCACGACTGATCGACTGGCCGACAATCGACAGCTGAGCGTCAACCTCTGCGTCGGTCCCGCAGGAGCTAAGGACTGAGGATGGGGGACCACCCGAGATGCGAGTCTGCCAGCGGTGCTGGGGGATTTGTTGTCCAGGCTCAGGCGTGCGACAGAGAGCGTCAGGCATCTCGAGCGCCGGGATCGCGTCGTTGAGGCTGGCTGTCGGGCACCTCCGAACCAGTTCTAGGTGCTCTGGTGGGCGCGGGCGGAGGTGGTGGCGTCAACTCGATGCGAGCGAGGGTCTGGCGGACAGCGGCGCAAGCGCAAATCGGCCGCGCCGCGCAGCGTGGGAGCTCCCCGCCGCCCCTACCTCCACCCCAGCGACGGCTCGGACTGCTGGCGGATATCAGCGGATCGGAACCCTTCGGGCTACCGAGCTTTAGGAGTGTCGAGCAGAAATCGGGGAGCGTGGCGGTCGAGCAGCCGCAATCGGATCGCTTTCATTTGCGACATGTGTCGCGTATAGTCCGATTAGTTTCATATAGCCGACTCGATTGTCGATGGCCCTTACCGTGGTGCGCTCTTCGTGCAGATTGCCGTGTCAGACGGAGACTGAGCGCCAACACGCGCCCTATACAAACGCGTGTGTTTCTAGGAGCCGCTGTGGTTGGGCCTGCCTGTATCGCGTGGACGCGTGGGGAACTGCACGCGATTGCGTCTGGGCGCCGGCGATCCTCGGTTTCAGATGAACAGCGGCCTCCCCAAACAGGCGCCCATCGATGGGCGGTGGCCACGGCGTGCCCGCGACGCGGCCGCCGTCAAGCTATCCCGCTCATCTGACGAGAACAAGAGTATGGACCGCCACTACACGTGGCTGTGCCCCACGGAGGTCGATCGCCAGCGCCTCGTCGCGGTCGTAGCGGGGGTCACATACGCGCGGGCACTGATGTTCGTCTTCTTGACGATCGTGACGATCTCCGCCGCCGGCACCTACGGCCCCGTCATCATCGCTCTGAACGTCGGCACGGCGATTGTCTCCACGCTGCTCTACCGGAACCTGTCCGAGCGGACCTTCCCGGAGTACTGGGCCGTCGCCGGCTGGCTGTCCACCCAGATCCCTCTCGGTATCGCCGCGGCGCTCACCGGCGGCGTGAAGAGCCCGTTCTTGCCGTGGCTTGCGATCTCCGTGGTGTCCTTGGCCGCCCGCTTCACTCGCAACGCCATCTTTGCGGGCATGGCGTTCCTCTTGATCATGCTCGTGGTCGTCACCCTCGGTGTCGATTCCTCGATCTCCGCTGATTTGACGGGGGTGCTGATCAACGCGGGCCTGCTGATTTCGATAGCCGTGTTCGTTGTCACGATGATGCGCTCCGATGTGACCAGTCGCACCCGCAACCAACTCACCGGACTGGCCAACGCCGCGGAGTTTCACGGGCGCCTGCGTTCGGTTATCGCTCAGCGGTTGCGCTACGGCGGAGACATCACCGTCCTGGCCGTGGCCCTGGATGAAATCGACGAGGCCAACGAGACCCTCGCGCCGCGCGCCGCCGGGCAACTGCAGCTTCAAGCCGCCCAGCGGATCTCCAGCGCCCTCACCCAGGATGTTGAGCTGATCGGCCAGTTCTCCTCCGATGAATTCTTCATCCTCACCTCAAACCTCAACAACAAGCACGGGCTAGCGCTCAGCAAGTCGTGGAACACGCCGGCGGAGATCGCCCAGCAGACCGCCCACGCCATCCACGACGCCTTCAGCGAGTCGTTCATGGCGGGCCCAAACGAGCTGTATCTCTCGACCAATATCGGGATCGCCGTACTATCGGGGTCCTACGAGGACACCGACCTCGAGCAGGCCACCGAGGAGCTGCTGTTCCACACCCAGACGGCGCTCACCGCCGCCAAGGCCACCGGCCCCTCGGGAATCGTGGTCTATGACCGAGACCGCCCGGAGGCACGCACCCGCCTGTCGCTGATCACCCGTCTGCGCAAGGCGATCGACCGTGAGGAGCTGCTGCTCGCCTACCAGCCGAGCGTCAACCTCCACAGCGGAGAGCTGATCGGCGTCGAGGCGCTGTTGCGCTGGTCAGATCCCGAGCACGGCATGATCGCACCTCTGGAGTTCATCGGTCTGGCGGAGGAGACCGGGCTGATTGAGCCGATCGGCGAGTGGGTAATAGAAGAGGTATGCCGGCAGATCAACACCTGGGAGAGCCAGGGCCTCTACATCGACGTCGCCTTCAACATCTCCCCGCGCCAGCTGTGGCAGCCGGCGCTTCTACCGAACATGCTGAGCGCCTTTGCGGCCGCGGGGGTGCGTCCGCAGAAGGTGATCGT
>DATBPE010000037.1:0-7760 GCA_036561505.1 Solirubrobacteraceae bacterium
GCAGGGCACAAAAGTGGCCAGCCTCTAGGTGAGTCATCCCGCCGCCAGCCACACCCTGTCGAGGGCGCCGGACAGCTGGGTCGGCCATGATTCCGCTACGCCCTACGGGCTCCGCTTCATCACGGCCGACCCAGACCAACAGCCCACCAGACAAACCGAACCTACACAGCCTCTAGAAGATGGCCAACCGAAACCGGCTACTCGCGGTCCCGAACGTCTCCGAGGGTCGTGACCAGACTGCGATCCAGGCGATCGCCGACGCCTTCACCGAAGGTGGCGAAGTCGAGCTGCTTGACCTCCACTCAGACGCCGACCACCACCGCAGCGTCTATACGCTCGCGGGCGATCCCGGTTCGCTTGCCAATGCCCTCGCCGCCGGTGCCGCGCTCGCGATCCAGCGCATCGATGTCTCCGATGGCCGTGGTGTGCATCCTCACGTTGGCGCGGTGGACGTGGTGCCGCTCGTTTACCCGTGCGCGGAGTCTCAAGGAGCGGCCTGCGCGGAGGCCCTCGCCTGCGCTGACATGATCGGTGAGCGCCTTCACGTCCCGGTGTTCCTCTACGGTGCGCTGGCCCAGGGCCGCACCAGAGCACAGCTTCGTGCGGGCGGAGTGCAGGGTCTCGCAAGCCGGATCGATTCAGGTCAAGCCCGTCCGGACTTCGGGCCAGCGGCGATGCATCCCACGGCGGGCGCGACTCTACTCGGCGCCAGAGCGCCCCTGGTGGCGTTCAATCTCCAGTTGGCGGCACCCGCAAGCATCCACGACGCCTCCCGGATAGCCGGCCTGATACGCGAAGGCGGCGGCGAAGGGCTGGCGGGCGTGCGTGCTCTGGGGATGCGCATCGGCGAGGGCGTGCCCCAGGTTTCGGTGAACATCGAGCGTCCGCTGGAGGTTCCGATCGCCGCAGTCGTGGAGGCCGTGCGCAAACATGCCGAGGTGGTCAGGGGAGAGCTCGTCGGGCTTGCGCCCCGCGGTGCCATGGAAGGGTTTCCACCCGAGCTGCCGCTGCCCGGATTTGATCCTTCACGCCACCTGATCGAGAACGCACTAGGCTTCTGAGCATGGCTCAGACCAAGCGTAGGCGTCAGACCAAGCACCGTGGCAATGCGGCTGGAATCGTCGAGTCGCGTGGGCGCACCGGACGCAAGCCGACGAGCGCCGAGAAGAGCGGCGATCGCAGCCGGCTCGAGCGCGAGAAGGAACTGAAGCTCGACAAGCGCGATCGTCCGCCGACTTGGCGTGGCGCTTTCAACCGCGCGATGATCGCCGCGGTACTGATGCTGTTGGTGAGCCTGCTGCTGTTCGCTCACAAGAACCCATCGGTGGTGATCGAGATCTTCCCGATCGTGCTGCTGATGTACGTGCCGATCAGCTACTACACGGATCTGTGGTCCTATCGTCGCCGCCAGCGCAAGAAGGCCAACGGCCGCAAGGCACAGTCTCCATGAGCGCCCTGGACGTGCGGATCTTCACCGTCGGGCCGGTGCAGGAGAACGCCTATCTGATCCGTGCTTCAAGCCAGGAGCGCCAAGCGGTGATAGTGGACCCCGGCGAGGAGGCCCCCAGGCTGCTGGGCGCGATCGAGGAGCTCGGTGTGGACCTGCAGGCGATCCTGATCACCCATTGCCACTTCGATCACATCGGTGCGGTCGCTCCTCTTGCAAAGGCCACCGGCGTACCCGTCTACTGCCCTGAGATCGAGGCCCCGATACTCGCGGACATCATGAAATGGGTACCGCCCGGGTTTGGCCCATTCGAAAGCCACGAGGCCGAGCGGACCCTCACCGGCGGCGAGCGACTGAACATCGCGAGCCTTGACTTTGACGTGATATTCACACCCGGTCACAGCCCCGGGCACGTAAGTTACGCCCTGGCCGAGCAGCAGGCGCTGTTCTCCGGTGACGTGCTCTTTCAGGGCTCGGTCGGCCGAGTCGATCTGCCCGGGGGGGACTGGGGAACGCTCGAGCGCTCGATCGGCACGCTACTGGAGGGCTCCAGTCACCAGAGCACGGTCTACCCGGGGCACATGGGGATCACCACGCTCCAGCGGGAGCTCCAGAGCAACCCGTTCCTGGCCGAGCTGCGTGAAAACTTGAGCAGCAGCGTGGGACGCGACAGCGCAGCAAATTGAGCGCGCCGAAGATCAGGGCGCCGCGAGGTACCTTCGACGTGCTGGGCGAGGACGCCAGTCGCCGTACGGCCGTCGAGCAGCGCGCCCGCGCACTACTCGAGGGCGCCGGATATGAGCGAATCGAGACGCCGGCGTTCGAGGCGACCGAGTTGTTCGCACGCGGCGTCGGTGCCTCCACAGACATCGTGCAGAAGGAGATGTACAACCTCACCGACGGCTCCGGCCGGTCGCTGACGCTGCGCCCTGAGGGAACCGCCCCGATCTGCCGCGCATACCTCGAGCACGGGATGCACAAGCGGGCCAAGCCGGTGAAGCTGTGGTACCTGTCGAGCTTCTTTCGCTACGAGCGCTCCCAGGCCGGCCGATACCGGCAGTTCTGGCAGGTGGGGGCAGAGGCGATCGGCTCCGAGGATCCAGCCCTTGACGCCGAGTCGATCGTGCTCGCGCGAACGCTGCTTGAAGAACTGGGGGCCGGCGACGTTCGCCTGCGACTGTCGAGCCTGGGCACCCCAGCCGCCCGTGAGCACTACCGGGCGCTGCTAGCCCAGTACTTGCATTCAAACGAGGACTCACTCTCCCCCGAGGTGAGCGCCAGGATCGATTTGAACCCGCTACGCGCATTCGACTCAGAGCACGAGGGCACCCGCCGCGTGATGCAGGCGGCACCGCACTTGATCGACCATCTCGATGCCGCCGACCGCGAGCACTTCGCGCAGGTGCGCGAGCTGCTCGACATCGCGGGAGTTTCCTATGAGATCGACCCGACGCTCGTTCGCGGTCTTGACTACTACACCCGCACCGTGTTCGAGTTCACTTCGCAGCGACTCGGGGCCCAGAGCGGCATCGGTGGGGGAGGACGCTACGACGGCCTACTGGAGCAGATCGGCGGACCGCCCACACCGGGTATCGGCTGGGCCGCGGGCGTGGAGCGGATCCTGCTCGCCGCCGATCAGCCCTCAGCGGCGCCACCCACCGTCGAGCTGTTCATCGCATTGGCTGACGGTGACGCCGAGCGCCTGCGCGCGAGCGCTTTCGCCGTGCTGTGCGAGGCACGCTCCGCGGGATTGGCGGCCCAGATGGAGCTGGCCGGACGCTCCCTGAGTCGACAGCTCTCCCAAGCGAACAAGCTCGGTGCCCGCTACGTTGCGATCATCAACGGCGAGGAAACGGCCCTCAAGGACATGCAGAGCGGCGAGCAGCAGACACTTGGGGCCGAGAAGGTCGTGCACAACGTGCTGCGCGGACTACGGGAGATCGTGTGAAACAGCCTCCGCCCGCCAACCTATACAGGGACCGCTGGTGCGGCGAACTGAACAAGAGCCTCGTCGGCTCGCAGGTACACCTCGCCGGATGGGTGCACCGCCGCCGTGACCACGGCGGACTGGTGTTCATCGAATTGCGGGAGCGCTCCGGTGTGGTCCAGCTGCTGTTCGACCCGGAGCGCGACGGGGTCAGCGAGGCCGCTCACGAGACCGCGCGCCACCTGCGCCCGGAGGACGTTCTCAGCGTACGCGGCACCGTTCTCGCGCGTGCGCCAAACAACGTCAACCCAAACATCCAGACAGGTGAGATCGAGATCCAGGTCAGTGAGATACAGGTGATCTCGCGGGCGCAAACACCACAGTTCCCCGTCGATGAGGAGACACCGCTGGATGAGTTGATCGGCATGCGCCACCGGCCGCTACTACTAAGACGCTCCTCGATGCGCGACGCGCTGATCCTCCGCCACGAGCTGGTCACGCGGATCCGCAAAGTACTCGACGAACACGACTTCCTGGAGATCGAGACGCCGATCCTGACGCGCTCGACCCCCGAGGGCGCCCGCGACTTCTTGGTGCCAAGCCGCCAACGCCAGGGCTCCTGCTACGCGCTGCCGCAGTCACCACAGTTGTTCAAGCAGCTGTTGATGATCGGCGGACTGGAGCGCTACTTCCAGATCGCGCGCTGCTTCAGGGACGAGGATCTGCGCGCCGACCGCCAGCCCGAGTTCACACAACTCGACGTCGAGATGTCCTTCGTCTCAGAGCAAGACGTCATCCAGATCACAGAGACCGTGATGGCGAGCGTATTCGAGCACGCCAAACTCGATCTACCCGCCCCGCCGTGGGGGCGCCTCACCTACCAGGAGGCGATGCTCCGATACGGCTCAGACCGGCCGGATACGCGCTTCGGACTGGAAATAGCCGATGTGTCCGAGCACCTCAGGGGGTCACAGTTCAAGGTCTTCCAGACGGTGCTGGATAACGGTGGGGTGATACGGGCCCTGAACGCCGGCAAGGCGGAGCTCTCGCGCTCGGAACTGGAGGCTCTGAACGACGTGGTCAAGCGCTACGGCGCCAAGGCGGTCGCGCCGATACCGCTCGGTGCCGGCGGGGAGTGGACATCGACACTCGCGAAGTTCTTCACCGCCGAGCAGGCCAGCGCGGTCAACGTGGCGCTGGAGGCCGGGGAGGGGGATCTGCTGTTGTTCCTCGCCGACACCGCCACTGTAGCTCCCGCCGCGATCGGCGCTCTGCGCCTACATCTCGCGGACAAGCTGGGATTGATCGAGGGCCAGGCGCACCAGATCCTGTGGATCGTGGACTTCCCGATGTTTGAGTGGGACGGCACCGCAAAACGCTGGAGCGCTCTGCACCATCCCTTCACCGCGCCGGCGATGGCGGATGACCCGTCCAAGCCAGTCAGCTTCGAGGATCCCGGAGCGCTGCGCTCCCGCGCCTATGACCTCGTGCTCGACGGCGTGGAGATCGGCGGGGGCTCGATCCGCATCCACGAGGCCGCACTGCAACTGGAGGTACTAAAGACGCTCGGGATCGACGAGCAGACCGCACGATCACGCTTCGGCTTTCTCCTGGATGCGCTGCTATACGGTGCGCCGCCCCATGGCGGGATCGCGCTAGGCATCGATCGCATCGTCGCGCTGTGCTGTGGGCGGGACTCGATCAGGGATGTGATCGCGTTCCCCAAGGCCGCCAGCGGAGTGGACCCGCTCACCGGTGCTCCGGCGCCCGTGGATGAGGCACAACTGCGTGAGTTGGGTATGCGCTCGATCGCACCGGCGGCGCCCAACAGCGGCTCGTAGCGTCCAGCACTTTTCCCGGCGTTCAACTTTGGCGGCCCAGATGCCGAAGTAGAGGGCGATGTCACAGCTCTCACGTCCCTATCAGGTAGTGCTACTAGCCGTTGTTGGCTTCTTGATGGTGTGGTTCCTCGCGCTGCGCAACCACGGTGCCAGCTCGAACAGCGCCTCCAGTGCCCCGGCGGCAAGCGCCACCCCCACCAACTCAGCCGCGATCGCCAGCACGCAGGCCAAGTCCGCCGCTAGCTCCACCCCGGTCTACCACGGCTCCGCTCCAGGCGTCCAGGGGCTTACACGGGCGATCGCCAAAGCCCACCAGGCGGTGGCCACCTCGCAACAAAACGTTCAGCGGTTGGAAAAGAAGTCCGCCGAAGCCTCCTCGGAAACACCGGCGGCGAGCACCACCCCAATCTCTAAGGCCCCGAGCACCCCGGTGACGCGCTCCAGCTCCACCAGCCACCCCGCCGACCCGCCATCCCCGACGCATCTGCGCGCCGTCGGCCAAACACCGGCGGTCAAGGTCGAAGGTGAGTTGCACCAGGGAAAGACCGTGCTGCTGTTCTTCTGGAACTCACGCTCGGTCGACGACGTCGCCGTGCAAAAGCAACTTCAGCTGGTCAGGCACGCGCTGGGATCAAAGATCTCCATACACCAGGCCAGCCCGTCTCAGGTCGGTTCCTTCGGGGGAGCCACCCAGAACGTCCGTGTCTATGAGACCCCGACGATCCTGATCATCAACCGTCACGAGCAGATAACCACCCTGACCGGCTTTGAGGATGCGTTTGGCATCACCCAGGCGGTCAAGCAGGCACGCGGCCAGACCCACTGAACGCCAACGCGCGCCGGTCGCGCTAACCCTCGCCCTCTACACTCGACGGCGATGGGCTCAGAGGAGCTGCGCACCCACCTGGAATACCCCGACGGTCAGGGTCAGATACCCGACGGTGCGTTCACAGGCGCCGCCGGTGGCGCCGCCTGCGGCGATCTGATCCGCGTCTCGGTCACAACCGAGCCAGAGGACCCGGTCGGGCGCATCTCAGACGCCGGCTTTGACGCGAGCGGTTGCGCCACGGCGCTCGCCGCCGGCAGCGCCGCCGTGACGCTCGTGCGAGGACGGCCGCTGCTCGACGCGGCGCGCGTCGGAGCCCGGGAGATCGCGGCCGAGCTCGGCGGGTTGAGCCCGGCCAAGCGTCACGCCGCCGAGCTCGCCGGTGACGCGCTGCACAGGGCGCTCGGCGCTCTGGCACGTGGCGCGGGCGCCCTCACAACCGCACCGGCGCGAACACTCGTCGCGATGAGCGGCGGGGTGGACAGTGCCGTGGCGGCGCTTCTGGCCGCGCGAGAACACAGCCAGCCGGTAGGGGTGACACTCGAACTGTGGTCAGACCCCGAAAACGACGGGGAGCTCAGCTGCTGCTCAGCTCAGGCGGTGCGCGGCGCGCGCGAAGTAGCCCACCAACTGGGGATGGCCCACTTCTCACTCGATCTGCGCGCCGAGTTCCGCGCAGGGGTCGTGGACCCGTGGCTCACCGAGCACCGCGAGGGCCTAACTCCCAATCCGTGTGTGCGCTGCAACGGCAACGTCCGCCTGGACGCCATGCTCGAGCTGGCCGACCGCCTGGGATCTCCCACATTGACCACCGGGCACTACGCGCGCACCCACACCGACAGTGAGCAGCTCGAAGAGGCGCTGCTGCGCCTAGCGGCCGACGAAGGCAAGGACCAAAGCTACGTCTTGGCGGCGCTGTCCCCGCAATCGCTTGCCCGTCTGCGGTTCCCGCTCGGCGATCTGCACAAGACGCAGGTACGCGAGCTGGCCCGCGACGCCGGTCTGGCGGTCGCCGCCAAGCGCGACTCGCAGGACCTCTGCTTCCTGGCCGGCACCGGCCAACGCTCATTCCTTGCCCGCCACGGCGCGATCGAGGCGCGTCGGGGAGAGATCATCGACACCGAGGGCCATCACCTGGGCGAGCACGACGGTCACCAAGGCTTCACCGTCGGGCAGCGGCGCGGCATCCATACCCCCGATACGCGGCGCCTGTACGTACTGGACACCGATGCCCGGGCGAACACCGTCACGGTCGGCCTTCGTCACCAGCTACTGACCCAAACCGTGGGGGTGCGCGAGGTGACTCTGCGCCGTCACGGCTCCCAGGTGGATGCGGTCAAGGTGCGCTCCCGCGGCAAGCGCCTGGCGTGCCGTACGGTAGGCGAGCCACCCGCGGGGCATCACAAGCGCCTTGACCTGGGACTGATCGAGCCGCACGAGCGAACCGCCCCCGGGCAGCACGCCTGCCTGTACTCGGGGGATCTGATCATCGGACACGGAACGATCTGCGGATAGACCCTGAGATGGACGTGGTTGTCAAGGGTGGGTTGTTTTTGTTGTTGGTGGTCAGGGTGGTGGGTGCTGGGGCTGGGCGACCGGTGCGATGGCAACGACGACTGTCACTCTGAGATTCGCGGGTCGGGACCGCAGGACAGTGTCCGGTCGTGAGCTGCCTCGTACTAAGATCGCGAGTCGGTATCGCATAGGGCCATCGAGGGT
>DATBPE010000038.1:0-8394 GCA_036561505.1 Solirubrobacteraceae bacterium
CGAATTGTACTGGCCCTCACACACTCGGTCTTTGGCTCCAGGGCCTCCAGAGCCCGGCCGCGATCAACTCGATCACCCGTGGATTTGGTGATCGCGCGTCTTGCGTTCGCGAAGTAAATTCACGACTTTCGAGGCCCCTCAATCATTCGGGCCAATGAAACGCTTTGCATCAGCCAATGCCTCGGCACCCCGCCTTGGGGGCGTTTCGCTGCGTTACCGCCACGATCAAAGCGGTCGGTCATCTAGACTTGGCTGCGTTACGGGCCGAGGCTCGAACCTTTGTTCGCGGCGCTAAGCGCGGCGCGGGACGACACACTGGCCAGCTTGTTGAAGTCATCTCCTGATTGGATCAGATCGATCGCTCGGCGTGTCGTCATCCGGCGCCATTCAAGCCAACGAGAGTGTGGGCGATGAGCGCACACGCCGAGGCCCGCGCTATCTATCTACGCGGACGCGGGGATGTCGACGAAGCGATGTTCGCCTTCTTTCATCCGGCTGGCGGGGACTCCTCACGATGCCACGGGGTGGTGATCTGTCCACCATTCGGTTGGGATGAGGTCTGCTCCTATCGCGCCCGGCGAGACTGGGCCGCTCAGCTAGCGGCGGCTGGACATCCGACTCTGCGGATCGACCTGCCGGGTACCGGCGACAGCACCGGCGAGGCTGATGACCCTGGGCGGGTGGATGTTTGGAGCACCGCAGTGGCGAACACCGCGCAGTGGCTGCGCGACAGCGGTGGTTGTGAGCGTGTCGCGGCCATCGGTATCGGCTCGGGGGGCCTCATCGTGCTGCGCGCGATAGCCGATGGAGCGAGCATCGAGGAGGCCGTTCTGTGGGCCGTTCCCTCGCGTGGGGGCGCATTTCTGCGAGAACTTAGGGTTTTCGCCCAGTTCGAGGAGCCCGATCAGGATGGAAAGGAAAATCTCCTTCCGGACGGCTATGCGGGCGCTGGCGGATTTGTGCTGAGCGCTGAAAGCACCGAAGCACTCCAGGCACTCGACGTGTCCGAACTCGAGCTCTCCTCGAGCCATTTGCGCCGTACGCTGCTCCTGGGGCGAGACGGCATCGCGGTGGACGATGTCCTGCGGACTCATCTGGAGAGCGCGGCGGTCGAAGTGAGCACCGCCGAGGGCTCCGGATATGGCGCCATGATGGCAAAGCCCCACCTGGCGCGCTCGCCGAGGAGTGTCTTTGAGTCTGTACTTGAGTGGCTCGAGCAGGGGGCGTTCTCGGAAGCGAGCCCGCGGGGTGGGGAAGTGGCCCCGCAAAGCAGGCTCGAAAGCATCGATTGCGTCCAAGGAATCGAGTTGGGCTCGCAAGAGCAGCGAATCAAAGAGTCTGAGCTCGTCATCCAGCGAAGCCATGGGCGGCTGTTCGGGATCCTTGCCGAGCCGTTGGATGGGCCAACACAGGATTTCTGTGCTGTCTTTTTGAACGCCGGCGCGATCCGGCGCATCGGGCCAAACCGGATGTGGGTGCAGATCGCTCGCCGCTGGGCTGTGCGCGGCGTACCGACGCTGCGCCTCGACCTCGAGGGCATCGGGGATGCCGACGGCGATGCGGAGCGCTTCGACACGCTAGCGGAGCTCTATGTGCCAGAGCTGGTCGAGCAAGTCCGTGCGGCGCTGGACGTGCTCGAAGCGCGCGGACTTCCTCGCCGTTATGTACTGATTGGCCTCTGTTCCGGCGCCTACTGGTCTTTTCACGGAGCGCTGTGTGACCAGCGAGTCTCGGCAGCGCTCATGCTCAACCCGAGAGCAATCTTCTGGAGCCCGTCGCTGGAGACGATGCGCGGCCTGCGCCGAGGGGTGTTGCGCACCTCGGCTTGGTGGCGGCTTCGGCATGGTGAAATTCCGCTAGCCGAGGTAGTGCCGCTTTTCCGGTATGCGCGAGGAACGCTACTGGAGGTTCCGCGGCTGGTAGTGGCGAGCTGGCGTACCCGCCGTATGGGCGCTAACGCACTGGACTTGGCTCTGGATCGGCTACGTGACTCGGGCAAGCGCATTCTGTTCGTGTTCTCGGGCAACGAGCCGCTGCACGAAGAATTCCAGAGCGAAGGTCGTCTGGATCACGCCGATCGCTGGCCGAACGTCGACTTCAGCTTCATTCCGGGCACGGATCACACGCTGCGCCCGATCCGCTCACAGCACGCCGCTCGCGAGGCGCTGGATCGGGCGCTCGAGCAGTTGCTGAGCGGCGATGATCTCGCCGACTAGTGCCCGCCGGTGGCGGCGCTCTGGAGGAACTCAACGAGCCGCTTAGCCTGACCCTCGAGTGTGTGCCCGCGCGCGCGCTCGTATCCAGAACGAACCAAGCGAGCTCGCAGCTCGGGATCGCTGTGAACATGTTCGATCGCGCTGGCCGCCGCCTGGGCGTCATCTGGGGGGATCAGGATCGCGGCGTCGGCGGCGGCGTTGGGCACGCCGCCCACGGCGGTGGCCACCACCGGGGTGCCGGCGGCAAAAGCCTCGAACAAAACCTGGGGTAGACCCTCCGTGAAGGAGACGTGCAGGAACACGTCCGCCGCGCGGTAGAGCGCCGGTAGCTCCTGGTCGATCGGGACATAGCCGTGGAGCTCCGCCGCGTCTTGTAGTTCTAGTGTCTTGAGTCGGTCAGTCAGCGCCTCCTGCAGCGGCCCGTCCCCGGCGATGTCCATCTGCCAAGAGGAATCGTGAACGTGCAGCGCGGCGAGTACGTCGGCGAGCAGCAGCGGATTCTTCTCTGTATCCAGACGTCCCACGCTGAGCACTCGAGTCGTGCGTGGACGGGCCAGCGCGAGGTCAGCTGGGACGAGATCGGACTCGGAGATCAGCGAGACGGTCAGCTGCAGCAAAGCGCGTGAGCGGCGGTAGTTGCGTGCGAGGTCCGGTCCGACCACTACCACCGGCAGCCGGCGTGCCAGAGCTCGGAAGCTCCACTCCAGGATGTCGGCGGCGAGATGGATCCATCTCGCTCCGGGGTGTCGGCTGCGCGCGTAGATTGGGAAGTCTTGGCGCACGCCGAGCACTACGGTGCGACGACGCACAAGAGCGATCAGGGCAAAGCCGATCGTATGAATGTAGGGTCCGAGCAGCCAGACCGTGTCGAGCTCGTCCAACAGGCGCCAGAAGCGCACCGCTGAGCGTCCGAGCGAAACGATCGCCTTGATCGGTCGGCGAGTGAGGCTCGTGTAGTAGGGGAGGCCGAGGAACTCCACGCCCGGCTCCAGGGGGTAGTGAGAGCGACCGGGCGTCGGGTCCAGCCGCCCGATCAACACCAAGCGCGCGACCAACGGTCTGAGCCCGGTCATGAAGCGTACAAACGCGCGCTCACCCGAGACCCCCGCACTATCGCGATGGTAGGTGTAGTCGGTGTAGACGCCCAGACGCAAACCGCGGAGCTGGCTCAGGTCTTCGGCGCGGAACCGTTGAGGCCGGAGGCGTTGACTGGCCCTCGATAAGGCTGCTCGTCGTTCTCGGGCCGGTAAGTACCACTCACGCGCAATAGCGCGCGCCATGGAATTCCCCAGCGGCTCGCGCCCTCGATGAATCCGACACCGTGAGCGAGATGAATTGTGGGCAGGACAACGGGTAGCAGGCCGGCCTCGACCGGCTTGCCCCGCCGTGCCAGCTGCATGGCTTCATAAGCGACCAAGCCCGCGTAAGGGATCAGGCCCACGCGGGCTAGACGTCTCAGCTTCCCTGGGGCAACCAGCGCCATCGCGAGGTCGATCGCGACCACCGGCGGTAGGATCGCCGAGCGGCGCAGACTCGTTGGATGGCGCAGCGCCGTCTTTGCGCGGTATAGACCGTAACGTCTGTATTGGCGCCACAAACCGTCGAGCGAGTCGCGTGGGTAATAGCGCGCGGCCATCGCCGGCAGACACACGATCCGATGGTCACGGCGAAGAAAGCGCGCTGCAAGCTCAGAGTCTTGATTGATTGGCCACTCCTCGTCAAAGCCACCGACGGAAATGAGGTCGGCTCTGCGCCACACGCCGCAAAACACACCGGTATCGAGGTCGTACTCCTCGTTTGAGTTGTTCTCCTCGGTTACGTCGGCGGTGGACCACTTGCGTGAACCGCCGCGACCTATCCACGATTGCAGCGCGGCGGTCACCGCGCGCGAAACCGGGCCGCGCCCTTCCGGCACCTGCGGACCGGCGACCCATGCGACGTCGCCACGCTCCAAGCGCCGTACGCCATCGAAGATGTACTCGCGCGGGTAGATGGTGTGAGCATCCATGCGAACCACATATGTACCGCGTGCTTCTCGCAGGCACAAATTCAGTCCACTCGCGGTGTCGCCGGCTGGATTCTCGACAATGCGAATCCGCTCGTCCTCGCGGGCGAGGTCTTCCAGTTGCGGGCGGGTGTCGTCAGCGGATGGTCCGTGGGCTAAGATGAACTCCAGCGATCCGCCTGGGAGTCGCTGGTCGCGCATCGCCGCGACCACTTCTCGAATAGCGTCCCCCTCGTTGAGAACCGGCACCAGCACGCTGGCTGCCACTGACCCCCCATGGGAATTTGCACTCATCCTGACCGGAAACGGTAGCGGAGTACGGGTCGATGGTCTTCGTCAGCCGGCTTGCCTTTTGTAGGCTGAGAAGATGAGCGACCTACTCGTGCTCTGCTACCACGCCGTCAGCGAGACATGGCCCGCGGCGCTTTCGGTGACGCCCCAGGCACTCGAGGAGCAGCTGGATGCACTCACCCGCCGGGGCTATCGCGGGGCATGCATGACAGAAGCAGTCTGCGCTCCCTCGAAGGGACGCACTGTCGTGGTGAGCTTCGACGACAACTACCGCTCGGTGCTGGAGCGTGCCAAGCCGATACTCGATCGCTACGAGATTCCAGGCACTCTCTATGTGCCCACAGACTGGCCAGGTGATGACAGGCCGATGCGCTGGCCGGGTATCGATCGCTGGCTGGGGACGCCGCATGAGCCCGAGCTCGACAGCCTTTCCTGGGAGGAGCTGCGGGACTTGGCGGACGCGGGCTGGGAGATCGGCTCGCACACCTGCTCGCATCCGCGCTTGAGCGAGCTCGACGACGAGGCGCTCGCGCGTGAGCTGGGGGTGTCCAAGGCGAAGGTCGAGCAAGAGCTCGGCCGGCCGTGCACTTCGCTCGCCTATCCATACGGCGACGTGGACGCCCGCGTTGAGCGGGCAACGGGCACTGCCGGCTACCTTGCTGCTGGAGCGATTCCGCGTATTCTCTATCCGCCGCGCCCGCTGTGTTGGCCGCGCGCCCCGATCTTTCACGACGACTCGATCAAGCGCTTCGCCGTGAAGGTGTCACCCACGATCCGCAGGCTGCGCTCCTCCTCGTTGTTCACTTGGCTTGATCGAGCACGCGTGTCACGCTCGCGTCCTGCGCACTGAGCGGAGGCGTATCGCTTCTGACCGAGCGATACGAGGAAATTATTCGCCCCGCGCTTCACTTCAGCGCTTCGCTGCTCGAAATCTCTAAAAAGAGTGGGATGCTTCAAGCGGGCGCGAACAGATTTTGAGCTTGTTCGTGTGGTCCACCGGGTAATCCGGTTGGCGTGAGACCTGCGGGAGCACTTCGCAGCCTGGTCCCGAGGACGTAAGAATCGAGTGTGAGTGCACAGATCGACGTATCAAGCGGAGCTGATCGAGGATCTCTCACGGCTGGAGCATCTGACCGCGGAGTGGGACGCACTCGCTGTGATGAACGCTCAGCCGCTCTCGAGCCCGGCTTGGATGCTCGGATGGTTGCGTCACGCGGCGCCAAGTGGGACGGCGCTGCGTCTGATCGCGGTCCATGATCGCGAGCAGCTCGTGGGTATAGCTCCATTCTGCGTGGATCTCTCCAGCGCCGATGGACACGGTAGTTACCGACTGCTGGCAGACAACTTCGCCCCCTGCGTTACGCCGCTGGCGTTGGCCAATCACGAATGGGAGGTGGCGCAGGCGGTAGCTGGCGCCTTGGCGAAGGCCGAGCCCAGGCCAGCGATTCTCAGCCTGAATCGACTTCCGGTCACCTCGCCGTGGGCCTTGGCTTTGCGTGAGGGCTGGCCAGGACGCGTGCGCCCCGTCGCGTTTCGCAACGGTCTGCAGACTGTCGCTACCGTGCTGTTGCAGCCGTCCTTTGAAAAGTGGTTTGAATCTCGTAGCGCCCATTTCCGGCGCAACATTCGCCGCTATCGCCGGCTGTTTGACCGCGAGGGCGGCACGGCTCGACTGAGCACGGCCAGCACTGTTGCCGCAGACATCCAGACATTTGTGCGCTTGCACGCGGGACGGTGGGAGCGGCGGGGCGCCTCGCGACTGGTAGCGCTAGGTGATCGTCTACCGGTGCTGCTCGGGGAGTTGGCCGGGGAGCTCTTGTCAGAAGATCGTTTCCGGCTTCTCGTGCTCGAGGTTGACGGTGAGCCGATCAGCGCAGAACTGTCGATCGCCGCAGGCGGCGAGATCGCGGGTTTCAACATGGGTTGGGACGAGCGATTCCGGTCGCTGGCGCCGCCGCGGCTGTCGCTACTGCACACGATCGAAGCGGGATTCGAGCGTGGCGAGCAGCGCTTCAACCTCGGCTGGGGTGAGCTTGACTTCAAGCGCGCCTTCGCCGACTGCAACGATGCCATTGCCAGCCATGTGCTGGTTCCCGTCGAGAGGAGATTGCCGCAGGCACTGATGCGGGTGGCGCCCGCCGTGGCGAACCGGCGGCTCATCGAAAGCGCCAAGCGCACGCTCTCCGCCGATCAGCTAGGGCGACTGCAGACTGTACGTAGTCGTCTGCGCCGTGAGGGACGCGTGGGCGTTCCGCCCAGTGCGCCTCCTCGTTCTTCGCCCACGAGCTCATTGGATGCATCCGCCGTCACAGCGCCTGAAAAGGTGTGCGAGCCGATATCCAATGGCAAAGCACTCATCCGGGCGCATGACCAGCGGACTAGGAGTGATCTCTAGGACCGGGAATCTGGCTCGTTCCGGTGGAATCAGAGCCGTTCGTGTCAGGTGCCCTCGGCACCGCCGGAGCTATCCGGGCGCAAGGTGAATCCTGCCGCAGACGCAGATCGCCGATCGTGGGATCGACGAAGTCCGGCGGGGCCACGACGTTTCCGACCGTGCGGAAGCCGCCGGCCAAGCGATCGACTGTCGGGTGTCCGCCGGATAGACAGTTTTCGCGGGCGGTGTTTGCAACCCCGATCGGATTGCCTGCAGGGTAAAAGGATTCGATGTCGGCGCGGATCAGCGAGTCCGCGATCACGTTGTGTTCGACGAGATTGTTGCTTGAGGCGAGACCTTCGGCACCCGAGAAGATGATGCCCTCACCGTTGCCCGCGATCACGTTGTCGGCGATCCTTGTTCGCTGAGCGCTGGGATAGAGCTGGATGCCGCGGTCGGCGTTGTCGTAGATCCAGTTGCCCGTGATCGTGGTGGCGATCGCATGGTCGACATAAATGCCGTGCTCGTGGTTGTCGGCCGGGAGTCGTCCGCAGCCGTGAATGCGGCTGTCCGCGATAACCGTCGAGTTTGCGGTGCCGTAAACAGGGTTACCGAGGTCGAAGCAGATCGCGGTGTGATCGTTGGTGATGTCATCGAACTCGAACGTCACGTGGTCGGCGTCGACTGTCGGACTAGGCAGCACACCGTTGTTCGGCTGGTGGGCCCCGTTGAGGCTAAGATCTGCGATCGCCAGGTAATTAGAACCCCGTGGAATGTAGGTGCGCCCAGTTACCAGTGCCTGCTCGCCGGGGTAGCTTCGCAGCACGATCGGGTGGCCGGGACTGCCACCGTCGTTGAAGCGGATACCCCCCGAATATGTGCCAGCCCGCAAGCATCCAGTCTGTCCTGGCACGAGCCGTTGAAGCAGCCGTGCAATCGTGCGGTAGGGCGCGCTGGCGTTGCCGCGAGCTCCGTCTCTGCCGTCGGGGGAGGCAACCCTGGTGCAGCGTCTGCTGGCTTGTGCGGTGTCCTCGAGAACGGTAGAAGGCGTGGTCGCGCAGATAGCCGCTAGCGTGATGGTCGCCAGCGTCGCTTGGGAGAGACGGGACGCTGTTATGGCTCAAACCCCAACTCTCATGGAAGACCACGGCAGCCTCCGCGACAGGAGCCGGTTGCGAGGCACGATCACGCGAAAGAGCGCCTTGTGAGCAAAGGCACGCCGGCGGTCTAGCGCCGAGGCTCCATATCCGGCCCAACGCTCTGCAACCCGGGCTATCTCGCTGCGTGGTGCGAGCCTATTGGTGACCTGTAGCTGCTTGATGTGCAGGTCGTGATAGAAGGAACTGGCCGGGTTCGGGATCGGGTGGGGGAACAGGTCATAGCGTGACCAGTAGCCCAGATCCCAGCGTGTCAGGTTTGCGGCGAGCGCGTCGATCGCTTCGTGGAACGCGGCGAGCGCGTCGGTGTCGCCCAGCCCGACACCCACGTCGTACAGGCCCCACATGGCA
>DATBPE010000039.1:0-4454 GCA_036561505.1 Solirubrobacteraceae bacterium
GCAAACTCCGCTCGCTTGACGTGGCAGAGCTGCTGCGCAAACAGAACTACGTTCAGCCCCGTGGAGTCCATGAACGTAAGCTCACTTAGGTCGAGCGTCAGCTCGCCTGCGTCGTCGGCGCAGGAGAGGATCGCCGTTTCCAGACGCAGTGAGTTCACGAGGTCCAGCTCCCCTTCTAGGACCAGCGTGTAGGCGCGGCCTATGACAACGTTACGCACGCCAAAACGCGGGCTTCCGATCCTGCTCCCTGTGCGATCAGCAACGGCCATCGAAGACACCCCTTGCGCGCAGTGTTTATGGACCGGCTAGGCCGCCGACTGTCGGCGACGGGGGTCCTAGCCCTCTGAAAGAGGCCGCCTTCTGTGCCTTTTTGAGCACGCGAAAGCTGACCGCTGGGCAGGCTAGCGCGCCGAACATCGCTCGCAATCCCCAAAACTGAGGAGGGCGTGAGGCCGACCCGCTCCCCCGCGTTGACGTGACGAAGGACACCTGTTCGGGACGACGAGCCGTACCCTCTTTCCTCGCCTACCCGCTGGCGATCGCCTACCCGCGAGCGCCCGCGCTGAGCTAGGCTCCGTGGCATGAGCGAGAAGGACCATTTCACGGCCGAGCAGGCCCGTGCGGCCGGCGAGCGGATCGGGATCGATTGGATGACCTCGCGGTTCGATGTCGAGCAGTTTCGGATGGGGATGGACGTCGAGCTCGAGCACGGCACACGGGATCTCGAGACCAACGTCACCGACGACGACGTGACCGTTACAGCGAAGATTGCGCGAGCGCATCTCAACGAGTACCGGGACTACTACTCCCGCCTGGCCGTCATGGAGAGCGAGGCGGAGGCCTACTGGGCCGCGCACGGCGAGTAGCACCGACTATCTACGTGCCTAGGCCAACCACGGCCGTTATCCTCGGGTAGTGAGACCATCCTCCGGACCGAAGCCTCCGGCCCTGACCGCTCGAACCTCGCATTCCGCGAGCCCAGCAGAACCAAGGCTAGGACCGCGACCCAAGCGTCCAAGCTGACGATGGCCCGATCGCGCGGATCGCACGGTCCGAGGCGCGTGGTTATCTGCGGCGGCGGCGTCGCGGCGGTCGAGGCGCTGCTGGCGCTGCGCGCTCTTCTCGGGGTAGTGGTGGAGGTGCATATGGTTGCCCCGAACCGCCGGTTCGTATACCAACCGCTCGCGGTGGCTGCACCCTTTGACCTCGCCGAAACCCACCTCTTTGATCTCGCCGAGATCGCTGGCGAGCAAAGCGCCAAGCTTCACGTAGACTCGCTGACGCGCGTCGACTCCGAGGACCGGCGCATCGAACTCGCCAGCGGCATCGACCTCACCTACGACGCCTTGGTCGTCGCGGTTGGCGCTCGGCGGCGCGACTGGCTGGAGGGCGCGTTGCACTTCGGTGGCGCAGCGGACGTGGGGCCATTCCGGACGCTGCTCGAGCGATACGAGAGTGGCTCGGAGGAGCGACTGGCCTTCGTCAACCCCCCTGGGGTCAGTTGGACGCTGCCGCTGTACGAGCTTGCGCTGCTAACCGCCTCGCACCTGGCCGACGTAGGCGTCATCGGCGCCGAGCTCACCGTCGTTACGCCCGAGACCGATCCGCTGTCGGTGTTCGGGCCGACGGCCAGCCGTATGCTGCGCAACCTGCTCGGGGACCGCGGGATAGCGCTCAAACCAGGCGCCTACGCGGAGAAGATCCAACACGGCAAGCTCCACCTCCGCCCGGGCGCCACGCTCGAGGTCGATCACGTGGTCACCCTTGCGCAGCTAGAGGGCCCGGCTCTCCCGGGGCTGACTTCCGACGCCAGCGGCTTCATTGCGGTGGACGAGCACAGCCTGGTGGCCGGTCTGGACGACGTGTATGCCGCCGGGGATGGAACGACCTTCCCGGTGAAGCAAGGAGGTATCGCGACCCAGCAGGCCGATGCAGCCGCAGAGGCCATAGCGAAGGGTATGGGCGCGGCGATCACACCATCTCCGATCCGACCCACGCTGCGGGGCGTGCTCCTCACTGGCATCGCCCCGACGTACCTGCGCGCGCAGATTGCGGGTACCGGTGACTCATTCGAGACCGCGGCCAACCCGCTCTGGTGGCCACCCAGCAAGATCGCCGGCCGCTATTTGGCCCCCTACCTCGCCGGCCATAGCCCGCTCACCACCGACGAAACGCTCCAGGAGCGTGCACCCTCGACTGAGGATCCCGGAAGACTCCAAGCGTCACACGACGAGGCTCGTGAGCTGGCGCTGACGTTCGTCGACCGCGATGCCGCCGATGGCCACTTCAAGTCCGCCCTAGAGTGGCTCGAGGTGATCGAGCGGCTCGACGGCGTACTCCCGCCCGGATATCTGCAAAAGAGAGCTGACTGGCAAGATCGCGCCCATGAGTGAGCCACGACCGAGGGCCTGACCCGGCCCGTCAGAGTCTCAGGAGTCCATCACCGAAGCCGGTCGGCCGACGAGTTCTCCTGGATCTTCCTTGGCCGTGAGGGCCGAGGTGACGCGCGGAGCCTGTTGCGTGATCGCGATCGCGGGGAGCCCCGCCTGGGCCGCTGCGGCAGGTGTGAAACCAAGGCCGCAACGAATCGCGGAGGCGCGCGGCCTCCGCCGCCGCTGGCGGCTAGACGCGGTACAGGAATGAGTAGGCCGCGGATTGCCCCGACTGGACCCACTCCGCGAGGCAGTAGCGGCACGTGGTGCCGTCGTCGGCCGGAACGTCGATCGTCTTCGCGGGACGACCCTCCACGACGTCGGCGTCGACGCGCCGGGCGTCCAGCGGGCCACCTTCGAGCACGGCGGTAATCATCGAGTCCGTGCGAACGCTCATGCCGCTCCTACGCGTGTGAGTGCGCGTGGATGTGGGAGGGCGCCAGCCGCTGTGCAGACTGGTCAAGCTCGTCTCGGCGGCATGGGAACTGGTCCTTCTCGCGAGCCTCTCGCTCGCGTTTGACGCCCCGCGCGAGAATCGCCAGTAGGTGTGGGTCCGAGCGCCAGTCCAGCGCATCGGTGTCGCCGCCGCGGTCCACGCGAGGAACGGCACCAGAGCGGACGCGGATGTCCTGAGGTGTTTCGCGGCAAAAGGGGCCGGTGGGACGGTCCCGCGACCGTAGGAGCTCGGCTGGTGAGGTAAGCATGAGGGACCTCCTTGAGCGCCGTTCGACTACACGACCCTCTTTGAGAATCGGCCCTACTCAGCTCAGAACGAAACTGTCCGTGAGGTCGCCGTTGGCGTCCGGCCGGCGGTGGCCATACGCGAGCGGATCCGAAGAAGCCGCGAGGCCTTGTGCAGCCAAACTTTACCAGTTCATGTCCGAATGCCTCACCTTAGCGGCGTCGCACGTAGGTACCACCATCGGTTCGGGTGCGGCAACTACAGCCTCCCTCTCGCGAAACTCGTTCGTCTTAGCCGGCTGATCGGAGTATGGTGGGGGGAGTACTGGCCCTGCGGCCAGAGCGCCGGCTGAAGCCCGAAAGCCGCCGAAAGCGCCTATGGCGCGGACGAGGAGACGGAGCGGAGGCAAACAGCGTTCGACTGCGGGGCCAGCGCGTTGAGTCGGACACCCGATGCCTGCGCGGGACCGGTATCCCATCAGCGCCGAGGAGGGACACGTCCCCTACCTATCGACCTCGAGGAGTTCCCTCCGCGTTCTGGGCCAAGCTGTTTACCGACAGAGCTGTCGGAGCCAGGAAGATGCGAGACGGTCGCTTCTCAAGGCGACTGCTGAGTCGAGATCGGCAGTCGCAGCGTCGTTGCGTCTGAACCGCCATAGCGCACCGTGTTGGTGGCGGGCGAGAGGGGCACGAAGCTCGAGTTTGCCGGTGAGCTCGAATCGAGGGTGAGCGTCGCCGGTAGGGCGTTGGGCATGTTGTATGAGGTCAGGCGCAGCTGCAAGCTGTGGCCTGCTGCAAACTCCCACGCAGTTGGCGCGATCGAGATTTCGTAGTCATAGAACTGTCCCGGGGTGATCGATTCGGACGTGGTGAGCGTCTCCAGTGGTTGAGTCGTCGTGCTCTTGGGCGCCAGTGCGCGCAGGGAGGCGCGCAGTTGACCCTCGCTCACGATGGTTTGGGTGCCATCGGGGGCGACGTCGGAGATCTTCGCGAACCAGTCGGTGTCGCTCGCCGTCGAGGATGCCACGAGGTGAAGCGCGACCGGGCCGGCCAGCGTGAGCGGCGCCGACAGCGTCGGAGTGCGCCAGGTCAGTCCCTGCTCTTCTTCGGAGCGCTGATCCAGCGGCACATACGGGCTGATCGCGACCGTGCCCTGCTGATCGAGGCTCATCGAGAGCCCAGCGGCAGGGTTGGTGACGTAGCTGCCAGTCGATTCCACAGGGCGCTTCGTGGAGATCGTCTGCGGACCCAGGTACTCGGGCCGCACGGCGGTCGACGGAGGCGGCCAAGTCGTCGCATTGAGATATTTCTCGGCGCGCTGCACATAGACGCGCACCCGCG
>DATBPE010000040.1:0-43826 GCA_036561505.1 Solirubrobacteraceae bacterium
CGTGACTCTCGACCATGCCTGTGAGCTTAGACGCAGGCCGGTCAGAATCGGGCGGCAGATTGCTGTGAGACAGGGTCACTGAGTCGGCCCTTTCGATATCGCGTTTCCCAAGCCTCCTGGTTGCGCTTGGCATCCAGCACAAACGGCGACCACCCAATCGCCTTGACGATCCACCGATTGATCGTGGCCTCCGGCTCGGGCAGCGGCCGCAGCACATCGACGAACAGCACGACACGGGTCTCGTCGGTGTCGTTCCACACCTCGTGGTTGAAGGTGTCGTCGAAAACCATGCTCTTTCCCTCTTCCCAGTGGCGGAAGTCCTCGCCGACGCGGATGCGGCAGGACTCGGCGTCCTTTGGCACGATCAGGCCGAGGTGGTAGCGCAGCACCCCCTTATAAGGACCGCGGTGGTCGAGGATGTGCTTTTTCGGGGAGAGGATCGAGAACATCGCGGTTGTCATTCCCGGGATCTCGCGCATCAAGGCGGCGGTGCGCGGGCACATCTGTACGCCGAGCTTGGCCTGGAAGCCGTAGCCGTACAGGAAAAAGGTCTTCCAGTGATCGTCGTTGGTGATCTCGATCTGATCCTTTGAGATCTCCTGGAAGTTGGGCAACGCCTCGCGATCCTCGAGCACCGCCTGGAGCTCTTCGCGGATCACCGTCCAGTTCTCCTCGATGCGTTTCACCCACGGGAAACGCTCGGGCGGAAAGAAGGTCTCATCGCCCACCAGGGAGCGCCGGCCGATGAAGCGCTCGATCGGAGTGAGAGTCTTTTCGCCGACGGCGATCGTCCACTCCACCACTTGCTCCCAAAGCGTTTTCGACATGCCCCGCCACTCCCCAACGTGTCGTCTCTTCTGACTGGACCGGACTCCCCTGCCCACCGTATCAATTCGGTCTCTGAATGCCCGAGAGCCAGGAGTGAGCCGCTAGCAGTCGCGTTTGCGAGGGGAGAGGTACATGCTCGTCTCTGGACGGGATCCGCTCGCCGCTCTCCAGCACGTGCTCGCGCAGGCGCACGCGCCAGTCCCAACAGACCGACATACAGACCACACCGACCCCCAGCGCATCTGCATGCCGGGGGTCGAGTGGGTCAGAGGTGGGTGCTAAGCAGCCTCGCGCAGCGCCGCGAGCTCGGGCGAGTCCGCGAGCTTCTTCAGTGCCCGCTGCTCCAACTGAGAGGCACGCTCGGCAGAGAATCCGAGGCGCTTGCCGATAGCGGTCAGCGTCTGGGGCTCCTCGCGGCCGGTGCCGAAACGTAGGGTGAGGACCGTACGCTCGGTGTCCGGCAGCTGGGCTAGCGCGCGATGCACGATCCGCTCGCGTTCGCTGTCCCATGCCGTCTCCTCGGGTGCCTCCGCGTCGGAGGGCAACAGATCGCCCAGCGCGGTGTCGCCGTCCTCGCCAACCTGCTGGTCGAGGCTCACTAGGGCGGCCCGCTGGTGATGGACCTCCTCAATCTGATCGAGCGGCAGGTCAGCCTCCTGGGCGACCTCCTCAATCGTGGGCTCGCGACCGAGGCGAACGGACAGCTCGCGCTCGATACGACCGATCTTGCGCGAGCGCTGCGCGACGTGCACAGGCAGGCGGATGGTGCGGCCAGAGTTCTCTAGACCTCGCTGAATCGCCTGACGGATCCACAGCGTGGCGTACGTGGAGAAGCGAAAGCCCTTGCGCCAGTCAAACTTCTCGCTGGCACGGATCAGGCCGAGCATCCCCTCCTGAACCAGGTCAGCCAGCGGCAGCCCCTGGTTCTGGTAGCGACGGGCGTTGGAGGCAACCAGACGCAGATTGGAGTTGACCATCAGTTCCTTGGCGTGCAAATCGCCGCGCTCGATGCGCTGAGCGAGCTCGATCTCCTGAGCGGGAGTGAGCAGGGGGTAGCGCCGCGAGTGAGCGAGCAGCTGGTCGACCGACTCGGGAATGAAGCTCTCCGGGATCAGGTGGGTGATCTCGGCGCCAACCGGCTCCCGTGGCCCGCTGGCGACGGCCTCAACGAGGGGGAGAGCGTTTTGGGTGGTAGTACGATCTTGCATGATGTTCCTTGTAATCCGATGCTTGTGGTCGGAATTATAAGTCATAGTAGTTGCGGTGTCAACAAATTTTGGGACGTTTCGGCTCACAACTCCGGTGATCTCGCCTACATGTGTTAGAACGCGCCCGGGAGTGCTCAAGTTGCGAAGGCGCGGGCGATAACGCCATACCCGCAGATGCCAGGTCTCAATAATCCTTGTCGCTCCGAGAGAGCTCTGAGGCGACCTGGACGTGCACCTGCTGGACGATGAATGTACCGTCGCCAGGCCCGGACTGGAGGCCTTTAGTCCTCCTTTAGTCCTGGCTTGGGAGAACTGAGAGCTGATCGGCGCTCTCCAGCACTCCCAGCAGCTCACCTACGCGGCACACCAGCAGCTTCTCCTCCTCGACGTCGACCCAGGCGCCGGCGGAAAACGGAAACACGACGTGGTCACCGGGCCTGACAGGCATCTCCAGGCCAACGTGACTCCACCAGTCCATCCCCGGACCGACGGCCAGGACAATGCCGTGCTGGGGTGGAGGCTCATGCGAGCCCGGCGGCACGACCAGGCCAGATTGACGTACCCGGTCGGGCTCGAGCTCCTTGATCACCACCCGATCGAACAGTGGACGCAGCTGTTGACGCATAACGGAAGGTTAGAGCCAACGCGCAACGTCCACTGGACAGTCGCCATCGCGCCTGCGCCCGCCTGTAGCCTGCGACTCGTGTCCAACAAGCATCCAGCGCCACAGGATGGCGGTACACGCCATGACCGGCTGTTGCCGTGGATCGCGGCCGAGCGGGCACTGAGGGCGCTCGTTCTGATCGCGGTGGGCGTTGCGTTGGCTACCCATCCGCATGCCGACTGGGCTGGCGAAGTCTCGCATTTGGCCACACGGCTGGGCTTGGATCCCAAGTCCAACGGGATTCGCAAGGTGATCCAGGACCTGCGCCACATCAAGGGCGCGGAGAACACCCTGTTTGCGCTCGTGGCACTCGCCTACGGGGCGCTCGAGCTGGTCGAGGCCTACGGCCTGTGGCGTCGGCGTCGGTGGGCGGAGTGGCTGACGGTGATCGCGACCTCCCTGCTTTTGATTCCCGAGGCTTGGGAGCTGACCAAGAGCACCACCCCATTGAAGGTAGGTGGCGTAATCGTCAACCTGCTGATCGTCGGCTATCTGCTCTCCAGACTGCGTGGCAGAGCCTCCCGGCCCGAGGGGTGAGCTCGAGCTCCTCCTAGGATGAGCGAGCAGCAAACAGCCCTCGGAGCACAGTTGGATCGAAGATGGCGCGTTCTCTTGCCAAATACCACTCCAAGCGCGATTTCTCGCGCAGTCCCGAGCCCAGGGGAGCGGCTAGCGGGGATGAGCGGTCTCGGTTTGTGGTGCACGAGCATCATGCCCGTCGGCTGCACTGGGATCTGCGCCTGGAGCGCGACGGAGTGCTACTCAGCTGGGCGATTCCAAACGGCATCCCCGAAGACCCCCAGCACAACCGCAAGGCGATCCACGTCGAGGACCATCCGGTGTCCTACCTTGACTTTCAGGGCCAGATACCGCAGGGCAGCTATGGCGCCGGCGAGGTAAAGATCTGGGACAGCGGGTTCTACGAGTGCGAGAAGGCACGCGAGGACGAGCGGATAGTCACCTTCTACGGCGAGCGTCTACAGGGCCGCTACGCGCTGTTCAAAACCGGAGCGCAACGGGACTGGATGATCCACCGAATGGACCCGCCGGCACAACCGCGTGAGGAAATGCCGGCACACCTGACACCGATGCTTGCCAGCGCCGGTTCGCTGCCAGCAAAGGAAACCGGATGGGCGTTTGAGATCAAGTGGGACGGGGTGCGCGCCCTGCTCTACTGGCAACCGGGGCGCATGCGGATCGAGAGTCGCAACGGCAACGATCTGACCGCGCGCTACCCAGAGATCCGCGGACTCGGCGAGCAGCTGGGTTCACGCGAGGCTGTCCTTGACGGTGAGATCGTCGCGTTTGATGAGAGCGGGCGACCGAGCTTTGAGCGCTTGCAGTCACGCATGCACCAGAGCTCACCGAGCGCGATCCGCCGCGCCAGCGATACCGCAGCGGTTACCTACGTGATCTTCGACCTTCTGTACCTGGACGGTCAGTCGACAGTCACCTTGCCCTACAGCCAGCGTCGCGAGCTGCTGGAGGGTCTCCAGTTGCAGGGATCGGCCTGGCAAACCCCCGCCTACCACCAGGGACAGGCGCGAGCGCTGCTAAGTCTGACCGCGGAGCACGGCCTGGAGGGGCTTCTCGCCAAGCGCCTGAAGTCCGTCTATGTGCCTGGGCAGCGAACCCGGGACTGGCTGAAGGTCAAGAACTCATTGCGGCAAGAGTTCGTGATCGGCGGCTGGCTCTCCGGTCAAGGCCCTGCGGGGCTGGGGGCGTTGCTTGTCGGCTACCGCGAGCAGCCCAACGGAGCACTGCGCTACGCCGGACGAGTGGGAAGCGGCTTCTCCGAGCAGGCGACCCGGGAGCTGATGGGCCAACTTCACGCGCTTGCTCGTCATGAGAATCCGTTTGCGCAGAAGGTGCCCGCCCCCAAAGCACACTTCGTGGAGCCCGAGCTCGTGGCCGAGGTCGAGTTCTCAGGCTGGACCGCGCAGAACATCCTGCGCCACTCGGTCTTCAAGGGCCTGCGTGCCGACAAGCCGGCCAGCGAGGTCATCAGGGAGGACACACGGCAAACCTCTGCAGCCAGCGAGACCGGGCCGGGCTACGTGGTGCTGCGAGAGACCGCCAAGAGCGCCGAGATCAGCGTCCAGGGCCGCACCATCAAGCTCTCCAATCGCCAGAAGGTCCTGTTCCCGGCCACCGAAATGACCAAGGGGCAGGTGATCGACTACTACGCGACAGTGGCACCGGTGCTGCTCGGGCATCTCACTGACCGGCCGCTGACACTCAAGCGCTACCCAAACGGAGTCCCAGGCAACCACTTCTATGAGAAGCGCTGCCCCGCTCATCGCCCGGAGTGGGTCAAGACGGCGCGGGTTTGGAGCTCAAGCCACGGAGAGCACATCGACTATTGCCTGGTGAACGATCTGCCAACGCTGCTGTGGGTCGCCAACCTGGCCTCAATCGAGCTGCACTCGAGCCTCTCGCTGGCTTCAAGTGACCTGCAGCCAACGGCTGTGGTCTTTGACTTGGACCCCGGTGCTCCGGCCGGACTGCGCGAGTGCTGCAAGGTCGCGTTGTGGACGCGAGAGCTGCTCGAGAACTTCGGCCTGCAGACGGTCATAAAGACCTCAGGACTGAAGGGCCTACAGGTTTATCTGCCCCTGAACAGCGAAGTCAGCTACGAGGACACAAAGCCCTTCGCGCACGCGCTGGCCAGGCTGCTCGAGCGGGAACATCCTGAGATCGTCCTCTCGCGCATGAACCGAAAGCTGCGGGCCGGGAAGGTCCTGATCGACTGGAGCCAGAACGACCAGCACAAGACCACTGTGTGCGCCTATTCGCTGCGGGCTCTGGAGCGCCCGAGGGTCTCAACGCCGCTGAGCTGGGAGGAGGTCGAGCGGGGCGCGCGCAGCCGCAAAGAGCCAATGCTGAGCGACGACCCCAAGGCCCTCGTGCGCCGCCTGGAAAAGCACGGTGACCCGTTCCAGGCGGCCATCAGCCTGCGCCAGAAACTTCCAGATTTCGCGGCCAAAGCCCTCAGCGGCCAGGAGAGCCGATCAGAGCCCCAACAGCGCCTGACACGCCGCGAGCTCTACGAGCGGGCACGCGAGCTCGATGTCGTGGGGCGCTCGAAGATGACCGGCGCGCAGCTGCGCGGAGCGATCGCGAGAGTCGAAAAGGAGTAGCCCAGCCGCAGTGTCCGCTACTCAGCGGGGCTCGCCGGCAGCGTGCTCAAGCAGCGTTATACGGGACTCAGAGCGGTCGAGCATGCCGATGAACACCGCCGCGAAGGCGATCCCGAACACCAGGAACTCAACGAAGCACATACCCGCCCCGGCGAGGTGCTGATCGTTGATCGCCGAGAGGCCAAAGGCCCGCGGAGCGCTCGCGTACAGCGAATATTGAGTAGTCGTGATCCACGTCAGCGGCACGCAGACGAATGCGCTGGCCAGGCGCGTGAAGCCAAGCAGCGCCAGGCGCTCGCCCCCCGGGCGCATACGATCACGCGGGAGGGGGCTGATGATCAGCCACCACAGGGCAAGGCCTGTGTAGAAGAGAGTCGCGTGCTCGAGCGCGTGCACTGCGGAGTGCTGGGCGGCGAAATCGAACATGCGCGGAATCGCCCATACCCACGTTGCCAGCGCCCAAGTCGGCAGCGCGATCCACGGCGAGCTCAGCAGGGCCAGCATGCGCCCTGAGCGCCCTCCCGACGGCGCCACCGCACGCAGCGCCGATGGCGACAGTCCCAGGGGTAGCACCGGCGCGCGCAGGCCGAGCACCAGAAGAGCCGGGGCGATGTCCGTGAGCAGTATGTGCTGGGCCATGTGGGCCGAGAGAAGCCAGCGGTCGCCGATGCTGTCCAGTGGCGATAGCAACGCGATGACCAGGGCGAGGAGCCCTCCCGCGTAGGGGATCCAGTGCCCGGCGCGGGGGCCCCGGCCGGGTGCGGCTAGGCGCGCGGCGCGGCGATACATGCGGGTGTAGAGGACAGCGGCAGCGATCAACGCGAGGATCGCGATCGGGTCCAGCGTCCACGATCCCCAGCCGGGCGCGGAGCTCATTGGGATCCTCCAACCCTGAAGCGGTCAGCGTAAAAACACATGCCGGGCATCCTAGCGATCTGCTCGGTGGCGGCTCAGTTCGAGCCGTAGGAGGGTGGTGGCGGGCCGTTGGAGCGGATCGAAGCTATTTGATCCAGGAGCGCCTGCGGTCCGGTGCCTGAAAGTACTCGCAGACGAGGAAGCCGATAGGTGTCTGACGTCGGGCCCGCCCAGCCAGGAATGACCGTCGTCGATCCGACGTACCCGGCGTTTTTGACTGCGGCGACGACGGTCGCGTTGTAGTGACCGGACGGGTAGCAGAACCAGTCCACCGGGACGCCGTAGCGGTGCTGAATGACCGTGCGGGCGACCGCCACCTGTTCGTGCAGCTGCGTGGCGTTCAGAGTGATCAGATCGGCGTGGCTGATGCCCTGAGTGTCCAGTTCCCAGCCGGCGCTCACAAGGCCTCGCACCTGAGATTGGCTGAGCCCGCCCTGGGAGGGCGGCAGCCCGCTCAGCTGCAGATTCTCGACCCCGACCCAGCCGAGCGAACGCAGCACGGGTAGCGCGTTGACGTACTGCGATTGGTAGCCGTTGTCGAAGCTGACGACCACTGGCTTATCGGAGGGGAGTGGCGTTCCGTGGCGCCAGGAAGCGAGCATCTGATCCATCGTCACGGCGTGGTATCCGGCGTGCGCGAGTGCTTGCATCTGTGCAGAGAATTCGTTTGCGCTCACATATAGGCCGGGGAATGGCGCTCCCGCTGGCGGCGGATTGATCACGTGATACATGAGGATTGGGACCCGGGCGCTTCCAGGGCTCGTGGGGGAGGGAGCGCGAAGCGGACGATGCGCAAGCCTATGCGCGCGTGCTTGACCTCGGTGGCGCTGGGAAAGTGTGGCCTTGGCGGGGGAGGATCGCTTGGAGGAGCCACCACTCCTCAGTGACCCAACCACGATCAGGATCGTGCCAACGACCACGGCGCTGAGCGCCAAAAATCCCTGACGGCGCCGTCGCAGTAGTCGACGACGCTCGGTCTCTGCTCGGTCTCTGCTGCCCATTTCGGTGCGAGGAACGCCTTTGCTTACTGAAGGGCCTGTGTGGCCAACTTCGCCAGCCTACAGGCCAACTCGGCGAGGGGAGTCATCGAAATGCGCTTGGCCCCCGACCGCCCAGTTGACATAACCCAGAGCGTAGAGCGGCGCGGGGCGGTCGGGCTGCTCTGTGCGTGACCAAAGCCCCCGACATCGATGAGTATTGGGATCGGTTGACTTCCTGAGCGCGGCGATCGAAGCGTTTGTCTGTCACAAAGACCAAGCGCTCCTCCCGGAATCGGCGGCTAGGAGTATTCGATGGGTAGCATCGTTTTCTTTTCTCAACACGGAGGTCCGCATGACGGATGAAAACGACGACATAGAGCCTGACGCGACAGCGCCCACCACCAGCAGTAGAAGCCGTCTCCTGCAAGAAGTGGCCGAACAGATGGACGCCATCGAAGTCGATTTTGGCCGTGACTTCGAGATCGGCCGGGTCATAACTATCCTCGAGGTCAAAGGACCGGATGGCGAGGTAGGGCTTCGCGTTAGGGCCCAGCAGTTTCCGTGGGTCACCCTCGGGATGCTTCAGTTCGCGCAAAAGACCTTGGAGGCCCAAATGGGCCGTTAGCCTTCAATGGATAGTGGGTCAGTTTGACCGGGGGTGGCTTGCTCGCCGTCTGCGTAGCGACGCCACCAGTGCAGCCGCTGCGAACACCCAAAACATGCCTGCTCCAAAGACCCTCAGGGCTATGGGTGCTGTAAGGATGAACAGCAGCAACCCGAGGAACGCACCGAAGATCGCAAGCCAGATCGCCTCTACTGGCGCCAAGCGCTTGCCGGGAAACGCTATCCATCGCGCAGCCTCGATCCACCGTGCCATAGGGCCACTTTACGCCCATGGGCCGACCTATATGGCCCGACGCGCCTGGGGCCAGCCAAATCAAACTGACCCACCACTTTTCAATGCTCGATAATCAATCTTATGTAAACTAAATAATTGAAACGGCTGTTTTACCGCTTGCGTCTCCATCCACATGAGACCGGAATCTCATTCATATGAGGCTGCCAGCTCTCGGGTGCTGGCAAACGCACGCCTCGAGGCACGGCGTCACTCTGAGCTAACGGACTGCACCACACGGTGCGTGCGCGCTATCGCGTCCGCGCGAGCCGCGGCCGGTCATAAGGAGCGTTCAGGGCGCGAGTAGCGGCCGCACGCGTGCCGCAAACCGTTCCGGGTCGACGAGGTGAAGCATGTGGCCGGTCCCGTCCCAGATCTCGACGCGCGCGCCGCGCACGAGGCCCGTAAGCCAGGCCGCGTAGTCCGGTGGTGGCGGCGAGCCGTGCAGCGATAGGAGTGGTGCCGCGATTCGGGGCAGGATCGCCTCGGCGATCGCGGTCAGTTGCTCTGGAGGCGTGGTCAGCAGCGCGTCCCAGATTCCGAGGAGGACCTCGCGCGGAAACGCCAGTACCCTGCGCTCGATGTTCTCGACCCCCGTGTAGGGCTTTAGCTTGAGAGCACGGTCGATCGACAGCACGGCCTCCATCGTGCGCTGGCTGCGCAGGTCCTCGGCATGCGCCTGCACGAGCTCGGCGAACTCGCCGAACCGCAGCGACTGGTCGATGCAGACGACGGCACGCACACCGTACGCCGCGGCGTATACGGCGGCGATGCTCGCACCCAGAGAGTGACCGACGATCGCGGGCTCCCCAAGCGCCACCTCCTCGACGACAGCTCGCACGTCACCGACCAGCGACATCATCGAGTACTCCGCGGTGCGGGCGGAAGCCCCGTGACCACGTAGATCCAACCGCACGCACGTGAACTCCTCGTCAAGCAGCGTGGTGACCGGATCCCAGGTCTGCCGAAAGGAAGTGAGGCCATGCACGAACACGACTAGAGGACCGTGGCCCGCGACGTCGTAGGCAATCGTGGGCCCGTCCCGCTGGAGCGTCCCGGCGCGCGTCACGCCCGATGCACCGTCGTGTTAGGGAGCGCTGGACCGTCCTCGCGAACTATTCGGAGCGCGCATATCCGCCACTCGCCGGCCTCCCGCAGCTCGTGCTCACCGCAATCCGTGAAGCCCATGCCGGGACTCATCATGCCGACTTCGCGCTCGCATGGCGATAGAGCTCGGCAGGAAGCATCCACGAGCCCCACCGAAACCGGGCTGTCTCACGGCGACGAGACATCGCACCGCTTCAACGGCGGTTCGTGCTGGCTGGTTGCGCCCACCCTCGGATCTGACGCTAGCATCGGAACGGATGATGCTCTGGATCATTCTGCTGCTGTTCGCGCTGATCAAGATCCCGCTGTTCGGTTTTCTACTTTGGCTGCCTTTCCGCGAGGATTCCCAGCAGGAAGCCTCACCGTCAGTGGTTTCCTCCGAAGATGACGGTGGCAGCAAGACCCCGCTGATTTCTCACCGAACTCGTCCGCCTCGCAGACCCCGCCGCGGACCACACGGTCAGGGATCGCATCGCTCGCGCAGACCCATGCGCAGCGAGCGCCGCTAGCTATCGCTGTTTTCTAACGATTGCGCTTGCGCTGACGGCGAGCAGCCTTGGCCTTCGCACGACGCTTACGTATACGCGCCGCCGAATCGCGAGAGTCGGCCAGTGAGCCGCTGTTTCCGGCTGGCGCCACTCTGCGCATATCGCGCCCAATCACAAAGATGATCGCGAGCAGAATCAACACTCCGACAACGAGCGCAGTCACTAGAAGTGTGGAATGCGATCCGCTGGAAGAGGCAGTCGAGGCCGAGCTGCTCGTTGTCACCGTCGTGGTTTCTTCGGTTTCTTCGGTCAGCTTTGAAAGCGCTTCTTGGGAAGGCTGAGCTTCGCCAGAAGGCACCTGGCCCTTCGCTTGCGCTTTGTGCAGCGCTTCCTGGATCTCCTTGTTGAGGGCGGCCTTGTCGGCGGGCGAGCTGCCGGCGGCGGCGATCGCAAATGAGGGCACGAGCATCTGCCCCGCCACCAAGCAAGCTAGGAGGATCGCTATCTGTCGGCGGTGCCAGAAAGTGAGGCGCATCGGTACTTGGTCCCAGATGAGGAGCTGCGAGGATAGCGCCTGCGTGCGGAGCTCCATAGAATGCTCCTCCGATGGCCCCCAAACAGCGTCAAATCAAGATCGAGCAACGCGGCGCGGCCGCCGCTATCGAGGCGCTGGAGCAGCGCTCAGACGAGCAGCTGGAGAGCGAGACCAAGTACAAGTCAGCTGCCATGGCGATCCTCGGTGCACGCGCCGCGGAGCGCTTTGACGCCGTACAGGCCCGCGCCTACTTTCAGCGTGCGATCGCCGCGGCTCGTCCCCAGGAGCGGATGCAGATCCGGCGCATGGCCGACGCCTCATTGGCTCTAGCCGAGCGCCGGCCTGGCGATCTAAGGGATGCTGTGCAGCGACTCGGTCAGGCCCCGCCGACCGGACGGCAGATGCTGCTGCTGCGTGCCGCCGGACTGCTTGTGCCAGCGTCGAGCGCGGGCATCCTGGCCCGTATTCGTGGCGTGCTGCTGATCATCTTGTTGTTCGTCACCCTGCTCGCGATCGGGCTGGGCGTCGTGAAGCTGATCGCTCTTCCCTTTGGCGGACTCGGCTTGGCGCCAGGCATTCTTCTTGGCCTGTTTCTCGTGATCGCCGTCATCACGGTCACGGCGCTGATCGGGCGTCGCCGCCGCGATCGCGCAATCCGTGGCGGCTCCTCGCCCTAGATCTCAGCTTTCTGACAACGTGGCGTGAGCAATCACGATCGGTTTGCTCGGCGTGCTGCCTTCGCCGTCAGGGCCGGCTTCGGTAGGTACGCTTGAGATCGTACGGATGGTGTTCTCTCCGCCAACGACGTTGCCAAGCAGCGCGTATTGCGCCGGTAGGCCGACGTTTGCGCCCGTGACGATGAAGAATTGGCTACCCGAGGCTCCCGCTGGGTCGGCTGTGGTCTTGGCCATCGCCACCACTCCGCGGGTGTACTGGAGGTTCGCCGGAGGCTTCTCAACGACCGTGTATCCGGGACCGCCCGAGCCGTTGCCGTCGGGATCACCACCCTGGATCACGAAGCCGGAGACAACCCTGTGGAAGGTCAGGTCATCGTAGAATCGGTGCTCCACCAGGTAGGCGAACGACGCCGATATGAGTGGTGCCTGCTTGACGGCGAGCTGTATTTCGATCGTGCCACAGTTGGTGTAGAGGTTGACGACGTAGCGCTTGGATGGGTCGAGTTTCAGCGCCGGCTTGGCAATGTGCTGGCTGCCCTTCGGCGGTGGAGTGCTGACGGTGTGGCAGTGCCCCGATTGTGAGTGCCGGCCAGCGTTGGCGGCCCCCCCACTTGGCTTTGAGCTCACCGAGGCGGCTTTCGAGGATTGATTGGAGCCCGATCCGCAGGCGGCCAAGAACAATGCTGTGAGGACCACCAAACCGCAGCTAGATGCGCGGCGGTAGCCGAGTGGTGCAGCAAACACGCGTGAAGCATAGGTCCACGCCGGGTTGACCTACTGCATTTATTGTCGAATCCTTACTTTGCCTGACAGGAAAATAACGTTCAGGCTGCCTGCTTGTCTGATGCAAATCAACCACCGGTTGAAGGAGCCGATGCTCTTAGACGCTCGGGAGCGAGGTCGCCGGCCACGGGTGTGCATGCTCCTGGCTTGAGAGCTCCCTGTCGGCTCACGGGCGCGACAGGCAATACGCTTGAGCGGTGCCCGCGCCTGTATGTCTGCTGGTGAATCCCTCCGCCGGGGGTGGCCGTGCGCGCAAGGCTGCTCCGAACGTCGAGGGTAGGCTGCGCGAGCTCGGTCTACAGGTGCACCGCCACGACACGCGCGACCTCGATCACGCGCGTACCCTGGCGCGTGAGGGAGCCGCCAGGGCCGAGACAGTTGTCGTGCTCAGCGGGGATGGCATGATCGGCGCCGTCGCCGATGTGCTGCGGGAGCTTCCCGACGCGGTGCTCGGTCTGTTGCCGGGCGGGCGCGGCAACGATCTCGCGCGCGTACTTGGCATATCCCAGGATCCACTGGAGGCCTGCGCGACGATAGCCGCTGGTTTCACGCGCAGGATGGATGTCGGCGAAGTAGGCGGGCGAGCGTTCGTGGGAATCGCCTCGGTGGGGTTCGACTCCGACGCGAACCGCATCGCCAACCAAGCCCCGTCGTGGTTGGGCAATCTCGTGTACACCTATGGCGGGCTGCGCGCGCTGCTGTCCTGGCATCCGGCCCGCTTTGAGATAGAGCTGGATCCGCCGAGTGAACGCCACCTATTCACCGGGTATACGGTCGGTGTCTGCAACTCCAAGGCATATGGCGGGGGGATGATGGCGGCCCCCGACGCCCTGCTCGACGACGGGCGCCTCGAGGTGGTGATCCTCGAAAACGTCAGCAAGTTCGGGTTCCTGACCAGAATCCTTCCGAAGGTGTTCAGCGGCAAGCACGTTCAAGAGCCGAGCGTTCAGGTATTCCGTGCGGCGGAGGTGGCGATCAGCGCCGATCGGCCCTTCACCATGTACGCCGACGGCGACCCGATCGGTGAGCTGCCGGTGGCAGTACGGGCGGTTACGGGCGCGGTCACAATGCTCGTCCCCGTAAACGCCACCACCGGGGCCTTCAGCTCGCCGTCGAGATCGTTCTCGACCCCATCGCCGGAGGATCACGTGACCGCGACTGATCCTCCGGCGGACCAGTCGCCGTGACGGCGCGCCTACTCGCGCCAAAGCTCATCCTCGCGCGAGCAGTGGGAGCAATCTCGCGTCTACGCGGCGGCGGCGCGACCAGCGCGCCCGGCAAGGTACTGCTGGCACTGCAACCGAACGCGCTCGGAGTGCTTGCCTCGCGTCTGAAGCGCGGCAGTGTCCTGATCTCAGCGACCAATGGCAAGACGACCACCACAGCGCTTGCCGCCTCGATCCTCGAGGGGCACGGCGTGGCGCTCGTACACAACCAGGCCGGCGCGAACATGGCCGGCGGGATCGCCTCGACGCTGCTGTCCGCCGCCGGTCCGCGTGGCCGCGTGGCGGGCGAACTGGGTCTCTTCGAGGTCGACGAGCTGTGGCTGGAGCCGATCGCCGCACAGCTGCAGGGTCTGCGCGCCGTGCTGCTGTCAAACCTCTTCCGCGACCAGCTCGACCGCTACGGTGAGCTGGAGACGATCGCCGACAGCTGGGGCTCCGCGCTGCGGGACGGGCCGGCTCGCAACGCCGCCCTGGTGTTGAACGCCGACGATCCGCTGCTTGCCGATCTAGGTCGTGACCGCGACGCCGCACAAGAGGGCAATGACACCGGCAGGGTCCTCTACTTCGGAGTAGAGGACGACTCGCTTGCCCTCTCGGGCATGTCCCACGCCGCCGACGCCAAGCACTGCCGCCGTTGCGGTGCCCCCTACCACTTCGACGCGATCTACCTCGGACACCTAGGCCATTACCACTGCCCGGCCTGCGGGCAGAGCCGTCCGACACCGCAGGTGAGCGCAACCGACATCGTCCTGGAAGGTGTGCGCCGCGCCCGCTTCACGCTGCACACCCCGGCCGGTCAAGCGACAGTCGAGCTCTCGCTGCCGGGCCTGTACAACGTCTACAACGCGCTGGCGGCCGCCGCGCTCGCGACCGCACTGGATGTTCCGCTGGAACAGATCGTCGCTGGCCTACAGGCCACACTGCCCGCCTTCGGTCGCGCCGAGGCCGTGAGGGTGTCCGAGCGGCCGCTGCGGATCATGCTGATCAAGAATCCGGCCGGGGCGAACGAGGTTCTGCGAACGCTCGCGCTCGAGCCCGGCACCCACGACCTGCTGGGTGTGCTCAACGACAACATCGCCGACGGGCGCGACGTGTCCTGGATCTGGGACGCCGACTTCGAGCTACTCGCCGGGCGCGTTCGCCGTGTGAGCTGTGCTGGCACGCGCGCCCCCGAGCTGGCCGTGCGCCTGAAGTACGCGGGCTTCGAGCCCGATTCGATCCATGTGTTCGATGACCTCGCCGAGGCACTCGACGCGGCGGCCGCGGATCGACCGCAAGGGGACCCAGAGGCCCAGAGTCCGCTGTATGCGATCCCCACCTATACCGCAATGCTGGCGCTGCGTGAGCTCTTGGTGGCCCGCGGGGAGGCGAGCAGCTCGTGGTCGTGAGTGCCTCACAGACCCGCAGCCTCGCGGCGATCTGGCACGAGCTGGAGTGCGGCTCCTACCGTGCCGATCTGGCGCTGTGGCAACAGCTGGCTGACCTGCGGGCGCCAACGGTGATCCTCGATATCGGAGCCGGCCGCGGACGAGTGACGCTTCCGCTCGCGCGCATGGGCCACAAGCTGATCGCCCTCGACAACGATCAGCGGCTGCTCGACGATCTGCGGACACAAGCGAACGGTCTGCAGATCCAGACTGTCTGTGCCGACGCCCGATCGTTTTCGCTTGCCGAGGATGCGCGTGTGGATCTCTGTCTGGTTCCGATGCAGACGATCCAGCTATTCGGCGGCGCAGACGGGCGGAGCGCGTTCCTGAAAGCCGCACACGCGCACATGAACCCCGGGGGGCTGCTGGCGTGTGCGATCCTAAACGAGCTGGAGCCATTTGACTGCCGCGAGGATCACGACGGTCCGACGCCGGAGAGCGCACAGATCGGCGATCGGCTCTACACCAGCCAGGCAAGGCGAGTGGCGATCGACCGTGACGGGGTCCTGATCGAACGCCGGCGGACAATTCGCACACCGACCGCTCACAGTAGTCAACAGGACGTCGTCAAGCTCGATCACCTGAGCGCCGGACAGCTCGAGTGTGAGGCCAGCACCGCGGGCTTTCACCCCGAACCCGCACGGGTTATCCAGGCGACCACCGAGCACACCGACTCCGCGGTCGTGATGCTGCGTGCCTGAGGGCCAATCGAGCACCCAGGGCTCCCCCACCCTGCGCGTGTGCGCGCTGTATCCGGAGCTCATGAACATCTACGCCGACCGTGGCAACCTGATCATGCTCGAGCGTCGCTGCGCCTGGCGTGGCATCGGCTTCCAGCTCACCCCCAGCGGTTTGGGTGAGCCGCTGGACGCCGACGCGCACGATCTCATCTATCTGGGCGGCGGCCAGGACCGCGACCAGCGGCTATGCGCGGAGGATTTGGTTCAGAGCAAGCGCGACGCTCTGCACGGCGCCGTGCACGCCGGTGCCCTCGTGCTCGCAGTATGTGGCGGCTACCAGCTGCTCGGACACTCCTATGTCCTGGGCGAGGAGGAGATCCCAGGGGTCGGCCTGGTCGATCTGCGCACCGTGCGCGAGCCGGGCCCGAGGCTGATCGGCAACGTCGCGATCGAGGTGAACCTCGACCCACAGGCGCCTGCCAGGCTGCTGGCGGGTTTTGAGAACCATGGCGGGCGCACCTATCTGGGAGCCGGCGAAAGCCCCCTGGGAAGGGTGCTCAAGGGGCACGGCAACGACGGACGCTCGGGTCTAGAGGGAGTCAGGAGCGGGAACGTGATCGGCACCTATCTGCATGGGCCGCTGCTACCAAAGAACGTCTGGTTCGCCGACTGGCTGATCGCCACAGCACTCGGCCTGGATCAGAGTGAGCTCATGCCGCTTGGCGACGAGCTGGAGCTCGAGGCCCATCGCAACGCGCTGAGCGTCGCCGGCGTCTGATCAATATCGCTAGTTCTCCCAAATTCGATAGTCGCGCCAGTACGCCCTCTCAACCTGCGCCTAGGATCACGCCATGGAGCTCTCTGAATACCAGCGTCTGGCGCGTCGCACCGCCCAGTACCCACGCGAGGCGTGGCTTGCCTATCCGGCGCTCGGCCTGGCCGGAGAGGCCGGCGAGGTCGCCGAGCACGCCAAGAAGGCGATCCGCGACGATGACTCACAGGTCAGCCCGGAGCGTCGCGAGGCGATGGCCAAGGAGCTCGGCGACGTGCTCTGGTATGTGGCTCAACTCGCGACCGAGCTGGAGCTCGATCTCGACGAGATCGCCGCCGCTAATCTCGAGAAGCTGCTCTCCCGCCAGAGCCGGGGCGTTCTCTCCGGCAGCGGCGACGATCGCTAGGTGGCGATGGCGAAGCGCTCAAAGCGCTCAACCAGCCGAGCCGGAACGAGCGCGCGAACCCGCACACCCTCTGGGGTGTCCTGACGGCTGAGCTGACCGGCTAGCTCGTGCAGCTCCGCCAAACGCGCCCCCTCGGTGTAGGGGAGCAGCAGCTCGACCGGTCGCATCGTGTGCAGCAGCTCCCGCTCGAAACGCTCGCACAACGTGTCCAGTCCTTCTCCGCTAGCGGCACTGAGGAGCACCGCGTCGGGGTAGCGAAGCCGCAGCTCGTCGCGGCTGGCCTGATCCAGCAGGTCGGTCTTGTTCAGGATCAGCAGCCGCGGCCGGTCGCCAGCGCCGATCTCCTCGAGCGTCTGCTCCACCGCACGTTGCATCAGCGTTGCGTGCTCCTCGCATACCGAACCGTCGAGAACATGAGCCAGCAAATCAGCGCGACGGGTCTCCTCGAGCGTCGCCCCGAACGCGTCGACGAGTTGATGCGGGAGCTTTGAGATGAATCCCACCGTGTCGGTCAGCAGACACGGCCCCAAGCCCACACCCTCCACCGCTCTTCGCAGTATTCGCGTAGTCGGGTCAAGCGTATGGAACAGTCGATCGCCGACCCCCACCTCGGAGCCGGTGAGCGCGTTTAGGAGCGTCGACTTGCCGGCGTTGGTGTATCCGACCAGCGCGATTGTGGGCAGCTCCGCCCGCGAGCGCTCGGCCCGCTGCACAGCACGGGTGCCCTTGACGCGCTCCAGGCGCCGGCGCAACGCGGCGATCCGGTCGCGCGCCAACCGCCGGTCGGTCTCGATCTGCGTCTCGCCAGGTCCCCTGGTGCCGATACCGCCACCCAGACGCTCGAGGTGACTCCACAGACCGCGCATGCGCGCGAGGTTGTACTCCAGCTGCGCCAGCTCAACCTGAAGCTTGCCCTCGGCGGTATGTGCGTGGGAGGCGAAGATGTCGAGGATCACCGTTGTGCGGTCCACTACCGGCAGACCGAGCTCGGCCTCCAGGTTGCGCTCTTGGCGGGCGGTCAGCTCATCGTCGCAGGCGACGAGCGTGGCATCCGATGCGCTCGCCGCAGCCTTGGCTTGCGCGACCTTGCCCGGCCCCAGATAGGTGTTGGGATGGGGCTGCTCACGTCTTTGCACCAACTCGCCGACGACGGCCACACCCGCGGTTCGCAGCAGCTCCCCGAGCTCGGACAGATCGTCGCCCTCTGGCGACGCGGCGATGCACAGGGCACGCTGGCGAGCCCTCTGAACCGGCTGGGAGCGCGCCATCGGCTCCTGGGACTCCCTGGATGCGGCACTGCGGCCGCTTCGGATTCTGTCCATCCAACCTCTAGTCTAGAAGCCACACGGGGTCGCTGGGCCGCACATCAACAAGGCGACAACAAGCCGTGACCGCACGGCGCTTGAAGCTACTGCGCGAGCGCGCCCAGCCGCTCTACCGCCTCGGCCAGCCGCTCGTCGGGGGTAGTCAGCGAGATTCGAAACCAGCCCTCTCCGGCGGGACCGTAGGCGCTGCCGGGCGAGATCACCACAGCGGCGCGCTCCAGTACGTGCTCGCAGTATGCGACCGAGCTCTGGAAAGCAGCCGGGATCGGCGCCCATATATAGATCGTGCCCTTGGGCGGTGGGATGTTGACTCCGATCTTCCCCAACGCCTGGCACACCAGATCACGGCGGCGGCGGTAGAGCTCGTTCATCGACGCCACCTCGGCGTCCCCGTCGGGAGAGAGCGCCGCCACGCCGGCCAGCTGCACCGCCTCGAAGAGCCCCGAGTCGATGTTGGTCTTCAGCCTCCAGTAATGCTCGATCGCCTGTGCGTTGCCGAGCACCGCGGCGCAGCGCCAGCCGGTCATGTTGTAACCCTTGGAGAGCGAGAACACCTCGATTCCGACCTCCTTGGCTCCCGGCGTGGCCAGGAAGGAGGGAGCGCGGTAGCCGTCGTATGTCGTCTCCGAGTAGGCGTTGTCGTGGACAACGAGGATCTCGTGGGAACGTGCGAAGTTCACGACGCGCTGGAAGAAACCCTCGGGCACGACCGCGCCGGTGGGGTTGTTCGGATAGCACAGGTACATGAGCTTGGATCTGCGTGCCAGCTGCTCGTCGATCGCATCGAGGTCCGGTACGAACCCCAGTGCCGGTACCAGCGGCATCGTCACGGGATCCGCACCGGCCAGTAGCGGTCCGGCTGTGTAGACCGGATAGCCCGGGTCGGATGCGAGCGCCGCGTCACCCGGATCGAGGAACGCGAGGTTGAGGTTGAATATCGCCTCCTTGGCGCCGATCGCGGGAATGATCTCGCTGTCGGGGTCGAGGGTCACGTCGAAGCGTCGCTGGTAGAAATCGCTCAGCGCCACTCGAAAGTCCCTGCGCCCCCGGTTTGAGGGGTAGCGGTGGGTTTGCGCCTCGGTGACGGCCTCCTGCATCGCCTCGACGATCAGCGCCGGTGTCGGCCGGTCGGGGTCACCGATGCCGAGGCTGATGACGTCCACCCCCTGCGCCTGCTTGGCGGCGATCTTGCGCTCCAGTTCGGCGAACAGGTAGGGCGGGATGCGACTCAGACGCTCACTCGGTTTCATGCAGCTCCTTCAGGAAGTCGTCGCTGAGCTCACCCGCGAACACGGGAACAGCCCAGCCGGTCAACGTGACATCTAGATTCTCCCCCACCTCGACCTCGAGCTCACCTCCGTCGAGTGTGACCGTCACGCGGGCCGGTCTGCTCGCGCCGGTGTACTGCTGGGCGTGGGCGACCGCGGCACCGGTCGCGCCCGTGCCGGAGGAGAGTGTCTCCCCCACCCCGCGCTCGAAGATCCTCGCTCTGATCGCGCCCGCGTGTCCCGGCTCGAGCTCGGTGTACCAAGAGACATTGGTGCGGTTGGGGAACTGGCCGTCGGATTCGATGGCTGGCCCGATCGCCGGCAGATCCAAGGCCATCAGCTCCTGCAGGTCGGTCACGAAAATCGCGCACTGAGGGTTACCGATCGACACGTGACGAAAAGCCCACAGCCGATCGCCCGACATTACCCCTCCCTGCCCGTCCGGTGGTCCGCCCGGGAAGTCCCCCGAGGAGAGGCTCGCGCGTCCCATGTCCACCCGGCAGGTGCGCGGACCGGTGATCACGGGCCGGATCGGCCCGGCGGCGGTATGAATGGCAAACGCGTCCTGCTCTGTCCATCCACGGTGGCGCAGGTAGAGGATCGCCTCGCGCGCCCCGTTGCCTGACAGCTCAGCCTCTGAGCCGTCGGGGTTGTAGATCCGCAGCTCGGCGACGTAGGCGGGGTCGGGCGAGCGGGACAGCTCCAGTACGCCGTCGGCGAACACTCCAAAGTGCCCGGCGCACAGCCTTTGGATGCGAGCTGGCGTCAGCTCGAAGGGAAGCTGCTCACGCTCGAGAATCAGATAGTCGTTGCCGAGCGCCTGCCACTTCTCGAACCTCACCGTTCTATCTCTCCGTGTTCGGACATGCGCGGGCGCAGTCTAGCTTCGCAGTGGATCGTGGCGCTCCTGGATGCTCTCAGTGAGAACCGGCAAGGATGGCTATCTCCCTGGCCACGTCATCGGTGGTTCTGTCGGTCAGATCTAGCACGTTGACACCGGCAAGCTTGCGCATCCATGTCAGCTGCCTGCGCGCGTAGTTGCGTGTGCGCCGCTTCATTGCTTCGACGTCCCCTGTGAGCAGCTCCTGGAAGCCCAGCGCCTTGCGGGCTGTCTGACTGGCGCCCTGGGAGTGGGCGCGCTGCACCTCCTCACGGACTCCGTCTTTGAGCATGCGCTCCACGCGAGCATCGATCCGGGAATAGAGCTCCTCACGCTCGAGCACCAGGCCAACTAGCAACGTGGGGTGGCGTGTCTCGGCGGTCCACAGCTGCGAAGGGCCCTCGAGCGGCTCCAGTTCGCCCGCGTCCGAGAGCTCCAGGGCGCGCACTATCCGCTGACGATCGGCGGGATCGATCTCCCGTGCGGCCCACGGCGCACGGCCAGCAAGGAGCTCGTGCAGGGCCCCTGGGCCATGGCGCTCGAGCGCGGCTATCCAGTGTTCCCGTGTCTGGGCATCCGGTGGTGGGCGAAGGTCAAGTTCGGTCAGTGCAGCGCGCAGGTAGAGGCCTGTGCCACCAACAACGATCGGTCGCCGTCGGTGTGCGAGCAGGGCGTCGATCTCGGCGTGGGCCAGCTCGGAGTACTGGCCGACACTGAACGAAGCATCGAGCGGCAGGAAGGAGACCAGACGGTGCTCGAGCTCGGCCCGCTCGGCGGCGCTGGCCACACCGGTGAGGACCTCCAGTCCCACATATACCTGCAGAGCGTCGGCGGAGACAGCGACCGGGTCCTCACCTTGGGCGCGCAGGCGCGCGGCGATCGCGATCGCAAGAGCGGTCTTGCCGACCCCGGTCGGGCCGAAGAGAGCAATCACCTGCCCAGCCGGGGAGCTCATTCCCAAGTCGACAGCGGACGGCATTTACGGGGCATGCTGGCAGTATCGCGGCGCCAGAAGCAGATGGTGGTCAGACCGGCAAAGACAGGTGTGCCGTAGGGTTGACAGGCGATGCGAATCTCCGGATCGACCGTGCTGCTCACGGGTGCCACCGGCGGCATCGGTCACGCGATCGCGCGCGAGTTGCACGCCCGTGGCGCGCAACTGACCCTCACCGGCAGGCGCGCTGACGTGCTCGACCCGCTCGCCGCCGAGCTGAACGCCAGCGCGCTGGCCGTCAACCTGGCCGACCGTGCCGAGCTTGACGGTCTCCTAGAGGAAGCCCGCGCCAGCGACATCCTGATCGCCAACGCCGCCATGCCGGCCGCCGGACGCCTGGAGTCGTTCACCCAGGAGGAAGTCGACCGCACGCTCGAAGTCAACCTGCGCGCCCCCGTCGCGCTCGTGCATGGGCTGCTGCCCGGCATGCTCGAGCGCGGGCGCGGACACCTCGTGTTCATCTCCTCGATCGCCGGCAAGACGACGGTGCCCGGCAACCCGCTCTATCACGCCACCAAGTTCGCCCTGCGCGGCTTTGCCGGCGGGCTGCGCGCCGACCTGCACGGCAGCGGCGTCGGCGTCTCCTGCATCTTCCCCGGATTCATCCGTGACGCCGGCTTCTTCGCCGACTCCGGCGTCAAGCTGCCACCCGGAGTCGGCACCCGTTCGCCCGAGGATGTCGCGCGCGGGGTCACACGCGCGATCGAGCACAATCGCGGCGAGGTCGACGTCGCATCGTTCATCCAGCGTGGCGGCGCGCTAGCCGCCGGCCTCGCGCCCGATCTCGCCGCCAAGGTCGTGCGCCATCTCGGCGGAAACGAGATCGCACGCGAGATGGAGCAGGGGCTGCGCGACAAACGCTGAGCGCTCCGTTCTCTCATGCGCAGATCAGCGTCACACCCAGGTCCGGCGCACGCGCGAGTGCTCGGTCGATCGTCAGCAGTGGGCAGCCGAGCGCACGCGCCAGCGCCACGTAGCACGCATCGTAGGAGGAAAGGTTGGTGCGCAGCGCCCATATCTCACGCAGGAGGGGGCTGGTGGGTACGCACGAAATGCTGCTCTCAGCAAGCCGCTCGATCGCCGTTGATGCGCGCTCACTGGACAGCTTGCCGCCCCGCTCGAGCCCGCGCATGGCTTGTGCTACCTCCGGGTTCACCACGTCCGGTGCCACCAGGTCAGCGTCGCCGATCGTGCGCCCGACCCTTTTCCCGGCAGCACTCCCGAGCAGCAGCTCCACGAGTGCCGATGCGTCAATCACCAATGCAGAGCGCACCCAGGATCCGCTCATCGCGTTCGGTCCTTCCTGCCTGAACCGCACGCACGACGTCCTCAGAGCTTATGTCGCTCACCGGCTCATCCCGCTCCAGGCGTGCGAGCCATTCGCGGGTGCTCGGTACGGCGAGGTCTCGCTCCAGCACGTCCAGCACGTACTCGCTCAGATTTCTCCCCTCGCGCCGGGCTCGCTCGCGCAGACGGTCGTGCAGCTCGGTTGGCACGTTCTTGACCTGGATCGCACCCATAGAACCAACTATAGCATGCTATTGGCATGCTAGCTGCATGCTCTTAGAACAGTCTCCCCTGAGGGATCACAGGCTTGATTTGCGTAGCCTCTCGGCTTGGATCGAGCAGTCTGAATCCGCGACCGGAGGAGCTTCCTCGACGCACCATTGCGGCCAACCGCTCGCGTTCCTCCGCTGGCATGTAGGAACCGCGTCGGTATAGCTCTTCGTAGCGGGGCACGAGATCCGGGCGTTGCGATCGCAACCAGTCCATGAACACCTCACGGACTCCCGGGCGCAGATGTAGAGCGATCCCGCCGATGCTCCTGGCACCGGCCGTGATGGCGGCCGCTATCAGTGGTTCCACCTGCTCCGGCGCGTCGTTGATCCCAGGCATCAGCGGGGCGATCAGCACTCCGGTCGGGATGCCGGCCCGGTTGAGCTCTGCCACCGCCTCTAGGCGCGCGCGGGGATTCGGCGTGTGCGGCTCGGTGGCCCGCCATGCTTTCTCCTCGAGGGTGGGGATCGACAGGCTCGCGCTGATGTCAGTCCGCTCGGCTATTTCGAGCATCAGATCCAGATCGCGCAGCAACAGCGGCGACTTGGTCAGCACCGAGCAGGGATTGCTCGCGTCACGCAGCGCCTCCCAGATACCCCGCATCAGCTTGTAGCGACCCTCCACCCATTGGTAGGGGTCGGTGTTGGTTCCCAGCGCGATGTGTTCCCGCTTCCAGGAAGGCCGCGCAAGCTCGGCGCGTAGCACCTCGGGCGCGTTGACCTTGACGACGATCTCCTTCTCGAAGTCTCGGCCCGCATCGAAGCCGAGATAGGTGTGGGTCGGGCGCGCGAAGCAGTTGTGGCTGACGACGCCGTTCGCGATGAAGTCTTCGGTGCCGGTGGTGATGTCGTACATGCGCATCACAATGCCGAGCGGGCGGATCGAGACGACACGCAGGCCAGATTCGCACTTGAGCGCTTTGCCGGTGATCGTGCGCTTGCGGGTGATCGCCGGGTCTGTGCCCAAGAAGAAGCGCATCTTCTCGGGGAGGCCGCCCCGGATCCGCACGACGCGGACGCCGTTCACGCTTCCATCCTCGACCACGTACTGGAACCCGCAGCGCGCGAGACAGGCCCTGATCCAGTCGATGATCTCCGGATCCTTATTCGCGATCCGTATCACTTCGCCCCCAGAGCCCTCAGCGTCGAAGATGCCCGCAAGAAATCCCTGCATCCAGGGAAGGGACGGCCATATTGGCCACTCGATCAGTTCCCGGATACGCACGACCTCGGGCTCCGCCTGGGCACCAACGGCGTTTACCTCCCGGTGCCTAGCCGTGGCCGCCGAGAACTGAAAGCGCCTGGTGACGATCGCCAAGTCGAAGAGGTACCGCTCGGATCGGTCCAGAGCCTCGTCGTCCGCGAGCGCCAAACGGAATTTGTGGCTCGTCCACTCGGCTCCGTTAGGTCTCGTGTAGCGGTAGGAACCAAGCGTGCCGTCACCCCGGATCATCCCGGTCAGATATCCGCGCTTGTAGTCGAAATCCTCGACGGGCGCTTTGACGCAGCCGCCCGGTCCCAGCAGGCGATTGTTCTCCGTCAGATGAGGTCGCTGCATCCGGCCCGATTCCGTCCCCAAGACGTGCTTCCAACCGCGATCACTCAGAAAGCGGTGGTCTCCGCTCGCATGCAGCTTCGTCCCATCCTCCAGCTGGACCTCCCAGGCCGGCTTGATGCTCGACCACTTGGCGAGAACCTCGGTCTCGACAAAACGGCGGTACCGCCCATCCTCCCGTGTCCCGACGATCTTGTCCCCTACTCTCAACTCCGCGAGCTGACGGGTACGTCCATCTCCCATCAGCACGAGCGTGTCGCCAGCTTGGCAATAAGTACAGGCGTGACTGCAGCCCCGGAACGGATTTATCGTCCAGCGGAACGGCATCCGAGACTTGGCGGGTACGCGGTTCAGTACCGACTTGGCGCGGACCTCGTAGAAACGGGTCTCGAGTGCCTCGGGCGCGTCGAAGCGGCGCACGACCGCCTCGTCGCGATAGCCAGGCAAACGCCGCTGCTCCTCCTCGGTAACCGTAAGATTAGCCCAGCGCACGAACATACGTTCGCATGATGGTCGGACGTCCTCCAAGTCAGCGCTGATCACCCGATTAAGGGGGCCCTTACACAGTCCCTACGAACATCTAGGGCCGCTCTTAGGCGGGCCTAGGAATCTCCTTAGCGGTGTGATGGACGATCGATCGGTCGCACAACACCACCCATCCAAGGAGGTTCGATCGTATGAATACATCCAGACTGCTCGGCGCAACGATGGTGGCGGGTGCGCTTGCCGGCGGTGGCGCGGCGGCCGGCATCGCTGGTGCGCCCGCCGCCCCGGGCTCGACGAGCAGCGCCACAACGACTACTGGATCCACCACCTCAACAGCCGCGACTACGTCTCCGACCCCCACCACCGCCACGCCGCCACCGGCCTCCACGAAGGCTCCGCCAAAAGGTGGCTCGGCGACCAAGCATCCCTGCCCGAACATGGGCTCTAACTCGGGTACGGGCTATCCGAGCGGCGCACGGTAGTCGACATGGGTTAGACCGGGTTAGACCGCGCCGGGGGGAAGCGCTCGCGCGGCGCGGAAGACCCCTGGCAGGGTTCGCTCAGTGCCCGGCGCGCGCGAGCAGACTCTCTTGGCCTAGCAGCGTCTGGCTGGTGGCGGAGTCGATACGCACGTCTGTCAGCTCTCCGGCGCTTGCCAGGCCGGTGAAGTTGACGGCCTTGTTGTGGCGGGTGCGGCCCCGTAGGCGCTCGTGGTCGGTGCGCGAGGGGCCTTCGACGAGCACCTGGACCGTGCGGCCGACGAACCGTTGGGCGCGCTCGCGGGCGTTGCGCTGGACGACCTCTAGCAGGCGCTCCATACGCTCGACCTTGACCGGGTGCGGGACCAGGCCCGCGGTCAGCTGAGCCGCCTCGGTGCCGCGGCGCGGCGAGAATATGAACGTGAAGGCGCTGTCGTAGGCGACCTGCTCTGCCACTTCCAGCGTCTGGAGGAAATCCGCCTCGGTCTCCCCTGGGAAGCCGACAATGATGTCGGTCGTGAGCGAAGCGTCGGGGACGTGCTCGCGGATCAACGCCACGCGGTCGAGGTAACGCTCGCGGTCGTAGGTGCGGCGCATCGCCTTCAGGATCCGGCTGGAGCCCGATTGCAGCGGCAAATGGATGTGCTCGCACAGGCTCTCCAGTTGTGCGTGGGCGAGGATCACGTCTTCGCGCATGTCCTTCGGGTGGGGGCTCGTGTACCTGATCCGCTCGATCCCCTCGATCTCGTCCACGGCCGTGAGCAACTCCGCGAAGGTGGCGGGCTCGTGTCCTGCGGAGCGTAGGTCACGTCCGTAGGAGTTCACGTTCTGGCCGAGCAGCGTCACCTCGCGCACGCCGTCTTGCGCCATCATCCTGACCTCTCTCACCAGCTCGTTCAGCGGACGACTCACCTCCCGTCCGCGTGTCGAGGGCACGATGCAGTAGGAGCAGTTGCAGTTGCATCCAACGCTTATCTGAAGCCACCCTTGAAACTGTCGCTCGCGGTGCGCCGGGAGATGACCTGTGAATCCCTCGAACTCGAAGAAGCCCTGGGCGGTGAGCGACTCGGCGGTCAGAAACTCGGCAAGCTTGTGAACCTGACCGGGCCCGAATGCCACATCCACGAACGGGAAGCGTCCGAAGACCTCCTCCTTGACCGACTGCGCCCAGCAGCCACCGACTCCCACGATCCGCTCGGGAACTTCGCGCTTCAGGCGCTTAGCCTCCCCCAGGTGCGCGATGAAGCGGCTGTCGGCGGACTCGCGGATCGAGCAGGTGTTGAACAGGATCAGATCGGCCTGGTCGCGCTCGGGAGCCTCTGAGTAGCCCAGCGAGTGAAGCATCCCCTTCATCCGCTCGGAGTCGTGCTCGTTCATCTGGCACCCGAAGGTGGTCAGGTGATAGCGCTTTGATCCCATCCTGGAAGCGTAGCTGCGCGCGAGCGGTGGAGGAATATGAGCGCTCTAGATTTCGCCGCGAGCGCTAGGTGACGCGCCCTTCGAAGCGTCTCAACGCACGGTAGGCGAGATCCCAGCTGTATCCGCGGCGCAGCAGCATCCCGACCGCTCGCTGGCGCGCTTTTGGATCTGTCGGCGGGCATCTCATGCGCCGGCGCAGTAGTTCAAGCGCCACGGCGAGCTCCTGGTCTTCGTCCTCCGGTTCAGATGCCTCCACCGCGATCTCTTGCTCTATTCCGAGCCTCAACAGCTTGCGATAGATGCGCTCCTTGCCCCAGCTGTCGAGATTGCGCCTGTCTTCGGCGAAGCAGCGGGCATAGCGTGAGTCATCCAGGTACCCGTGACCGGTCAGCTCTGTGACCGTGGCGTCGATCAGTTCCTCGGTGGCGCCGAATTGCTCCAGGTGCGCACGCACCTGCGCGATCGTGCGATCACGCGGCCCGAGGTAGTCGTAGGCCTCAGAGAGCGTCTGCTCGAGCGTTGAGCTCATCACAGCCACACCACCTGTAGAGCTACCGAACCCTTCAGGCGGCTTGCTCGACCACCTCGGCAACCTCAGCCACCTCGGCAACCTCGGCCACCGGCTCTTCGCTGGCGGGCTCTGCGGCGGGATCCTGCTCCTCCTCATCGTGCTCGATGGGGGCGACCAGATCGCGGCTCACGCCGAGCTTGGCGTAGATCTTCTGCTCGATCTCCTTGGCTACCTCGAGGTTCTCATCGAGGTAGATCTTGGCGTTGTTGCGTCCCTGCCCCATGCGTTCCTTGCCGTAGGAGAAGAACGAGCCGGCCTTGACGATGATGTCGTGCTCGAGACCGAGGTCGATCAGGCAGCCCGAGGTCGAGATGCCCTTGCCGAACTCGATGTCGAACTCGGCTTGACGGAACGGGGCGGCTACCTTGTTCTTGACCACCTTTACTCGGCAACGGTTGCCGATCGCTTCGGTGCCGTCCTTGAGCGTTTCGATGCGACGGATGTCCAGGCGCTGGGAGGCATAGAACTTCAGCGCGCGGCCGCCCGGCTGGGTCTCGGGGGAGCCGAACATCACGCCGATCTTCTCGCGGATCTGGTTGGTGAGAATGCACAGCGTCTGGGTGCGGTTCAGATTTCCCGCGACCTTGCGCATCGCCTGGGACATCATGCGCGCCTGCAATCCCACCGTCTGATCGCCCATCTGGCCCTCGAGCTCAGCGCGTGGCGTCAGCGCCGCGACGGAGTCGATCGCCACGACATCGATTGCGCCGGAGCGCACCAGCATGTCCGCGATCTCCAGCGCCTGCTCACCGTAGTCGGGCTGAGAGACAAGCAACTCGTCGATATCGACGCCGATCTGCTTGGCGTACAAGGGATCCATGGCGTGCTCGGCGTCGATGAAGGCGCATACGCCTCCGAGTTTCTGGGCCTCCGCGAGCACGTGATAGATCAGCGTCGTCTTACCGGAGGACTCGGGGCCGAACACCTCGACTATTCGCCCTCGCGGCACGCCGCCGATACCGAGTGCCAGATCCAGCGACAGCGCGCCGGTTGGGATCGCGTTGACACGCACCTGGGCGCCCTCGTCGCCCATCCGCATGACCGTGCCCTTGCCAAACTCCCGCTCGATCTGAGACAGTGCCCCCTTGAGGGCTGCGTCTCGTGCCTTAGCGGCCTTCTGGTGATCGGCTACGGGCATAGTGAGGCTCCTTCTAAGCTCGATTGAACCCGCAACGGTAGACCGCCGAGTGGACGGAATCACAGCGGGGCTACTGTGTGGATGACTCCCCCTCATCCGCCGCCACCCAGCGCACCGGGACGGCCTCTAGTCCAATGCGATCTCCTGCAGCGGCTCATAGCTGCCACCCGCTGGTGAAAGCCATGATCGATACAGCACAAACGTCTTGGGTGTGAAGGAAAGCAGCGGTGTGGCGGGGAGCCTGCGCTCGCGTGGGGCGCCGGTGGAGCGCATGCGTGCCACCGTGACGTGCGGGCGAAAACGCCGCCGTTCGCTCGGCAGCTCACATGCGGCTGTGAGCGCGCCCCGCACCTCCCGGTGAAGCGCCTGAAGCGTCCGCTGGCTGTCGTCGTGAACCTCGATGGCCAGCACCCGCGCTCTGCGCGGTGGCAACCACAATGGTGCCCCCAGCGAGATCTCCCCCAGCGCCCGCGGCTCGATGGCGCTGAGAGCGTCCTTGACGGCGGCGATCTCCCCGATCGGGCGTCCGCCGAGAAAACACATGGTCAGGTGCAGCATCGACTCATCGACCGCTCGCAATTCGCCGCCGCTTGCGCGCGCCACTCCGGCGGCGGTACGTCCCCAATGCGCAAGCGTCAAGCGAACGGGTGCCGGCAACTCCACGGCAACGAACAGTCTCGCGGTGGCGCTCTGGCTCACGCGTCCCGGCTGGAGCTCGCCTGATCGGATTCGCCACTCAACAGCCGTCGCAGCATGTGCATCGCGACGGTGCTCGCGCGGTCGCGCACGTCTGCCCGTCCTCCGGGCAGCGTCACCGAGCGCGTCAACCGTGCCCCGTCGCTTGCGCTGACGCTCAACCACACAAGTCCGACGGGCTTCTCCTGGCTGCCTCCCCCGGGGCCGGCGATGCCTGTGATACCGACTCCCACCTCGGCGCCCAGCCGCGTGCGCGCCCCGTCCGCGAGCGCACAGGCGACCTCTTCACAGACCGCGCCGTGGCGCTCGATCAGCTCGCTCGGAACGCCCGCGGCGGATGTCTTGAGCTCGTTTGAGTAGGTAACCAGTCCGCCTAGCACATACTCGGAGGATCCCGCCATCTCGGTCAGCCGTGCCACCAGCAGTCCACCGGTGCAGGACTCCGCTGTGGCGATCGTCCGTCTGGCCTTGCCATCCTCGCCGCGGAGCAGAGCGGCCACCTGGACGTCGACGGTGCTGCCGTCAACCGAGTAGAGCGTGTCGGGGTGGCGGCGCCCTACGAGCTCCTGCAGACGCTCATACACGGCCTCGGCCTCGGGCTCATACCGGGTGACGACCTCGATCTCGCCCCGGCGCAGACAGGTGGTTATCTCCAGGCGCTGCAGCTGGATGCCCTCGCTTTCGGCGAGCCTGAGGGTCTCGGCGATCTCCGACTCGGGGATCCCGAACAGCCGCATCATCCGCTGGTGGTAGGTCGTGGCGCCCACCAGCGCCCTGCGCAGCGCTTCGGTCTGTGTGGCGGTGCTCCACATCGGCTGAAGCTCGCGCGGCGGGCCGGGCAACACGACGATCGTCGGTCCGCCGGCCGGGCTTCGGGGAGGAACGATGAGCCCCGGCGCTGTGCCGACTGGCTCGAGGATCGTCGATCCTTCGGGGATCACCGCCTGCTTGCTGTTGGCTTGGCGGATCGCGTCCATGTCGAGGTTCGGCCAGCGGCTGATGAGTGGACGCAGGATCTCAGCGATCCGCTCCTCGAGCTTCTCATCGAGAACCATCGCGCGACCTTGGAACTCGCCTACGACTTCGGCGGTGAGGTCGTCCGCGGTGGGTCCCAGGCCGCCGCTTGTGATCACCACATCCAGTTGTTCGCCGGCCATGTGCCCGAGCGCGGACAGGATGTCTCTGGGCCGGTCGCCGACGATCGTGATGTGCGCGAGGTCGACTCCCAGTTCGTACAGTCGTTCGGCCAGCCACGGGCCGTTGCGGTCGGTCACTCTCCCGGTCAGCACCTCGGTGCCGGTGACGAGGATGCCCGCGCGAGCGCTCACTTGCAGATCGGCGAGTGCCCCGCCGGCAGGGTGTGACGGCCCGATGCGGTGATCGAATAGCCGATCGCGCGCGCCGAGGCGGCCACGGGCATGGCTTTGCCGTTGACATACATCCGTACTGCGTTGTTGCCGAGTGTCAATTCGAAGCGCTTGGCGTGGTAGGTGTGAGCTTCCGAGCCCGGCTTGAGGATCAGCCCGGGGATGATCTTGCGGCTGTTGTCGGCGATCAGGCAGACGTAGATTTCGCCCGAGGGTTCAAGTGACAGCGACGCGCGTGTGCCGCTCGCGCTCCTGGTGGAGCGGATGTGTGGGCGGGTGGCCGCCGAGGAGCGGGGAATCACCGAGTGGTGGGTGCTCGTGAGATGGGGTGCCGGTTTGCCTCCCCCGGAGAGCAGCCCGTAGAGCAGCAGCGCGATCACCAGACACACCGCGCCAAGCGCCGCCAGGTATCCGCGGGAGGGCCGTGGGTTCGGTTTGCGTGACCGTGGACGCTGTGCGGTGGCGGCGATCGGCTGGATGTCGCTTTCGCTGGGGTCGTGGTGGGTGAGCCGGTATTCCTCTACCAGCGCCTTGCCGTCGAGGTCGAGCGCCTGCGCGTAGGTGCGCAGAAAGCTCTTGACGAATGTGGGTCCGGGCAGCAGGTCCCACTCTTCGTTCTCGAGCGCCCGCAGATACTTGGCCCGGATCTTTGTCTCGGCTTCGATCTCCGACACGTCGATGCGCGCGCGCATACGCGCTTCTCGCAGCGTTGCTCCGATTTCGGGCATAGCCCCCGGAAGGCTACACGCAGCTAGTCCTCATCTGGAACAGACAGCGCGATCTGCTGCTCACTCTGCCCGGTGCCAGCAGCACGCTGGCTCAAAGCCGCCAGCACCCTGGGCACCTCGCCCTCCCCGATCAGTACCTGGCGGGGCTTTGAGCCCTCATACCCAGAGATCACACCGCGGCGCTCGAGCATGTCGATCAGCCGCCCCGCCCGGGTGTATCCCAGTCGCAGTCGGCGCTGAAGCATTGAGGTGGACGCCGTCTGCATCTCGGCTACCAGTGCGATCGCGTCGCCCAGCAGCGGATCCTCGTCAGGATCGAACTCCTCCGGGCCATCCTCGCTCTGCTGCGGCTCGACCTCCTCGAGCAGCTCCTCACGGAATTCCGGCTCGCCCTGGCGGCGCCAGAAGTCGGTCAGCTTGGCTATCTGGGACTCGTCGATGTAGGCGCCCTGGATGCGCTGCAGCCGCGATGACCCCACGGGGCTGAACAGCATGTCGCCCTGCCCCAGCAGCGACTCCGCACCGTTCTGATCGAGTATCACCCGCGAATCGGTCTGTGAGGAGACCGAGAAGGCGATGCGGGAGGGAACGTTGGCCTTGATCATGCCGGTGATCACATCCACCCGGGGGCTCTGCGTGGCGAGCACCAGATGTATACCGACGGCGCGCGCCTTCTGAGCGAGTCGGATGATCGAGTCCTCTACATCGGCGGGTGCGACCATCATCAGGTCGGCGAGCTCGTCGATCACACACAGGATGTACGGCAGCGGGGCTTCCTGGCGCTGCGCGCGCGAGCGGTTCAGCTCGATCAGGCTGCGGGTGCGCGAGAGCGACATGATGCTGTAGCGCTGCTCCATCTCACGTACCAGGTTTTGTAGCGCGTTGGCCGCCATCCGGGGACTGGTGATCACCGGTGTCAACAGATGTGGAATCGACTCGTAGTGGTTGAGCTCGACCTGCTTGGGGTCGACCAGCACTAGCCTCAGCTCGTGCGGTGTGGCACGCAGCAGCACACTGCAGAGCATCGCGTTGATCGCACCGGACTTGCCGGCGCCGGTGGTGCCGGCGACCAGCAGGTGGGGCATCTTCGCTAGGTCCGCCCCGATCGCCTTGCCGGCCACGTCCTTGCCAAGCCACACAGTCAACGGCGACCAGTCCTTCGGCGGCTCCTGGAAGACGTCGCCGAGTCTCACCATGCGGCGCTTGGCGTTGGGCACCTCCACGCCAACGGCCTGCTTGCCGGGGATCGGCGCGAGGATGCGGATGTCGGTTGCGGCCAGCGCGTAGGCGAGGTCATCCTTCAGTTGGGTGACCTTCGCGACCTTCGTGCCGGGTGCCAGACGCAGCTCATAGCGGGTGATGTGCGGTCCGGCGACCGTCCCGATCACCTTTGCCTGAACCCCGAAGTGACCGAGAGCCTCCACCAGGGTGGTGGCGGTCTTCTCCTGCCCTGCGGTGTCAGGCCGCGATTGCTCGGCGGTCGAACGCGCCAGCAGACGGTCGGCGGTGGGGAGCTTCCAGACGAAGTCGGGGTCCTCGGTGACGCTGTCGCGCAGGCGCCCCTGGGGGGTCAGCGCGTGCTCCTCTTCTAGCTCGCCGGCGAGAACCTCTTGATCGTGCTCCTCATCCTGCTCTGCCTGGATGCTCTCGGCGCTGTCGGCCTGCTCATCGGATGGCTCTTCGGGCTCGCTGTCCCACTGCTGTGCCAGCTCGGGTTGGGCCTCATCGAGCGAGGGGGCCTCCACGTGGGTGGCCCTGACGATCAGCTCCTCGGGTAGGGGCTCGGGGGGCTGTAGTCGCTCGCTACTGTGCCCCACGGTGGCTTCAGGGGTGTTGCGTGCCCGGCGCTGACTGAGCATACGGGTGGTGTCCAGAAGACCGGAGCCCGTGCTTGCGATGGCGGCCGCCAGTGAGGCGCCGGTCAGGAGTACCACGCCGACCACGAACAGGAACACGACAAGGATGTCCACGCCGACTGTCTGCACCAGGTGATGGGCGGCCCAGTAGAGCGCCTGTCCCACGATTCCGCCGTGGGTCTCAAGGAGGCCCGCGTGCCACTGAACGGAGGCCGGGGCGTGTGGCGGGGTGCCGGCGCTGATCCCCAGAGTGCCTGCGGCCAGAGCCAGGGTCATCGCGGCAAAAAGACATATCCCCCCGGTGCGAAGGGGACGCAGGGTTGGAAACACGGGGCGCAGCAGCATCGTTGTGCCGCTCACCAGCGCCACCACCGGCGCGAGCACACGCACACGCCCCACACTCCAGCCGAGTGCCACACTCAGGCCGCTGCCGAGGCGACCGCCATCCCAGCCGCCCCACAGTACGAATCCCAGATAGATCCCGAGTGCCAGCAGGCCGAGCGCGAGCACGTCGCGCTGGCGCTCGTCGAGCACTCCTAGCCGCGGCAGCCCGCGTGGGAGCCCCAGGGCGGAGATCCCGCGGGTTCTGCGCCGTCGGCGAGCGCGAGCGCGTGAGGGAGCGCCACGTCTACTCTGGGATCTCCCGGCGGTGGATTTGCGCGCCGGAGCGCGCCTGCGAGTGCTGGCCATCCCGCGCAACTTCGACACCGAGGTCGCGGAACCTGCTCGGGACTCCTTACTATCGCTTTAGTTGCCGTCGCTACACAAGAGGCATGGATATGAATGAATTTCCCCGCGCACCCCGCGTTCTGGTGGTCGAGGACGACGAGGACATCGCCCAGGTACTGCAGCGCTCGCTCCGTATCGAGGGCTACGAGGTGCGAGCCGCCGCCGACGGACCGGCCGCCCTGGAGCACGGCCGCACGTTCGCGCCGGATCTCGTGATCCTCGATTTGGGGCTGCCCGGCCTGGACGGTCTGGAGGTCGCGCGCCGCCTGCGCGAGCACGACGATGTCCCGATTCTGATCCTCACCGCACGAGACGCGCTGGAGTCGCGCGTGGAGGGACTGGACGCTGGCGCTGATGACTACCTGATCAAGCCCTTCGAGCGCCAGGAGTTGCTGGCGCGCATGCGGGCGCTGCTGCGCCGCCGTCCCCCGCGCGGCTCCGCGCCGCTACGGGTCGGCGATCTGTCGCTGAACGTCGACACTCACGAGGTCGCGCGCGGCGAGCGGGCGGTGGACCTCACCCAACGCGAGTTTGAACTGCTCGAGTACCTGATGCGCAACGAGCGCATCGTGATATCCCGTCAGCGGCTACTCGACGAGGTTTGGGGCTATGACCCGTTCTCCACCACGAACACGATCGAGGTGTTCGTCTCAAACCTTCGTCGCAAGCTCGAGGCGGACGAGGAGCCTCGTCTGTTGCATACGATCCGGGGAGCCGGCTACGTCCTTCGCGCGTAAGGTAGCCAGCGCGTCTTATAGGCAGGCGCGAAAGGTATCGGCGAACTTCGACCGCCTACCGATCCGCGTGCGCCTCGCCACGGTCTCTGCATTGCTCACGTTCGTGATCCTGTGCGTCTTTGCGGTGGCGGTCGGCTCGCTGACGGTGCATCGCATCCGCACCGACTTCAATCGTGAAGTCGCCGTCTCAGCCGGTGATTTCGCCGGCCTGCTGCAGGTAACCATCCACGGCAACCGGCTGGAAGGCTACAAACTGCTCGTCGTGAACCCGCCAGACCTGAACGCGTTCGCCGCCCGTGAGCACGCGGTCATCAGGATCCTCTCCCCCTCCGGCACCGTCCTGGAACAGAACAGAGGCGCTCCCCCACTCGGTCTGGCCAACGAAAAGAACGTCGGCGGCTACCGTGTTTCGGCCCGTGCGGAGACCTTCGACGGCCCCGTCGGCGGCACCATCATCGTGCAGTACGCCCGGCGGCTGTCCGACGTACAGGCCACGATCGCCCGCGTGGAGCTGGGCCTGCTGACCGGGGTCCTGATCGGCACCCTTTTCGCCCTCGCTGCGGGGATGGCGATCGCCCGCCGTGCGATGGCGCCGATCGCCCAGCTGACCAGCAGCGCCGCCGAGATCGCGCGCACCCGCGACCCGAGCCTGACGATGCCCCAGCCCACGGCCGAGGACGAGGTCGCAGAACTCGCGCGCACCCTGCAGGGCATGCTCCGTGAGCTTGACTCCGCGCATGCCGAGACCGAGGCGACGCTTGCCCGTCAGCGCCAGTTCGTGGCGGACGCCTCGCACGAGCTGCGCACACCGCTGACCAGCGTGCTGGCCAATCTCGAGCTGCTCGCGGAGTCGCTGCACGGCGAGCAGGGAGACGCCGCCCGTTCGGCGTTGCGCTCCTCTCAACGCATGCGCCGGCTGGTCGGGGACCTGCTGCTGTTGGCGCGCACCGACACTGGACGGGTCGTCAAACGTGAGCTGGTGGACCTGGCCCAGGTCGTGGTCGAGGCCGCCGCCGAGCTCGGGCCGGTCAGCGCAAGCCACGAGATCACACTGCAGGTGCAGCCGGCGATCGTGCGGGCTTCCCGGGACGAGCTGCACCGCCTCGCGCTGAACCTGATCGAGAACGCGCTGCGCCACACCGCGCCGGGTTGTGAGGTGTGGGTGAGCACCCAAGCAAGCGACGGTCACGCCCGGCTGATCGTGGAAGACAACGGGCCGGGTGTTCCCGAGCATTTGACCTCCTCGCTGTTTGAACGCTTCGTGCGGGGCGCCGGGGATCGAGGCGGCTCCTTCGGCCTTGGCCTTGCGATCGTTCGTGCGGTCGCTGTCGCGCACGGCGGGTCGGTCACGGTGGCGTCCGCCATACGCGAGGATCTCCACAGCGGTGCGCGCTTTATCGTGGCGCTGCCGTTGGTGGCTAACGAGAGCGCCACCGCGGGCAAGCAGCCGGCCAGGCAATCGACCGCCGCTAGAAGCTAGACCTCGATCACGACCGGCAGGACCATCGGACGGCGCCGCAGCCGGTCATAGACGAGCGCAGCCAAGTCGTCGTGCAGCATCAGCCGCAGCAACTCGGTCTCGCGGATCTCCTCCTCAGCCGCGCGCACCAGAGACTCTTCCACGGTCGAGCGGATCTCCTCCACGAGCTCCCCCGCCTGATCCAAAAACGGCACGCCGCGGAAGATCACCTCCGGCTCGGTCACCGAGCGCCCGTCCTGCTCGCCGATCGTGGCCACTACGATGAAGATCCCGTCGGCGGAGAGCATGCGCCGGTCGCGCAGCGCCACGTCGGCCATGTCGCCGATCTCCACGCCGTCGACGAACACCATCCCCGAGTGCTCGCGGGTGCCGAAACGGGCCCCGCGCTCGTCGATGTCCAGCGGCAGACCGTTGTCGGCCTGGAAGGCGTGCTCGGGTGGGATCCCGACCGCCTCGGCGAGCTGTGTGTGTAGCTTCAGGCGCTTGAAGTCGCCGTGGAATGGCATCACGTAACGCGGTTTGACGAGGTTGAGCATCAGCTTGAGCTCCTCGGTGTAACCGTGACCCGATGCGTGCACGGGAGCGTCACGGGGCGTGATCACCTCGCAACCGATGCGGTAGAGACGGTCGATCGTCTCGTTCACCGCGCGCTCGTTGCCGGGCACCGGGGTGGCCGAGAAGACCACCGTGTCGCCGTCGCGCAGCTCCACCTGAGGATGGTCGCGGTAGGCCATCCGTCGCAGCGCCGACAGCGGCTCTCCCTGGGAGCCGGTCGAGAGGATCACGATCCGCTCGTCGGGGAAGTCCTCGATTTCGCGGGGACCGACGAGCATCCCCTCAGGGACCTCGATGTGCCCGAGCGAACGTCCGATGCCGACGTTCTTGCGCATCGAGCGGCCCACCAGCGACACCTTGCGCCCGAGTGCCTCGGCGGCATCGACGACCTGCTGCACGCGGTGGATGTTCGAGGCGAAGCTGGTCACCACGATCCGCCCCTCACAGCGGGAGAAGACCTCCTCCAGATGGGGACCCACACCGGACTCCGAGGGGGAGAATCCTTGCCGGTCCACGTTGGTGGAGTCCCCGCACAGCAAAAGCACGCCCTCGCGCCCGAGTTCGGCCAGACGCGACATGTCCGCGGGCGGGCCGTCGACCGGGGTCTGGTCGAACTTGTAGTCACCGGTTATCAGCACCTTGCCGAGCTCTGTGTCCAGCGCCACCGCGCAGGAGTCGGGGATCGAGTGGGTCATGTGTATGAGCTCAAGCGAAAATGGGCCCAGCTCGATCTGCTGATCGGTCTGGAGCTCGAGCACCTCGACCTCTCTGAGCTTGTGCTCTTCAAGCTTTGACCGCGCCATCGCCACTGTCAGGGCGCCGCCGTAGATGACCGGGGAGTGCTGGTCTGCGAGCTCGCGCATGACCCATGGCAGCGCGCCGAGATGATCCTCGTGGCCGTGGGTTATGACAATCGCCTCGATGTCCTTCGCGCGTTCGCGCAGGTAGCTGAAGTCCGGCAGCACCAGGTCGATGCCGATCATCTCCGGCGTCGGGAAGCGCAGACCGACGTCGACCACGACGATCCGGCCGTCGTACTCCACGACCGTCATGTTCTTTCCTATCTCACCCAGCCCCCCCAGGGCAAGGACACGCAGAGCCCCGCTCACGCGCGGGAACTCACGAGCAATCCGTGGCGTGTCAGCATCACGCGGACCGCGTCCAACTCATCCTCTGAGGCCTCCACGAGCGGCAGGCGCAGCCCGCCGACGTTGTGACCGAGCAGGTTCAGCGCGGCCTTCGTGCAGGTGGGGCTGGCGGTCATGAAAAGCGTCTCGTACACGTCGGTGAGGCTCGCGTCGATCTCTGAGCGGTGCTCGGGCTCATCGACCATTCTGCGCATCTCATCGCCGACGATGTGACTGGCGACCAGCACGCCGCCGGCGCCGCCCATGTCGAGCGTATGGGCGAACGTCGCGTCATCGCCGGCGTAGACGGCGAGACCGTCGATCAGCGAGAGTTCCTGGGCGTTTGCCTGCTTGACGCCTTCGATCCCGTCGATCTGGGCCAGCTCGGCCAGCAGATCCCGAGGCATGTTGATCGCGGTCCGGCCCGGGATGTTGTAGAGAATCGTCGGCTTGTCGGTGGCGGCGGCGACCGCTTGGTAGTGACGGATAAGCCCGCGCCTGGAGGGCTTGTTGTAGTAGGGGGCGACCGAGAGCATCGCATCCGCGCCAATCTCGGTGGCGCGCTCGGTCAGATGCACGGCGTGGCGGGTGTCGTTGGAGCCGGTGCCGGCGAGGATGCTCGCCCCCGAAGGGCGCTCGCTGACAGCCAATTCGATGACCCTCAGATGCTCCTCGTCGGAGAGGGTGGCGGCCTCACCGGTCGTGCCACAGACCACGAACCCGTCCGAGCCGTGCTCGGCCAGGTGGTGAAGCAGAGCAACGAAGGACTCCTCGTCAACCGCTCCCGAGGCGTCGAATGGCGTTACAACAGCGGTGAGGATCGTGCCTAGATCAATCATGACTCCCAGTATCCCACGCCTTTGCGCTGAAGTGTTACTGACCGCATTGCTGGCTATCTTCGATCGATGAGCCCAGTAACGCAGATCGATGACGCGGTTGACCTGACGGTCGAGGTGATGTCGGTGCGCTACCGCTCACCGGAAACCGACTTCACCGTGCTGCAGGCTCTGACCGAAGAGGGTGATGAGTTCGTGCTGACGGGCGCGCTCTCGCATCTACACGAAGGCGAGACGGTGTCGCTGCGCGGCCACTGGCGCGAGCACCCCAAGCACGGTCGCCAATTCCATGCGCTGCAGGCCCTCACCAGAGAGCCGACCTCTGAACTGGCGCTGCTCGGGTATCTCAGTCAGATCAAGCACGTCGGGCCGCGTGGCGCCGCGTTTCTGCTGGATCGTTTCGGCAGCGACGTTCTGCAGATCATCGACCGTGAGCCGCACCGCTCGCTGCTGACGGTCCCCGGCATCGGCCGGGCACGGATCTCCGCCGCGGTGGACTCCTGGGAGGAGCAGGGCGCCCAGCGGGAGGTGCGGATCTTCTTGGCGATGCACGGAGTATCGGCGTCGGTCGCCGCGCGCATCTACAGGGCATGGGGCTCTGATTCGATCGAGCGTCTGCGCAAAGACCCCTACACCCTCACCGAGCTGGTTGGCATCGGTTTCGCCACCGCGGACGCGCTGGCCAAAGCGATGGGGATACCGCTGGATGCCCCTTCGCGCCTCGATGCCGGGCTGCTTCACTCACTGCGCCGCGCTGAGCTCGGTGGGCACTGCTACCTGCCGCGCCGGCAGCTGTGCGCGGAGGCCTCGCGTCTACTTGGACGAAGCGCCGAGTCACGGATCAAGTCACTCGCCAAGCGCGGTGCGATCGTGATCGAGCGCCAGGAGGGCGAGCAGCTGATCTACGAGACCGGGCTTCACCGGGTCGAGAGTTCGCTGGCGCGCTGTGTGCGCGAGATGATCGCTGCGAAGCCAACGCTGAAACTCAAACGGGTGCGCCGCCCCACACGCGGCGGCTTTCTGCCCACCGACGATCAATGGCACGCGCTGCAGGTGGCGCTCAAGAACCGCCTTTCGATCCTCACCGGCGGGCCGGGGACGGGCAAGACGATGAGCATGCGGGCGATCGTCGAGTTGCTGCGCAGCGAAGACCGTACGGTGCGGCTGTGCGCCCCGACCGGCAAGGCCGCACGGCGCCTGTCGGCGGCGACCGGGCAACCGGCCAGCACCATCCATCGCCTCTTGGAGTGGATGCCCGGCGAAGGCTTCGCGCGCGACGCGGACACGCCGATCGAGGGCGCCGACATGCTGATCGTGGATGAGGCGAGCATGCTCAGTGTCCGCCTGGCGCAGGCGCTGATGTGCGCGGTCGGCCCGCACACCCATGTTCTCTTGGTCGGCGATGTCGATCAGCTGGCGCCGGTCGGATCGGGCCGGGTGCTCGAGGACCTGATCGCCTGCGAGCAGGTGCCGGTGACCTGCCTGAACGAGATCTTCCGCCAGGCCGCACGGTCGCTGATCGTGCTCGCGGCGCACGCCATCAACCGCGGCGAACCGCCTCCGACGAGCCACGACCCGGACACGATCCGGGACTTCTTCTTCATCCGCGTGGAGGAGCAGCAGGCGATCTTCGACGAAGTGATCTCACTGGCCAGCGAACGTCTGGCCAGCCACTACGGCTTTGATCCGAAGATCGAGATTCAGGTGCTCGCCCCGATGCGCCGCGGCCCGGTCGGGATCGACGCGATCAATGCGGAGCTGCGGGCGCGGCTGAATCCCCGCGGCAAACCGATCGCAGACAGCGGCCTGCGCGTCGGCGATCGCGTCATTCAGACCCGCAACGACCACGAACACGAACTGATGAACGGCGAGGTCGGGGTGATCGAGGAGCACAACCCCGACAGCGAAAGGGTTCGTCTGGCGACCGATGACGGGCGCGAGCTGACACTGCCGGTGGCGGCGCTCGAGACCGTGCAGCTGGCGTACGCCATCTCGATCCACAAGTCCCAGGGCTCCCAGGCGCCGGCGATCGTTGTGCCGCTGGCCCGCTCGCACGGGATCATGCTCACCCGCAACCTGCTGTATACGGCTGTCACCCGTTCCGAGCAGGTGTGTGTGGTCGTCGGGGAGCCCGCGGCGCTGGAACTAGCGCTCAGCCGCCGCGACGCAAGGGCACGTTATACGCGTCTTTCAGAGCTCGTACTCAGCACCGGTGTTTCCTCGGTTGCGCCAAAGCATCGGTGAAGCGCTTTGGTACACGAGCCGGTCTGAGCCGTTGTTGCTCCCACAGGGTGAGCACGGTTAGCTCGCCGCGACGCCTTGCGACCCGCTGGCAGAAGCGCTCCAGGGCGTGGTCGGTGACGGCGAGGAGCACTCCCGCAGAAGCGGGATCGCTCGTGCGTACATCGCCTCGCGCCATCTCTTTTGGGATTTGCACTTTAGAACAGCAGATGCTCGAGCCCCACGACCGGCGAGCTCTGGAGTGCCCCGACGCGGCGCACGGCGAGCAGAACCCCGGGCATGAACGACTCGCGGCTGGTTGTGTCGTGGCGGATCGTTAGCGTCTGTCCGAGATCCCCGAGGATCACCTCTTGTGAGGCCACCAGCCCGGGCAGGCGCACCGAGTGGATCGGCGGATGCTCCCCGCCGGCGGCTTGGGCCATCAGCTGCGCGGTGCGCGCCGCGGTGCCGCTGGGCGCGTCGAGCTTGCCGTCGTGGTGTAGCTCCACTATCTCGGCCTTGCGCATGTATTTAGCGGCCTGTTCGGCGAAGCGCATCATCAGCACCGCGCCGATAGCGAAGTTCGGGGCGATCAGCACATTCGCCTGGGTCACACCCTCGGGGCTGCGCGCGCTGCGCAACGGCTCGATGTCAAACCCGGTGGTGCCGATCACGACGTGCACTCCTGCCTGCACGCAATCCAGCGCGTTTGCTAGCGCCGTGTCCGGTCTTGAGAAGTCCACCACGACTTCGGGCGGGCGTTCGCTGCTCAACAGCTCGGCTAGCGCGGTGGCGAGCAGTGGATCGGCTCGTCCGATGAGCTCCATGTCCGTGGCCGCTTCGACGGCTTCGCACACGGTCTTACCCATCCGCCCGGCGGCGCCTGAGACTACGACGTCGATCATGCTCTGGTTCCCTGCAGGGAGTGCAGAGAGTCGCGGAGAACGTCCTCCTGCGGTCCGATCGCCGCGACTGACAGCCGCGTCGGGTCAAACAGCTCACGCGCCAACTCGTGCAGGTCCTCGATCGTCACCGCGTCTACGCGCTCGATCACCTCCTCGACGGAGAGGATCGGCATCTGCCCCAGCACCGCGGAGCCGAGGCGACTCATGCGGGCGGAGGTCGACTCCAGCGACAGCGCGATCCTGCCCTTGGCGTTCTCGCGGGAGCGGTCGAGCTCCTCGGCGGTGGCCGGGTCACGTCCGAAGCGCTCGAGCTCCTCCCCGAGCACACCCAGAGCCTGCGTCAGATTCTCCGGGCGGGTTCCCAGATACATCCCCACCTCACCGGTCTTGGCGTATAGGTTTGAGAAGGAGAAGACCGCGTAGGCCAGCCCGTGGCGCTCGCGGATCGCCTGAAACAGACGCGAGGAGGCGCTTCCGCCGAGCACGTTGTCGAGCAGCCGCAACGCGAAGCGCCGCTCGTCTTCACGCCCGATCCCCGGGCCGCCGAGACATACGTGGTACTGCTCTGTGTCCTTGCGCTCGAAGCGCACCGCCGCCGGTGCGTCCTGCGGCGGGGAGCCGTTCACAGCCGTGGTGAGCTGCCGAGACTCGGTGTCGCGGGCTTGCACCATCGCCACCAGCTCGTCGTGGTCGACCGAACCGGCGGCCGCGATCACTACATCACCGGGAACGTAGCGTCCGGCGTGGAAGCTGCTGAGCTGATCGCGTGTGCTGGCCGCGATCACCGATGCCTCACCGATGACCGGGCGCCCCAACGGATGGGATCCGAAGATCGCCGCGCCGAGCAGGTCGAACACCTTCTCCTGCGGGTCGTCCTCATACATCGCGATCTCTTCGAGCACCACCTCGCGCTCTGCCTCAAGCTCACCGAAAGACGGGTGCCAGATCATGTCGCTCATCACGTCCAGCGCACGCTCTAGGTGGCGGTCCAGTACCCGCGTATACAGCGAGGTCGCCTCCTTGTCGGTGCCGGCGTTGATCTCCGCGCCCATCGCGTCGAAGATCTCGTCGATCTCACTGGAGCCGTAGCGCGCCGTACCGCGGAAGAGCATGTGCTCCAAAAGGTGGGAGATCCCCGCCTGCTCGTCGGTCTCCGAGGCCGAGCCGGTGGCGATCAGAAACCCGAGCGCGACCGAGCGAACCCCGGGTACGGGTTCGCTGACCACGCGCACTCCCGATGTGAGGGTGCTGATGCGGTGCTCACCGATCCTCATTACAGCCGCTGCTCTGGGATTCTCGGTGAGCGCCACTGCCCCCGCGGCGGCTTACTCAGCGCCGGTCACGCCCGGCGCCGTGGCGGGGACGACCCGAGCCGCGCTCGTAGGAGGAGCCGCCGCTCTCACGGCCGTTACGTGCCGCGGAGTCACGAGGCGGACGCGAAGCCGCGCTTGCCGCCGCGAGCTCCTCGGCGCTCTTGCCGGCGATGTCCGGATCGTCGGCGAGACGCAGACCGATCCGTCCGCGCTCGCGGTCGACCTCGACCACGCGCACGTTGATCTCATCGCCCTTGTTGAGCACATCCTCGACGGTGTCCACCCGTTGACCGGGCGAGACGTTTGAGATGTGAAGCAGCCCGTCGGTGCCCTTGGCGAGCTCGACGAACGCGCCGAAGGTCGTCGTCTTGACGACTTTGCCGGCGTATTCGTCGCCGACCTCGACCTCCTTCATCATCATCCGGATCCGCTCGAGCAGCTCGTCGGCGAGCTCGCCGTTGGCTGAGTAGATCAGCACCTGGCCGGTGTCGTTGACGTCGATCTGGGACTCGAACTCCTCAGAGAGCCCGCGGATCGTTTCGCCGCCCTTGCCGATCAAAAGACCGATCTGCGACGGGTCGATCTGGATCGTCTGGATCCGGGGCGCGTACTGGGAGAGCTGCTCGCGCGGGGTCCCGATCGCCTCGGCCATCTTCCCCAGGATGAACGTGCGTGCCTCCTTGGCCTGCGCCAGGGCGTCCCTGAGGATCTCGAAGGTGACACCGGAGATCTTGATGTCCATCTGCAGTGCGGTGATGCCCCGCTCGGTGCCGGCGACCTTGAAGTCCATGTCGCCGAGGTGATCCTCCACACCGGCGATGTCGGTCAGCACGGTGTAGTCATCGCCCTCCTTGATCAGACCCATCGCGATACCC